>NZ_JBSFRH010000020.1:0-106154 GCF_053589135.1 Rhodococcus sp. NPDC003382
GCCCGTGTGCCTTTGTGGCGGTTGGGGTCGCCACAAAGGCACACGGGCGGCGGAGCCGCACCTCAGTACACGTCGCGCACGTACCGCTTCTCGCGCTTGAGGTTGGTCACGTACTCGGCGGCGTCTTCCTCCGACAGACCGCCGTGCTCGGCGACGATCTCGTGCAGCGCCCGGTCGACGTCCTTCGCCATCCGGGAGGCATCGCCGCAGATGTAGAAGTGGCCGCCGTCCTCGAGCCACGCGAACAGCTCGGCGCCGTGCTCCTTCATCCGGGTCTGCACGTAGATCTTCTCGGCCTGGTCGCGGGAGAACGCCAGGTCCAGGCGGGTCAGGACACCGGACTCGACGAACTCGGTCAGCTCGTCCTCGTACACGTAGTCGCACGCGCGTTTCTGGTCGCCGAAGAACAGCCAGTTCCGTCCGGTCGCGCCCCGCGCGCGGCGTTCCTGCAGGAAGCCCCGGAAGGGCGCGATCCCGGTGCCCGGACCGACCATGATCATCGGGGCGGTGTCGTCGGCGGGGACCCGGAACGCCTTGTTCTTCGTGACGAAGACCCCGGCGATGCCGTTCTCGCCGACCCGGTCGGCCAGGAACGTCGAGCACACACCGCGACGTTCGCGGCCGTCGGTGCCGTAGCGCACCGCCGCGACCGTCAGGTGCACGCTCTGTTCCGTCGCGTTCGGGCTCGACGAGATCGAATATGCGCGGTGCTGCAGCGGCTTGAGCAGCGACAGGAACTCCTCGGCGGACAGCTCGGGAGTCGGTTCCAGGCGCAGCACGTCGAGGATGTCGCGGCCCCACAGCCAGTCGTCGAGCGCGGCCTTGTCGCCGTGCCGCAGCACGTACGTCAGTTCCTCGTTGTGCGTGCGCTTCTCGACCTCCTCGAGCAGGTCGATGTTCGGCGCGGTGATCTCGTAGCTGCGGGTGAGCAGCTCGGTCAGGGTCTGCTCGTGCCCGGAGGGGACGACCGCGCCGTCCAGGCCGAGGGTGTCGAGCAGCGCCTGCACGAGGTCGGGATCGTTGACGGGCACCACGTTCAGGGCGTCGCCCGCCTCGTACTCGAGGCCCGACCCGGCGAGGTCGAACTCGTAGTGGCGGATCTCCTTGCCGGACCCCTCACCCGACAGCAGCCGGTTGACCGTCACGGTCGCGGGGAACGGATTCCTGCGGTTCCACTGCGACTTCGCGCGGGCCGGAGCCGGGGCCGCGACGGCCGCGGTGCCGTCGCCGTGGATGCCCTCGACGGCCGCGACGAGCGGCAGGGTCTCGGCGATCCAGGCGGCGGCGACGTCCTCGTAGTCGACGTCGCAGTCCACGCGCGGCACGATGCGCTGCGCCCCGAGCTGCTCGAGCCGCATGTCGATGAGCTTGCCGGCCTGGCAGAACCCGTCGTAGCCGGTGTCGCCGAGCGCGAGCACCGCGAAGTCCATGCCCTCGAGCCGCGGCGCGGACTCGGCCGACAGGGCCTCCCAGAACAGTTCGGCGTTGTCGGGCATCTCGCCCTCGCCGTAGGTCGACGTCACGATCAGCACGCGACCGAACGTCGCGAACCGGTCGAGGTCGACGTCGTCGAGCGCGCACACCGTCGGTGCGAATCCGTGGCTGCGGGCCGCGGCCGCGGTGTCCTCGGCGACGGATTCGGCGTTGCCGGTCTGCGATCCGTACAGGATGTGCAGCGCGGGCGCCGAACCCGCCGCGGTGGCGGTGTCGGGGCCGGTGGCGAGCAGACGGGTCTGCATGCCGGCGAGGAAGCCGGCGAGCCACGACCGCTGGTCCGTGGTGAACGGGGCGTCGGTGGGGATGAACGGGGTCATGCGGAAGCCACCTCCGTGGAAAGCTCGGGCGACTGAGCGAGCAGATCCGGCACCGCGTGACGCGCGAACAGTTCCTCGTAACCGGGCAGCCGGCCGATGGAGTCGTGGTTCTTCCTGTCCTGCAGGAGAATCCACCCGTAGGTGCCGGGGGTGTACACGGACCGGACGTTGCGCAACGCCAGCGACCGCTTGTAGTCGCCGAGGCGCTTGTCGGCGACGAGCACCGCGAGCTCCTCGTCGGTGCGCTCCGAGATCGCCTCGAGCGCGTACCGCTGCAGCTTCTTGACGAGGAAGAAGTCCTCGGTCAGCAGCAGGTTGCGCACCGCCTTCTGCACGGCCGGATCGGCGGCGTCGGTGGCGCCGGGGATGCGCTGCATCGCCATCGACTGGGCGGCGGCGAGCACCGTGTAGTTGTTGAGCAGCGCGAACATCGCCTCGCTGTCCGTGCCGTCCGGGGTGACGCCCCCGGCCACCGGCGTGCCCTGCCGGTAGTCGGTCTTGAACTTGCGGACCTGGTGCTCGACGAGGGCCGCGGCGACCTCATCGGCGAGTTCCTTGCGGGACTTCGCGGCGAGGATCTGCTCCGAGTCCTGGTACTGCAGCAGCGCCCGCGGCATGCCGTACACGAAGTGCGCCTGCTCGGTCTGCCAGTTGTCCAGCAGGAAGCGGGCTTTGACGGACCCGGTGGCCTCGACGTGCCGGTGCAGCAGTTCGAGCACGGCCGCGTTGTGGACCGCCGCCTGCGGATCGTCGCCGGTGACGGAACCGAGGACGATCGAGTCGGCGCTGGCCTTGCCGGGCAGCAGGCCCTCGGGGTCGTACTGGTAGACGAACCCGCCGGACATGCCGTTGCCCAGGCCCTTGCCGAATCCGCCGAGGTTGAGCACGACACCGTTGGTCATGTACTCGCACGCGAATTCGCCGACCCCCTCGACGACCGCGGCGGCACCGGAGTTGCGGACCGCGAACCGGTCGCCGGCCTGCCCCTGGACGAACAACCGGCCGCCGGTGGCACCGAACAACGCGAAGTTGCCGATGAGCACGTTGCCGCCGTGATCGGCGGAGCCGCCGCCGGGGGAGAGCACGACGATCTCGCCGCCGCACTGGCCCTTGCCGACGCCGTCGTTCGCGGTTCCAGTGTGCGCCAGCACCATTCCGTCGTTGCAGAACGCGCCGAACGACAGGCCGGCCGAGCCGGTGGTGGTGACGGTGACGGCGCCGTCGCGCAGCCAGCGGCGGCCGCGCTCGTCGCGCAGGGCCGCGGGGATCTCGCCGAGCTGCTCGTGGCCCAGCATCCGCTCGATGTCGATGGCGAGCTGCGCCCCGACGCTCTTGTTGCGGTTGGTCAGCGCGACACCGTCACCGAGCGCGACCGCGGTCTCGCCGGCGTCGACCAGCGCCGCCCGCAGCTCGGCGATCCAGCGGTCGTCGAGTTCGTAGTCCTTCTCCAGGTACACGGGGTTCTCGACCGAGACCTCCGGCACGACGGTCAGCATGGCCCGCAGGTCCAGCTTGCCGACGGACGACGGGTGGTCGAGCAGGTGCAGCAGATCCGAGCGGCCGCGGGCATCGCGCAGCGACCGCAGACCCAGCCGGGCCAGCACTTCGCGGGTCTCGTGCGCGACGTTGAGCAGGTACTGCGCCATCGCGCGCGGGTCACCGTCGAACACCTCGGGATTGGTGGTCAGACCGGCCGGGCACTTGACGTTGCAGTTCTTGGCCATGACGCACTTGAGCATCATCAGCGCGGTGGTGCCGAACTCGAAGCTGTCGGCGCCGAGCAGCGCGGAGGTGATCACGTCGGATGCGGTCTGGTGGGCACCGGAGCAGCGCAGCACCACCTTGTCGCGCAGGCCGTTCGCGCACAGCGCCTGGTGCACCTCGGCGATGCCGATCTCGGCGGAGCGGCCCGCGTACTTGAGCGAGGTGACGGACGCGGCGCCGGTGCCGCCGGTGTTGCCGGCGACGTTGATGACGTCCGCGCCGGCCTTCGCGACACCGACGGCGATGGTGCCGATGCCCTCGGAGGACACCAGCTTGACGATGACCCGGACCCGGGCGGCCTTGCAGTCGTGGATGAGCTGCGCGAGGTCCTCGATCGAGTAGGTGTCGTGGTGCGGCGGCGGCGACACCAGTTCGACGCCGGGCGTGGCACCGCGCGCGGCGGCGATCTCCACGGTCACCTTCGCGGCCGGCAGCTGCCCGCCTTCGCCGGGCTTGGCGCCCTGCGCGATCTTGATCTCGATCTCCTCGAGCATCGGGTCGGCGAGGTAACCGGCCCAGACCCCGAAGCGGCCCGACGCGAACTGCTTGATCCGCGACCCGCGGATCGTGCCGTAGCGGGAGATGTGCTCGCCGCCCTCACCGCAGTTCGACATGCCGCCGACCATGTTGGTGCCGTGCGCGACGGCCTCGTGGGCGTTGGAATTCAGGGCGCCGTGGCTCATCGCGCCGGACGCGAGGGTGCGGGTGATCTCGTGGGCGGGCTGCACCCGGTCCAGCGGCACGCTGTCCGGGGCCTTGCGGACCAGCGCGAGGTAGTCGCGGGCCTGCCCGGTGGCCTGCACGGTGACGGTGTCGCCGTAGCAGCGGTAGCCGAGGACCTCGTCGCCGAACCGGGCGACGAGGGACTGGGCGAGCGCCTCGAGCCGGTCGGCCTCGTCGGCGCGCGGGCCGGTCAGGCGCAGCACGAACTCCTCGTCGCCGACCCGGGCCGCCGAGAGGCCGCGCACCAGCATCGAGTTGTTGCCGTAGCGGGCGAAGCGGCCCATCTCGCGGCGGAACTCGTCGGCGGTGGTGGCGTAGGTGACGTCGGCCGGGGTCGCGAGGACGTCGCGCAGCGCGGCGGGACGCTGGGCCCGCTCGTCGGCCATGGTGCGCGCGAACGCTCGGTAGCCGGGAGTGATCTCGAACCGGTCGATCTCGTCGGCGGTCAGCGCCCGGAAACCGCCGTAGCGGTAGGCGTCGTCGTCGAGGCCGTGGGCGTCGCCGAGGCGGTGCAGCGGCAGCAGCCGCAGCGCGTCGGTCAGGTCGGGTTCGCCGTCCCGCTCGCCGCCGGGCAGCGTGATGGGCTCCTCGGTCATGTCGACGAAGCCGCGCACCGCGGTGGTGCCGTACGAGTGCCCGGCCCCCTCGGCGCGCTCCTTGAACAGGCCGAGCAGCGGCACGTCCTTCTCGGCCACGACCGTCAGGGCACGCTGGTGCCAATCGGCGACCGCCTGCGCGATCGTCGCGAATCCGACGCCACCGACCGGGGTCCGCACGTTCGGGAACCAGCGGCGCAGCACCGCGTCGTCGGTGTCGAGGTAGCTGGGTTCGAAGAACTCGCCGCCGATGTACGACTCGACGGTGCACAGGCCGACGCGGCCCATCGTCTTCATCAGCGACTTCTCGGCGGCCTTGCGGAACTTCAGGAAGGCGGCGTCGGCGTCGTCGCCGTACTTCTCCTCCGCGCGCATCTGCACCGTCAGCGGGTACACGGCGGCGGCGCCGAACCCGAGGGTCGCGGCGATGTGGTGCGAGGAGAAGAGCTGGCCGGACTCGACGATCACCGAGACCCGCAGCCGCAGGCCCTCGTCGATGAGCCGCTGGTTCACGGCGGAGGTGGTCAGGATCATCGGCAGCGCGGCACGGTCGGTCGCGACGTGCCGGTCGGTGAGCACCGCGATGCCACCGGATTCGCGGGCGAACGCGGCGATCTCGTCGGCGAGGGCCTCGACGGCCGCCTCGAGCGCGGCGGCGTTCGCGGCCGGATCGTCGAACACGGGCGTGAACAGCATCTGGAAGCGGCGCACCGGGGTGTCGGCCTGCTCGCGGATGCGGAGCATGTCCAGGTGGGTGAGGATCGGCGACGGCACCACGATCTGCCGGGCCTCCGCGGCACCGGAGCCGGGGCGGGCACCGAGCGCGACCCGCAGCGTCATGCCGTCGGCCTCGCGGATCGAGTCCAGCGACGGGTTGGTGACCTGCGCGAACCGCTGCGAGAAGTACTTGGCGACGCCGCCCTCCTGATCGGACAGGGCGTTGATGGCGTTGCCGTACCCCATCGCGGAGATCTTCTCGGTTCCCGACGCGAGCATCGGGTCGAGCATGAACCTGAACGATTCCTGGTTCAGCGAGTACGACACGTACCGCTGGTAGCGGTCGAGGTCGCCGTTGTAGCGCAGCGGCGAGCCCGCCTTCTCCGCGGGGATCTCGGGCAGCGACGCGAGCTCGGCGCGGGCGTCGGCCACCAGCGCCGGGTAGTCGCGGCGCGCGGCGAGCAGTTCGAGGGCCTCGACGGTGCCGAACGAGCGGCCCTGCTCGTGGTCGAAGTACAGCATGCCGCCGGCCTCGATGCGGCCGCGGCGCAGCACGGTCTCGGGCGCGAACCCGAACTGGCCGGCCTCGGAGGTCACGCCCAGGTACTCGGCGGTCTCGACGGTGCGCAGCGGACGCAGGCCGAGGCGGTCCAGGCGGGCGCCGACGACGCTGCCGTTGCCGAAGATCAGCGCGGCGGGACCGTCGTTCTTCTCCTCGTACAGCGAGAAGAACTCGAGCATCGCGCGCACCTGCGGCGACAGGGTGGTGTCGTTCTCCCACGCCGGCGGCATCATCTGCACGACCGCGGTCACCAGATCGAGATCGTCGTACACCAGCCGCGACGCGAGGGTCTGGTCGAAGCGGCAGCTGTCGGACTGTCCGGGCGGTCGGATGATGTTGCGGCCCAAGGCGCGAGCGAGCGCGCCCTCGAACAGACGGTTCTTGCGGTCGGTGTTCAGCTCGCCGTTGTGGGCCATGAGCCGGAACGGCTGCGCCATCGTCGGGTGCGGGTCGGTGTTGGTGGAGAACCGGGTGTGGAAGAAGAGGGTGTGCACCGCGTGCGCCGGATCGGTGAGATCGGCGAAGTAGGGGATGACCTCGTGAGAGTTCAAGCGTCCCTTGAGAACCTGGGTGCGTGCGCTGAGCGAGAGCGGGTACAGCCCGGCCAGCGCCGGATCGGTGTACGCCTGCGCCTCGACCGCGAGCAGCGCCTCGTGCAGGATCCGGTCGAATTCCTTTGCGCTGTCCACGGATTCGGGGCGCGCGAAGATCCACTGCCGGATCGGCAGCTGGTATGCGACGGCGGCCGGCCGCAGCACGCTGTCGTCGACCGGGACGTCGCGCACGGCGAGGACCTCGATGTCCTGCGCCGCGAGGGCCGCGCCGATCAGTTCCTCCGCCGCGGGGCGGGCGGCGGGATCGGTGGGGAGGAAGAAGTTGCCGACACCGAATTCGCCTGCGCGAAGGTTCTTTCCGGTGAGCTGCGAGAAGAACGCGACCGACAGGTCGACGTTGACGCCGGCGCCGTCGCCGACGCCCTCGGCGGACATGCCGCCGCGGTGCGGGACCACGCAGAGGGCTTCGTGGCCGAGGGTGAGGACCTCGTGCGTCTGCACGCCGTCCTTGCGGGTGATGAATCCGACGCCGCAGCTGCTCTTGTCGAGAGTGCTGTCGTACAGGCCGGTTCCGTCGGCATGCGTAAGCAACGGACGTCCTCCTCGGGTGGATCGTGCCGGCGGCCACGGAGGGGTGCGCCCGGGAATCCGGACTTCCGATGGTGGATGCCGACGTCTGAAATGAGGCAGACGTCGTTGTCTGGCAACCCGCGTGTAGCACGTTGGAAACCCGCGAGTGCCTGGCCAGCGTACCGCACCGCGTGCCCTGCGTGGACGCCACGTTCGTCACACCGGCCGAGCGAGCGCTCGGCTAAGCTGCAGGTCGGAGTGTTCCACGCCACATCAGGACGTGCTGCAGAGAGGGAATCGCATGACCGACGTACTCGACCGCACCAAGATCTACATCGACGGGGCCTGGGTGGACTCGGACGGCACCGACCGCATCGAGGTGATCGACCCCGCGAGCGAGGAAGTCATCGCCGTCGTCGCGGAGGGCACCGCCTCCGACGTCGACCGCGCCACCGCCGCGGCGCGCGCCGCGTTCCCCGCCTGGTCGGCGCTGTCCGGCGCCGAACGCAGCGCCTACCTCGGCAAGGTCGCCGCCCTCGCCGCCGACCGCGCCGGGGAACTGACCGAACTCGTCTCCCGCGACATGGGCATGCCGCTCAAGCTCGCGGCGGCCGTCCAGATCGGGATGCCGCTGAGCAACATCGCCGCCTACGCCACGCTCGCCGGTGAATACGACTTCGACGACCGGGAGATCGGGAACGCCCTCGTCGTGCGCGAGCCCGTCGGTGTCGTCGGCGCCATCACCCCGTGGAACTACCCGCTGCACCAGGTCGTGCTCAAGGTGTTCGCCGCGCTCGCCGCCGGTTGCACCGTCGTCCTCAAGCCCACCGAGGTCGCGCCGCTCGTCACGTACGCGCTCGTCGACATCTGCGACGAGGCCGGCCTGCCGCCGGGCGTGTTCAACCTCGTCAGCGGCTACGGACCGGTCGTCGGCGAAGCCATCGCCGCACACCCGGACATCGACATGGTCTCGTTCACCGGCTCCACCCGCGCCGGGAAGCGCGTCGCCGCGGTCGCCGCCGACACGGTCAAGAAGGTCGCGCTCGAACTCGGCGGCAAGTCCGCGAACATCATCCTCGACGACGCCGATCTCGCCACCGCCGTCACCGAGGGCGTCTCCAAGTGCTTCCTCAACTCCGGGCAGACCTGCACCGCCCTGACCCGCATGCTCGTGCCCGCCGACCGCCTCGACGAGGCCAGCGAGCTCGCCGCGAAGGTCGCGCAGGCCTACACCGTCGGGCATCCCTCGGATCCGGGGTCCAAGCTCGGCCCGCTGGTCAACGCCACCCAGCTCGCGCGGGTCCGGTCCTACATCGACAAGGGTGTGGAGGAAGGCGCCGACCTGGTCCTCGACGGTCGCGAGACCGGCCTGACCACCGGGTACTTCGTCGGCCCGACCGTGTTCGGCAAGGTCACCGAGGACATGACCATCGCCCGCGAGGAGATCTTCGGGCCGGTCCTGTCGATCATCGGCTACCGCGACGAGGACGACGCCGTGCGCATCGCCAACAAGAGCGAATACGGGCTGTCCGGCGGCGTCTGGTCCGCAGATCCCGCCCGTGCCGAACGAGTGGCCCGCCGGATGCGCACCGGCCAGGTGTACGTCAACGGCGGCGCGTTCAACACCGAAGCGCCGTTCGGCGGCTACAAGCAGTCCGGCCTCGGCCGTGAAGCGGGCGTCTTCGGGCTCGAGGAGTTCCTCGAGATCAAGTCGATCCTGCGCTGATCCTGCGCTGATCCTGCGCTGGTACGCACAGGTCACCCGGCCCGACGGTCCGTGTACGGAAATATCTGTGCACCGACCGTCGGGTCGGGTTTTCTCGCGTAGTGCCCGTTCGCGACACGCGTAGGCGACTACGCGTGACATTCCTCACTCGCGGGACGATGGTCGTAGTAGAGACGCGAGGAAGAAGTAGAGCCATGTACCAGCCGGCGGCAGAAACGACCATTGCGAGCAGCAGCGGTGAACGCGGCCGAGGCAACGGCACCCTCGAGGGCCTGACCCTGACCGTGGACCGGGAGCGGATCGCCGGGCTGCGCGAAGTCCTCGAAAGCAAACTTCCCGACCTGGCGCCGTGCGCGCGGCTCCTCGCGGGGGACGCGGCACCGGAGATCCTCGACCGGGCGGTCGCGCGGGCCGTCGCGACGTGGCGCGGGCCCGTCGGACCGGAACTGTGCGCGTACGTGCTGAGCTGGTTCGTCTATCTGCAGCGTCCGCGCAAGGCCCCTCGGGTCGCCGGCGAGAGCCCGCGCGGTGACGTGCTGTTCGCGACGCTGCCGCCGGCCGAGCAGCTGGCGATCGTGCTGGCCGCCTACGAGGAGCTACCCGCCGATCGGATCGCCGCGGTCGTCGGCCGCGTCCTGGCGGAGTTCGAACTCGAGAAGGTCGCGCCGCTCGACCCTAACGCGGGAGCACGGTGAGGACCCGCACGATGTGGTCCCGGAACTCGGACATGTAGTTGCGCAGGAACGTCTCCGTCGATTCGTTGCTGATGCTGCCGTCGTCGCCGAACACGTCGGGTGTGTAGTGGATGTACGCCTCGGGGGCGGTCATCAGCCGGGCGTTGCAGAACGCCATCACCCCGCGCAGGCTCTGCTGGCCGACCGCGGTACCGATGGCGCCTATGGACGCGCCGATCAGTGCGGTCGGCACATGATCGAAGGAATTCTGGCCCCACGGCCGCGACGCCCAGTCGATCGCGTTCTTCAGCGCGCCCGGAATGGACCGGTTGTACTCGGGAGAGACGAACAGCACCGCGTCGACCCCCGCGATCGCTTCCTTCAGTGCCGTGCCCTCCGGCGGAAAGTCGGCGTCGTAGTCCGGGCTGTAGAGGGGCAGGTCCTTGATGGGGATCTCGACGAACTCGAGATCGTCCGGTGCCAACCGGATCAGGGCCTTCGACAGCGTCCGGTTGATGGACCGCGACGAGAGACTTCCGACGAAATAGCCGACGGTGTAGGTGGTCATGGGGAAGCGTCCTTCCAGGCTCGGGCAACCCGACGGGGAACTCCGCCCGAGTATCCGCCGATCGTGGTGCCGCCACGGCCCTTTCGGCCGATTCCGGCCGGTCGGCCCACCCGACTTTCGGTCACCGTGACGGCAAACGGTGGCGGTGACCCGGCGGCGGGCTAGCGTCGAGAGGGAACCAACCGGCATTTCGTGAGGAGCACCATGGATCTCGGCCTCGAAGGCAAGCGCGCGATCGTCACCGGAGGCAGCCGCGGTATCGGCTACGCGATCGCCCGAGCACTGGCGACCGAAGGGGCCGACGTCGTGATCGCCGCGCGCACCGCCCACGACCTCGAAATCGCCGCGAAGGCACTCGCCGACGAAACCGGGCGGCGGGTCGTCGGGGTGCCCACCGACACGGGCGACCAGGACTCGGTGGACGCTCTCGTGGCGCGCACCGTCGAGGAGTTCGGCGGCGTGGACATCCTGGTCAACTCGGCCGCCACCCCGTGGAGTGCCAACGCCCCGACCGATTTTGCCGCGACCACCGACGATGTGGTTCGCCGCGAGGTCGAGATCAAGGTACTCGGCTACCTGCGGACCGCGCGGGCCGTCGCGCCGCACCTGATCGACCAGGGCTGGGGCCGCATCATCAACATCAGCGGCCTCGGGGCACGGGCGGCCAACTCGATCGCGCAGACCGTCCGGAACGTCAGCGTCGCCGCGCTGACGAAGAACCTGGCGGACGAACTCGGACCGCACGGCATCAACGTGACGGTCGTGCATCCGGGCCGGACCCGGACCGAGCGGCTCGTCGCACAGGTCGCCGCACGATCCCAGGAGACCGGGATTCCGGTCGAGGAACTCGAACGTGAACTCGCCCAGAACTCGCTGCACCGGCTGATCGACGCGAGCGAGGTCGCCGATGTGGTTGCGTTCCTGGCCTCCCCGCGCAGCGTCGGCATCACCGGCGACGCCGTCGCCGTCGGCGGCGGCGTACCCGGAGCGGTCTACTACTGATCCGACCGCGCTCGGACACGAGAACGGCGAAGCCCCCGCACCGAATCGGTGCGGGGGCTTCGTTCGCCCGTGGGCTGAGGTCAGGAAGCCAGGCGCGTACGGCCGAGACGCAGCAGCGTCAGCGCGAGGGTGTTGCCGTCCTTGCCGAGCTCGGTGAAGCGGTCCAGGACCTGCATCTCGTGGTTCTGGGCCTCACGCGAATGGCCGGTGGCCTTCGCCGCAACCCCGATCAACTGAGACAGCTCGCAGCGCCGCTTGATCACCTCGAGAATCTGGGCATCGAGTTCCTGGATCTCGTCGAACAGATGAGCCAGTTCGACATCGGCCGAAACGAGCTCGACCTCGGTCGAAGCGGCCTGCTCGGCGGTTTCGATGCCAGGCGAATCAAGCTGGACAGTCATGCAGATTCCTCCGGTCTCGTCTGAATCGTCACAGATTGTGTCGTGTCGATCGCCGAAGGTGTTACTCATCCGTACACAAAATTCCGCGTGTTGGTACGACGCCATCCGATTCCCCCCGGTGAAACTTGGTCTGAGCAGCATGAATACGGCAACTGACTCTCGAGTATGGTGATGATCACACTGGTGCTCGAGATGTTTGTGTGCATTATCCAGGTCAGTGGGACTACTTTGGCGGTTTCTCGACCAAATGTCCAGTTCCAAGCGTGTCTACCCGTCTGGAACGCCGCGCTGCGGTAGCGTTCGCGCCCAAACCGGCACCGGCCGGGGGCGGCGGGGTCCCCTGGCGCTTCCGGAAGGGGAATCGCAGTGGGACCGGCGTTCACAGGGCGCGACGACGAACCGGAATCCGCGCCGTACGCCCCACCTCTGGAGCGACCCCCGGAATGGCCCGCCGACTCGTTCAACCGCCGGGTCGCCCTCGCGATCGGGTTCGCAGCCGTCTTCTTCGTCCTGGCGCTGTGGCGCGCCGGCACCGCGGCCGCCGAGTCGGGTGCGGTGACGCGGTTCTTCCTCGTCCTCGCGGCCCTCATGGGACTGACCGCCCTGTTCGGCTACACCTACTGGCGACCGCAGCGCGGAGCACCCGGTGTGCGGTTCGTGCCGGCCGGCGTCGCCGGGACCACCGAGGTGCGCTCGCGACGATCGGTGTTCGGGTTGCTCGTCGCGATGGTGGGATGTGCCGCCGCGCTCGCCGTCGGCGCCGCCGTCGAAATCTTCGTGTTCAGCAGCGGATTCCCGTGGGTGAGTCCCGTGCTCGCGCTGCTGGGCGTTCCGTGCGTGGCGTTCGTCGTCGAGGTCCTGCTCGGCCACATCCGCTCCGGTTCCCTGCTTCTGGGACCGGACGGGGTCCGGCAACGCGGCTGGACCGTGGAGTCCTATCTGCCGTGGGTGTCGGTGGCCGGGGTGCGCGCCGACCATCACGGCTACCCGGAATCGTGGGTGCTCGGCACCCCCACCGCGGCGTGGGCCAGGCGCCGCACCAGCCGCATCTTCCGCCTGGACCGGATGCCCGGGGAACCGATGATCGAAGTGGACTCGCGGCGGTTCGACATCGACCCCGTCCTGCTCCACCGGGTGCTCGAGTTCTATGCCCGCTTCCCCGAGATGCGGCGCGAGCTGGGCTCGCCACGGGCGGTGGAACGGATCCTGCGGCAGGACCTGAACGATCCTCACCAGCACTGATCGGTTCGTCGAGTGAATACGAACGGGGAGGGGGTATTCCGATCGCCGTCGCGCGGGTAACTTGGATTACATGCGGTACTGGCACTGGGTGCCAGACGTAGTGAACGCTTCGAGCAGATGGGACAGGAAATGACCACACCGGAACCGATCGTCGTCGTCGAAGGGGCACGGACCCCGGTCGGCAGCTTCGGTGGCGTCTTCAAGGACGTACCGGCGCACGAACTCGGCGCCACCGCCGTCAAGGCCGCCCTCGAACGGGCGGGTGTGGCAGCCGAGGACATCGACGAGGTCGTCATGGGCTGCATCGGCCAGGTCGGCCCCGATGCCTACAACGCCCGCCGCGTGTCCCTCGCGGCCGGCATCCCGCAGTCGGTCCCCGCCTACACCGTCAACCGCCTGTGCGGCTCCGGCCTGCAGGCCATCTGGTTGGCCGCGATGCAGATGCGCTGGGGCGGCGTCGACCTCGCGGTCGCAGGCGGTGACGAGAACATGTCGCGCATGCCGTTCTACGACTACTCCGCGCGGGCCGGCTACAAGCTGGGCAACCACACCCTCGTCGACGGCACTGTCGGCATGCTCACCGACCCGTTCCACAACATCCACATGGGTGTGACCGCCGAGAACGTCGCACGCAAGTACGGCATCACCCGGGAGCAGCAGGACGAGTTCGCCGTCGAATCGCAGCGTCGCGCCGCCGAACCCGCCGCCCAGAAGGCGTTCGCCGAGGAGATCACCCCGGTCGAGATCGGCGGCCGCAAGCCCGTCACCGTCACCACCGACGAACACCCCAAGCCCGAGACCACCATGGAGACGCTCGCCAAGCTGCGCGCGGCCTTCGAGAAGGACGGCACCGTCACCGCCGGCAATGCGTCGGGCATCAACGACGGTGCCGGCGCGGTCGTGCTGGCCCGGCAGTCGGTGGCCGAGGAGAAGGGCCTGCGGGGCCTGGTCACCCTCGAGTCCGTCGCGACCGCCGCGATGGAACCGGAACTGATGGGCTACGCCCCGGTGCTGGCGCTGAAGAAGCTGTTCGAGCAGACCGGCACCACGCCGTCCGACATCGACACGATCGAGCTGAACGAGGCGTTCGCGTCGCAGGCGGT
The DNA here is from genome assembly GCF_053589135.1 of Rhodococcus sp. NPDC003382. Taxonomy (NCBI): domain Bacteria; kingdom Bacillati; phylum Actinomycetota; class Actinomycetes; order Mycobacteriales; family Nocardiaceae; genus Rhodococcus; species Rhodococcus sp. NPDC003382. The sequence continues at coordinate 14,017 of NZ_JBSFRH010000020.1, forward strand.
CGCCGTGATCCGCGACGCCGGACTCGATCCCGAGAAGACGAACCCGTACGGCGGTGCGATCGCGCTCGGCCACCCGGTCGGCGCGACCGGTGGCATCCTCACCGTCCGTGTCGCCAAGGATCTGGTGCGCCGCGACCTCGAGCTCGGCATCGTCACGATGTGCATCGGTGGCGGCCAGGCGCTGGCGGCGCTGTTCCGTCGCATCGGCTGACGAACGGGTGCGGTGGGAGCGCCGGTGCGCTCCCACCGCGAACCGCGGCTCAGATGCTGCGCGGCCGATCCGCCCAGTAGGGCTCACGCAGCGAGCGCTTGAGGATCTTGCCGGTCGGATTGCGCGGCAGCGCATCGACGATGTCGATGCTGGTGGGGCACTTGAACTTTGCGAGATGTTCGCGGGTGTAGTCGATGAGCTCGCTCTCCTTGACGGTGCTGTCCGGGGTCGGGACCACGACGGCCTTGACGGTTTCACCCCACTTCGGGTCCGGCACGCCGATCACGGCGACCTCCGCGACCTCGGGATGTTCGACGAGTACCCGCTCCACCTCGGGGCAGTACACGTTCTCCCCACCGGTGATGATCATGTCCTTGAGCCGGTCCTCGATGTAGACGAAACCGCCGTCGTCGACGCGACCCATGTCTCCGCTGCGCAACCAACCGTCGACGATCGCCTCCTTCGTCGCCTCCGGGCGGTGCCAATAGCCCGGGGTGGTCTGTTCCGACCGCCACCACAGTTCCCCGACCGCACCGGGTGCGACGTCGGTGAGCGTGGCCGGGTCGACGATGCGCATCTCCACCCCGGGCAGCGGGGTGCCCGCCGACGCCATACGCGCGACCTGCGCCTCGTCGCGGTGCACCTCCGGCAGCAGCGCGGTGATCACCCCGGCGAGTTCGGTCATCCCGTACACCTGGACGAACTCGGTGTCCGGCCACGCCGCCAGGGCCGCGCGCAGCAGCGGCAGCGGCATGGGGGCGGCGCCATAGGTGATGCGGGTGAGCCGGGAGAACGCCGCGATCGCCTTCTCGCCGGCGGCGAGCACCCCCGCGATCACCGGCGGCACCAGGAACGCGATGTTCGCGCCCTCCGCGAGCCCGCGGAACAGCGACGGCGCATCCGCCTCGCGGGTGAAGACGCAGCGGCGCCCCGCGTGAATGCCCATCGCCGCGTAGCAGGTGCCGCCCACATGGAACAGCGGCATCGCCACCAGCAGGCAGTCGTCGTCGGTGAACGGCAGCACCGACATCACCGCCTCGGCGTGCGCGGCGAGGTTCCGGTGGGTCAGCTGCACACCCTTCGGGTGACCGGTGGTGCCGGAACTGTAGAGCAGCAGCGCCGTGTCGTCCGCGGAGACCTGCGGCAGCACCGACGGCGGCTCGGAGCGCGCGATCAGCGGTTCGAACTCGTCGTCGTCCCCGCCGACCACCAGAATCTGCGGGGCCGCGGTGAGACGGTCCCGGATGGCGTCGATCTGCTCGACGAATTCGTTGCCCACGAACAGGATTCGGGGTTTCGCGTCGTCGAGTACGTAGACGAGTTCGTCGCCGGCGAGCCGGAAATTGGGAATCGCGGTGGCTGCGCCGAGCGCGGACGCGGCATACGTGACCTCGATGCAGGCGAGGTTGTTCTTGTCCACGAACGCCACGGTGTCGCCGGGGCCGACCCCGGCGTCGGCGAGGGCGCCGGCGAGGCGCGTCAGCCGCTCGTGCCACTGCGACCAGGTGTGGCTGCGGTCGAGATACCGCACGGCCTCGGCATCGGGCGTGGTGCGCGCCCAGTGCGCGACACGTTCGATCAGGGTGGGTCGGGTCGACTCGGACATCCGAAGAGCCTCCTTCTCGCCTGCGGCGCCGTGGGGGGCGAGCGCCGCGACATAGCCCAGAGGCTATAGAGGGCCGGTGCCGCCGTCCCGGGAATCGACGGACCCGCTGCCCGACCCGGATGCCCCGCGGTCGCGGGGAAGGGGGCTCAGTCCAGCGGGCGCAGGTGCCGGTTGTGGCCGTCCCAGTGCACGTGGGTGGTCACCGCCGAGCTGTCCTCGAGGCGCCGCACCTCGTAGATGTCGAGGGCGGGAACCTGTGGCACACAACCCCACAGGGCGTGCCCGGTCATGACGAAGTCGATGTCGAGCCGGACCAGCAGACCCATCAGTTCGCCGATGGTCGGATCGTCGATCTTGGCGAACGCGTCGTCGAGCAGCACCAGCCGCAGCGCGCGGTCCACGTCCGGCAGGCTCGACAGATAGCCGTCGGCCGCGGCGAACAGCGTCACATACGACACGAACCGGGTCTCGCCCTGGGAGATCTTGGCGCGCTTGGAGATCCGCCGCTCCTGATCGGGTTCCGGACCCAGGATCGTCACGTCGACGGTGTGCCAGTTCCGGTAGTCCAGCGCCTGCGCGAGGTGCGCGGCGTACCCGGCGGACGGATCCGTCGTGTGCGAGGCCTCGACGCGCCGGCGCAACAGGTCGATCAGTTCCGACCCGTTGCCCGGCCCGGTCGGATCCGCCAGCAGCGCGGTGATGCGGGCGATCTCGTCGTCGCCGCGGTTGGGCACCCACCCGATGCGCACCCCGATGCCGTGGCTGGTGCGGCTCCCCGACAGGCTCGCGTTCATCGCGTCGACGAGTTCACCGGCGCGTTCGATGCGGCGCCGCAACTCGTCGGCGACCCCGCCGAGCACGAACCCGGTGAACACGTCCCGTTCCCGCTGGGTGAGCGCGCGCCTGCCCTCGTCGACCCGGGCAGTCACGTGCTCGAGGACCTCCGTCGGGGTGCCGTCGGCCCCCGCCCCCGAGATCCGGACCACGTGCACGCCGTCGTCGACCGTGTGCTCGACGTCGAGCTGCCCGGACACCGCCCGCGCGAGCTGCTGCAGCGCCGCGAGGACCCGGTTCTGACCGGCCGCCTTGACGGCGGGCAGTGCCGCGCGCACCGCGTCGGCGACCGCACGCACCGTGTCCGGATCGTCGGTGTGGGCCAGCGGGTCGACCTGCACGTCCGTGGCGGCGGCGATCGACGGCAGCTGCAACCGCGCGGACAGCGTGGCGGCCGCGGCCGCGAGTTCCTCCCGGTCGCGGACCAGACGCTCACGGATCGCCGAACAGCGTTCGCGCACCTGCGCGACGTCCTTGCCGAGCTGTTCCCGGTGCGCCTGCGTGCGGCGGCACTGTTCCTCGGTGCGGGCCTGCTCGGTGACGGAGCTGGACAGTTCGGCCTCGAGCTCCGCGACGCTCATCGCGACGGCTTCGTGCTGCGCCGCCACCACGGCGGCCTTGCCGTGCCACTCGTGCCAGCGGGCCTCGGCGACCGCCTCGGCCTCGACGCGCCGCGCGCCGCTGTCGGCGAACCGGTGGACGGCGCGGCTGTGCCGGTCGCGGCTCGCGCGCACGTCGTCGAGGCCGCGGGCGAGGTCGACGCATGCGCGCCCGGCGTCGGCGCACGCCTCGACGACCGCTTCGAGGGCCGCGACGTCGGACGGCATCTCGAAGTGCGCGCACGTGGCGCGGTGGGTGTCGAGGTCGGCGGACCAGCGGGCCCGTAGCTCGGCGGCCCGGTCGCGCGCCGCGACCGCCGCCTCCGCGCTGCGCCTCGCGCGCGCCTCGTGCTCGCGGGTCCGGATGCGGGCCTCGCGCAGCGCGATCGACCGCGGTGCCGTCGGCAGGTGGGTGTCGAGGTCGCGCCGGTCCTGTTCGAGAGCGCGGCGGCGCTCGGCGCGCTGCGCGGCGGCGACCTCGACGGCGGCGAGCTCCGCGGCGATCTCGTCGAGACGCTCGGCGTGGCGGCCGGGTGCGTCGGGGTCGCCGGGGTGGTGGCCGCCGATGAACCGGGCTTCGTCGGCGGTGTGCCGTCCGCGCAGCACCCCGTTGTGCCAGCGCCCGTCGCGGGACACCGACGCGATCGCGCCGGCGTCCTCGAAGCCGATCGCGGCGAGCACCGTCGCGATCGCCGTCTCCGGCACCGGGGCGGTGGGGGAGGGGACGAGCACCGTCGACAGCGGATTCCGCGGCGGTTCGTTGCGGGGCGAGACGAGGACCTGGCCGGACTGGGCGCGCAGGCGGCCGTCGCCGTCGACGGTGGCGGTGAGGAGACCGGCGGCGAGCAGTGCCGCTTCCACCCCGGCCCGGTCGTCCACGCCGAGACTGTCGGCGAATTCGACTGCGCGCCACAGGGGTACACCGTCGTTCTCGCGTCGCCACGGGGCGTCCCCGGGTGCCTGCTGCCGGTCCGCTTCGAGGGTCTTGCGTTCCTCGAGCAGCGCCGTGCGGATGGCATCGGCGTCGTGGTCGGCGAGTTCGAGTGCGGCGAGTTCGGCGGCGATGCCGTCGCGTGCGGCGCGGGCGGCGGTATCGGGGAGCCGGTCGAGTTCGGTCAGCGCCGCGTCGGCGTCCGCGCCGCCGGTGCCGGTGAGCGCCTCGAGATCCGTGGCGAGCACCTGCAGGAGTTCGGGCCCGTCCTGTTCGACCGTGGGCAGCAACCGCACGGTGCGGGGATCGGTGATCCAGGCCCGCCAGCGCCGGTTGAGGTCGATGGCGGCGTCGTCCCGGACCCGGGTCGACTCGGCGAGCTCGGCGCGGTCGCGTTCGGCCTCCCCGGCGGTCCGTTCGGCGTCCGCCTCGGCGGCGTGGACGGTGCGTTCGGCGGCCTCCAGGCGGCGGGCCTCCTCGAGCCGCCGCCCGGCACGGTCGCTGCGGCGCTGCGCGGCGATCGCCGCGTCGTGCGCGGCGTCGCGCGCCGATTCGAGGTCGTCGGGCCGCAACTGCAGGTCCGCGACGGCCGGACGCACCTGCGCGGCCGGCACGGTGTCGCGGTCGGTGCGGACCGGTTCCATGCGCGGCGGGGCGGTGTCGACGTGCAGCAGCAGTTCGGTGGGGAGGGCGGTGTGCGGCATCGACGCCGCGCCCAGGCGTGCCTTCGCCTCGGCGAGCAGCTCGGCCGAGCAGGACACCGCGGCGGTGAGCTCGTCGACGTGCTCGGCCGCGACGTCGGCGTCGACCTGTTCGTGGTGCCTGGCCCGGGCCGCACTGTCGAGTGCCTGTTCCGCGGCGTCGGCGAGGGCGGCGACGGTGGCGCGGCGCTGCGCGAGATCGTCCGCGTCCCGGAACAGCGGGCGCGACTCGAGGCCCCGGACGGCGCGTTCGAGTTCGTCGAGCTGGTCGCGACGTTCCCGCAGGCGGGTGTCGGCGGCGGCGGACTGGGCTTCCAGATCGGCGGCGTCGGCGTCGGCCTCGGCGAGTTCCGCCGTCGTCGTCGCCACCCGGTCGGTGGCGTGTGCCGCGGCGTCGGCGGCCTCGCGCAGCACGTGCGTCGCGTAGCGGCGGTACACCTCGTGGAACTGTTCGAGATGTTCCCGTGTCTCTTCGAGATGTTCCTGGGCGGTGCGGGTTTCGGTGAGCCCGTCGAGACGGTCGCCGGCGGTGGTGAGCAGGTTCTCGCTCAGCGGCGGCAGCGCGTCGGACAGGATCTGCGGCAGTCGCCCCTCGTCGATGCGGTTGCCCACGTCGGGGGAGCGCAGCGTGTGCAGCAGCTGCAGCAGGCCGGTGTACCGGTCGCGTCCGGATTCGCCGCGCAGACCGAAGACTTCGGCGCGGACGGTGTCGCGGTGCTCCTCGGGGCTGCGGGTGACGCGGTCGGCGCCGACGGCGGCGATCAGGTCGTCGCGCGAGAGCGGCATCCGATGCTCGTCCACCAACGTCAGATCGTGGCCGACACGCAGGCCTGTGGTGAACAGGTGCACCTCGCTGCGATGCGCGGCCGCGCTGTAGCGGATGTGCGCGCCGATCGTGGAATATTCGTCGGGGCAGGCGAGTTCGATCCACAGATAGCCGACGCGGTTGTCCTGGTCGCCGGCGCCGGTGCGCATGAGTTCGTCGAGGTTCACCTTCCCGGCACCGGTCGCGTCCATGCGTTTGCGGTCGCCGTCGAGCAGATACGGCAACAGCATCTCGAGCGCGCGGGACTTGCCGGAACCGTTGGTGCCGCGCAGGATCAGCCGACCGCCCGAGAGCGTGAACTCGGTGTCCAGGTAGTGCCAGACGTTGACGATGCCGGCGCGCGAGAGCCGCCACCGCCGGGGATGGTGGGCCGGAGCGATCGAGGCGGAGGGTCGGGTCATGGCGCGGGTCTTTCGGTGTCCGTGTGTGTTTCGGTATCAGGTCGTTCGGCGGCGGTGGGGCGGTAGCGGGCGGCCGGGGCGTGCAGCACGAGTCCGCCGCCGTCCGGATGGGCCAGGTGCAGGTCGGACAGCAGATCCGTGATCTCGCGCCGCAGGGTGTCCGGGTCGCGCACGTACCGGGCCCGCCAGTCCCGCGCGTGGGTGGACACCAGGCTCGCGATCGCGGCGTCGACCGCGGCCGCGGAGATCACCAGATCCGCGCCCGGGGTCGGTTCGTGCTCCTCGATCAGCGACGAGATGAGAAGCAGTGCGGCCTGTTTCAGGGTTCCCGGCCCGGGGAACGACAGATCGGTGAGGGTGCCGTCCGCGTCGTACGCGAGGGCACCTTCGGTGCGGACCTCGAGGGTGAGCCCGAAATCCTCGTCGAGCCGGTGCGCCAGTTCGACCCGGTCACGGTGCAGTTCGTCGAGCTCGTCCGGGGCGAGGTCGTCGCGTGCGACGACCGGATCCTCGACGAGCCTGCGGTACAACCGCACCCGCGCCGGGACCGGCGGACCGCCGGCGTCCGGCGCCGGTGCGAGCACGTGGGCCAGCAGCGGGCGGTGCACGTCCAGCACCCCGTCCTCGCCGTCCCCGGCAGCCCACCGGTCGACGATCCCGGCGTCGTCGGTCAGCACACCCCAGTCCTGCAACGCCCGCAGCGCCGCCACCAGTTGCCGCCGGTCCGCGACCGGATCGGACCCGGCGATACCGAGCGCGGTGGCGTCCGCGTGGACCTGCTCGGCCAGTGCGGAGACGAGCACGTGATCGCCGATGCCCGGAGCGAGAAGGGCCGCGCACACCAGCGCCAGGTGGGCGTAGGTCGCGGCGCCGAACGGTTCGCCGCCGTCGCGCAGCAGCGGCCGCGGCGGTGTGCCCGGGGCCGGGGCGGCCTTGACCAGGCGCGCGAACGTCGGTTCCACGACGAGGGTGTAGCCGAGGCGGCTCGCGAACATCGTGCGCAACGCGGTCGCGTGCCGCCGGACCAGCGCCAGGGCGTCCGGGTCGCGGCCCGCGGTGAGAATCGGCTGCTGCAGCAGGGTGCGCGCCGCGTCGCGGCGTCCCGTCGCGTCCTGCGCGGCGGTACCGGTGCCGGTCGTCACAGGGCACTCACCTGCCACGAATCCACGGCGGTCGCGCGCAGCAGCACAGCGTGCACCGTCAGATCACCGTCCGGGCCGTGCACCACGGTGTCCGGTCCCGGCGCGGCGTGCAGGCACAACCCGAGGTCGCTGTCCTGCACCCGCACCGCGGTGTCCAGGGTGCGGTGCTGCGCGAGCAGCGCCGCGAGACGATCGAGCAGCAGTTCGCGTGCCGCGGCGGACACGGTCGCGCCGTGCAGGTCGCCGGCGGCGACCAGTTCGGCCGCGGCGGCACGGCGCGCCTCGGTGTCGGCGTGGGCGAGGGCCGCGATCCGCCTGCGGTCCGGCGTCGGGTCCGGCACGCGGGCGCTGTGGCCGCGGGGAGACCGGTCCCCGCGTTCCCGCAGCGACACCGGCACCGGTACCGGATCGGCGTCCCACCACGAGGTGCCCGGCCCGATCCGCGGGTCCGGCTCGTCGGGGCCGAGCAGCAGGTGCCGGCTCGGGTAGGCGGCGAAGTTCGCGGCGAACAACCGGTGCGCCTGCGCATCCGAGGATTCCGCGAACCGTCCGGCCAGCGTCAGCAGATCGGCACGCCGTGAGCCGCCCGCGCCGGTGGGCGCGAGCCGTCGTCGGGTGTGACCGAGCAACCGGCCCAGCGCCTGCCCGGCCGCCTCCCGCAACTGCTTCGGCCCGGCATCCGCGGCGTACCAGGCGGCGAGCTCCTCCCAGTCGCCGCGGGTGCGGCCCGCGGGCCGCGCGACCGGGATACCGTCCGGAACGGGCGGGCCGGGAAGTGCCGCGAGCAGCGGATCGAGCCGGGGGATCAGCGCGTCCAGACGCGCCGCGATGACCGGGGTGTGCCGGGCGACGTCGCCGTCGAGCAGATCGACGTATTCGAGCAGCAACGTCTTGAGCCGGCCGAACTCGTCCCCGGACAGATCGAACCGGGCCAGCACGTCCGCGAGATACGCGTAGAAGTCGGCGATGCTGTCGGTGAACGTCCGATGGTGCGTGAACACGCTGGTGACGAGACCGGACACCGCCTCCGGGTCGGTGCGGGCCGTCCCCGGCGCGTCCGCGAGGCCGGCGAGATCCTCGGCGATCAGACCGAGCACCTCGCGGGCCACCTCGCGGGCACCGTCGCGCGCGGTCAGGACGGCGGTCGCCTCGCGATGCACCCGGCCGCCGAAGACGGACACCCGGAACCGATCCCGATCGGTGTCCGTGTCGACCCCCGCCGGCCGGGTCGCCGTCAGGTTGCCCCACTCGACGAGGCGGCGGCAGCGTTGCTCGACGACCTGCGCGGTCAACGGCCTACCCGGGATGCGGTCGGCGATCTCGGCGGCGGACAGATCGGAGGCGAGCGTGTCGCAGAGACACGCGACGATCGCGAGATAGTCGTCGGCGTCGTCGTCGGCGAGGTGGCGGAACAGATCGCGGCGGCGGTTTTCGCCCATGCCGTGCCTACCTCCCCACCCACGTTCGACGTACGGACAGGCTAACGGGGGACCGAAGACTTGGACCACCCGGTGCGGAAAACCATTGCCGGGGGTCGCGGCCCCGGAGATAGTGCGAACCGGCCGGTGCGACGACGCGCCGGAACGCGCACATCCAGGAGCACCGAGCGATGACACCTAGATCCGGGTCCCAGGCAGTCGAACGCGCGATCGCCGTGCTGGCGTGTTTCGACGGCGGCGACACCGAACTCGGACTCGGTTCGCTGGCCGTGCGCACCGGGCTGCCGGTGAGCACGACGCACCGGATCGTGCAGGCCCTCGTGCGCGGGCGGATGCTCGAACGTGTCCCCGGAGGGGACGGCTACCGGGTGGGTCCGGGTCTGTTCTCGCTGGCAGTGCCGCCGCTGATGCGGCTCGGCGTCGAGCACTGGGCGCCGGATCTGTACGCGCTGGCCGCGGACATCGACCTCGCCGCGAGCCTGGGGGTCGCGCGGTCCGGCGAGGTGCTGTCGGTATTCTCGGCCCGGCCCCCGTCCGGTGGCTGCGACGGACAGATCCCGCCCGCCGGCGAGGGTATCGACGACAGCGTGATGGGCCGCGCGATCCTGGCGTTCGGTCCCGCGCGGCCCCGATCCCCGGCGCTGGCCGCCGAACTCGAACTCGTCCGCCGCCGCGGATACGCCGTCGAGGTCCGGAACGAACGGTCCTCGGTGCTGGCGCTGGCGGTGCCGGTGTTCGGCAGCGACCGGCGGCCGTGGGGTGCGGTCGGTGTCCAGGCGGGACGCCGGCGTCTCACCGACCGTGCCGTCGGTGACGTGGTGTCCGCCATGCAGCGCGCCGCCGCCCGTATCGGCCGCCGGGTGCCTCCGGTCAGTGCCGAAAATTATTCCGGCTGAGTCTTTTTCGCATCGTGAAAAGCGGGTTCCGCCGGTGCTTCCCGGAGGGCACGGTGGTGACAGGCACCGGATTCCGGTCCGAACCACCGATCGATTCCACAGCATCGATTCCACAGTGAGGGAAACCCATGACACTCGCACCCGACACGCCTGCCGCCGCGGCCGGCACGTTCACGGTCACCCCGGTCGCCGGGCACATCGGCGCCGACGTGAGCGGTCTCGACCTGCGAAACCCGCTCGCGGACAACATCGCCGAGCAACTGCGCGCGGCTCTGCACGAATACAAGGTGCTGTTCTTCCACGGCCAGGAGATCGACCACGCGCAGCAGATCGCGTTCTCGCGCAACTTCGGCACCGTGACCCCGTCGCATCCGTACGACGACGAGGCGCCGGAAGGTTTCCCGGAGATCCTCGCCGTGGACAGCCGCAAGTACGAAAAGCGTTTCGGTCGTAAGAAGTACAGCTACGACAACCAGTGGCACACCGACGTCACCGCGGTCGTCAACCCGCCGGCCGTGACGCTGCTGCGCTCCGGGGAGGTCCCGGTGCGCGGGGGTGACACGACCTGGGCGAACCTCGTCGCCGCGTACAACGGCCTGCCCGAATCGCTGCAGCGGCTGGTCGACGGATTGCGCGCCGAACACCGCTTCGGTGGCCGCCGCCCGCAGTGGTCCGCGGACAGCGACTACGCCCGCCGTGTGCAGGAGAACCCGCTGGTGTCCGAACATCCCGTCGTGCGGGTGCATCCGGTGACCGGCGAACGGGCCCTGTTCGTGCAGCCCGGCTTCACCGCCCGGATCGTCGGCCTGTCCCCGTCGCAGAGCGACCGCCTGCTCGATCTGCTGTTCGAGGAGGTCACCAACCCCGCCTACACGGTGCGTTTCCGCTGGCGGCCGGGTTCGCTCGCGGTGTGGGACAACCGCGCCACCGCCCACCTGGCACCGACCGACCTCGACCATCTCGACGTCACCCGGGTGCTGTACCGCACCACCATCGAAGGCGACGTCCCGGTCGGCCCGGACGGCCGCGAGTCGGTCGCCCTCGCCGGTGACGCCTTCCGCGGACAGGAGTAGGACCATGACTGCCATCGCAGAACGCGCCACCGAGCCGACGGTCGCGCCGATCGCCGGATACCTCGGTGCGGAGGTCACCGGGGTGGACCTGAGCGGCGAACTCGACGCCGCGACCGTCGCGCAGCTGCGCGAGGCGCTGCTCGACCACAAGGTGCTGTTCTTCCGGAACCAGCCGCTCGACCACGCCCAGCAGATCCGGTTCACGCAGTACTTCGGCCGGGTCACCCCCGCGCACCCGTACAACTACGATCCCGACTCGCAGTTCCCGGAGATCCTCGAGGTCGACAGCCGCAAGTACGCAGCGCGGGCCGGGACGAAGAAGTACTCGTACGCGAACTTCTGGCATTCGGACATCTCGGCGCTGGTGAACCCGCCGGCGATCACGTTCCTGCGGTCCGAGCTGGTACCGGACGTCGGCGGCGACACCACCTGGACCGACCTGGGCGCGGCATACGCCAACCTGCCCGAGTCGCTCAAGGCGTTCCTCGACGGTCTGCGCGCCGAGCACCGCTTCGGCGGCCGGGTACCGCGGTGGGCGGCCGGCAGCGAGTCGGAACAGCACGTCGTCACCGAGCCGTACGTGACCGAACACCCGGTCGTGCGGGTGCATCCGGAAACCGGGCAGCGGGGGCTGTTCGTCACGCCCGGGTTCACCAGCCGCATCCTCGGGGTGTCGCCGCGCCAGAGCGACCGGCTGCTCGACCTGCTGTTCGAGGAGATCACCAACCCGGCCTACACCGTGCGGGTGCGGTGGGAGAACGACAGCATCGGCGTGTGGGACAACCGGATCACCGCGCACCAGGCGCCCACCGACCTCGACCACCTCGACGTGGTGCGGGTGCTGCACCGCACCACCGTCGAAGGTGACGTGCCGGTGGGACCGGACGGGCAGCGGTCCGTCTCCGTGATCGGCGAGCCCTTCCACGGGCGCGACTGACGAGGAGACACGGATGCCGTCGATGCTGCGAAGAAGGGTTTCGGTGGGCGCGGCCCTCGCCGCGCTGCTCGCACTCGTGTCGACGGCATGCGCCGGCCCGGCCGGGGACACCGGGCAGGTGTCCCCGGCCGGGAAGACGGTGCTGCGATACGAGGGCACGGCCAGTGCGGTCACCTTCCCTGAACTGGCCGAGGACCTCGGCTACTTCGACACGGTGACGTTGGAGTGGTTGGGCGACAACACGAGTGGGCCGTCGAGCATTCAGAACACCGCGACCGGCGAAACGGATTTCGGCTCGGCGTTCTACGGGGCGATCGCCAAACTGGTCGACGCGGGAGCGCCGCTGACCACGGTGATCGCGAACTACGGTTCCGACGGTGACACCGAGGAGGACAGCTTCAACGGGTACTACGTGCTCGACGGCAGTCCGCTGCGGTCGGCGCGGGACCTGATCGGCCGGAAGATCGGGATCAACACCCTCGGCGCGTACCACGAATACGTGATCAAGGAGTGGCTGTTCCGGGCGGGACTGACCGACGAGGAGATCGCACAGGTCGAACTCGTCGTGGTGCCGCCTCTGAACACCGAACAGTCGTTGCGGCAGGGGCAGATCGACGTCGGCAATCTCGGCGGGGTAGTCAAGGATGCGGCGCTCGCGCGCGGCGGACTGCGCCCGCTGTTCACCGACGTGGATCTGACCGGGCCGCTCGGGATCGGCGGGTTCGTCTTCCGGGACGATTTCGTCGCCGAGCATCCCGACGCGGTCGCCGACTTCGTGCAGGGCACCGCGCGTGCGTTGCGGTGGGCGCAGGTCACGCCGCGGCAGGAGGTGATCGACCGGTTCGTGGCGATCATCGAAGCCCGCGGACGCAGCGAGTCCACCGATTTCGTGCGGCAGTGGAAGAGCACCGGGGTGCCGACACCGGGCGGGGTGATCGCCGCCGAGGAGTTCGCGATCTGGATCGACCAGAGCGTGCGGCTGGGCAGTCTGCAGCCCGGTGCCGTCGAGCCGGAGGAGCTGTTCACCAACGAGTTCAACCCCTATGCGAACGGCACCTACCCGCCGGACAGCGGCCCGGACGGGCAGCCGGTCGGAGCTGCCGGCTGAAAAGGAGCTGCCGGCGGGCCGGGGGCGCCGGCAGCGCGTGCCCCGAGGCGATTCGTCGCCTCGGGGCACTCCCGTGTTCGTGGAATGTTCCAATGGCGGAACCGGATCGTTGTCACCGGATCCGGACCCGACCGAGGAGAACCGCGTGAGTGCACCGCAAACCCTGATGTATGCCGAGGACCTGGTGGTCGGCGACCGGATCGAATTGGGGACCCACACGGTCGGCGAGGACGAACTGGTCGATTTCGCCCGGTCGTGGGATCCGCAGTGGTTCCACACCGACCGCGACGCCGCGGCATCGGGGCCGTTCGGAAGCCTGATCGCCAGCGGAATCCACACCCTCGCGGTCGCGCAGCGGCTCACCGTCGAAGCCGCCTACGGACGGTGGGCGGTGATCGCCGGCAGGCAGCTGAGGCAGGTCCGGTTCCTGAGCCCGGTGCTGCCGGGATCCACGCTGACCGGGACCTATGTGATCGACGACGTGACGCTCGACGACCGCGGTCGCGGGCTGGTCACCGCCACCGTCACGCTCGTCGACGACGCGGGAAGGGCGGTGCTCGACGGGGTGGTCGAGTCGTATGTGCGTCGTCGGCGCTAGTCCCGATTCGTGTTCCGGGCCACTCGAGGCTTAAGGTTGCTGTGTGCAACAGAACGATTCTGTGCCCGGACCGGCCGACGCCGAATCCGACGCCTCGCTGCACCCGGCCGTCGTGGCCGAGGTGTACGACGAGTTCGTCCACCTCGTCCGGTACCTGATCGCGGGGGAACGCGCGCACAGCGGCGCGCTGACTTTTACGCAACACTCCCTGCTCGGGTACATCGCCCGAAACCCCGGATGCCGCGCGACCGACGTCTCGGACGCCTTCGGTGTCAACCGCTCCACCGTGTCCCGCCAGCTGCGCACCTGCGTCGACGCCGGCTGGGTCGCGGCGGAACCGGGACCGACCCGGCTCGGGCATCCGCTGAACCTGACCGACCGCGGCCGGACGGTCCTCGAGGACACGGTCGCGCGCCGACACGACGATGTGCGTGCGGGGCTTGCCGGTTGGAACCAGGATGAACTCGACCGGTTCGTCCACCTGCTGCGCCGATTCCGTCACGGTGTGGACACCGCCCCCGCCGCGACGACCGACCCGAACGATGGAGATGCCCGTGCGTGAGTACTCGACCCCCGCCCAGTTCACCGTCGGCGACGACGAGTCCGTCGTCCACACGGTCTTCGTGCACGCGGAGAAGACCCCGCACCGGGTGATGTTCTCGCGCCCCGAAGCGCAGGGCGAATGGGTCGCCGTGACCGCGAGCCAGTTCGCCGAGCAGGTCACCGGCGTCGCGAAGGGCCTGATCGCCAACGGTGTGCAGCCCGGCGACCGGATCGCCCTCCTGTCGGCCACCCGCTACGAGTGGTCCCTGTTCGACTACGCGATCTGGGCCGCCGGCGCGGTGTCGGTGCCGATCTACGACTCGTCGTCCACCGATCAGATCCGCTGGATCCTGCAGGACTCGGAGGCGGTGCTCGCCGTCGTCGAGACCGCCGGCCACGAGGAGCTGTTCGTCGACATGCCGGACACCCTGCGCCGGATCCTGCAGATCGACGGCGGTGCCGTCGACACCCTGATCGCCGAGGGCGCCGACATCGACGACCTCGAGGTCCGGACCCGCCTCGACGGCATCCGCGCCGACGATCTGGCCTCGCTGGTCTACACCTCCGGCACCACGGGCCGGCCCAAGGGCTGCATCCTCACCCACCGCAACTTCCTGTCCGAGGTCCGTGCGATCCTCACCTCCGCGGTCGGCGCGGTCGCCAAGCCCGGCAACCGCGGCCTGACCTTCCTGCCGCTCGCGCACGTGCTGGCCCGCGCGGTGGCGTTGGCGCTGTTCGAATGCGGCGCGGCACAGTCGCACTGGTCGGACTTCTCGACGGTGTCCGCCCAGTTCGAGCGGTACTCGCCGAACATCATCCTCGGTGTGCCGCGCGTGTTCGAGAAGGTGCGCGACGCCGCCGCCGGCAAGGCGGCCGCGGGCGGCAAGCTCAACGCCTCGATCTTCCGGTTCGCCGAGGAGACCGCCATCGCCTACAGCGAGTCCCTCGACCAGGGCGGCCCCTCCCTGGCGCTCAAGGCCAAGCACGCGATGGCCGACAAGCTCGTCTACTCGAAGCTGCGGGCGGCGATGGGCAACGACTGCTGGTACGCGATCTCCGGTGGCGGCGCGCTCAGCCCGAAGCTCGGACACTTCTTCCGCGGCGTCGGCGTGCCGATCTACGAGGGCTACGGCCTGACCGAGTCCACCGCCGCGCACAGCGTCAACATGCCCGGCGCACAGAAGATCGGTTCGGTCGGTCAGCCCTTGGGCGGCAACAGCACCCGCATCGCCGAGGACGGCGAGATCGAGCTGCGCGGCGGCGTGATCTTTCAGGGCTACTGGCGCAACGAGAAGGCCACCGAGGAGGTCTTCCGCGACGGCTGGTTCCGCACCGGCGACCTCGGCGAGATCGACGACGACGGTTACGTGTACATCACCGGCCGCAAGAAGGACCTCATCGTCACCGCCGGCGGAAAGAACGTCTCGCCCGGCCCGCTCGAGGACCGGATGCGTTCGCACACACTGGTTTCGCAGGCCGTGGTGATCGGTGACGGTCGCGCGTTCATCACCGCGCTGCTCACCGTCGATCCCGACGTGTTCGCCAACTGGAAGGCCGAAAACGGCAAGCCCGCCACCGCGACGATCGCCCAGCTGCGGCACGACCCGGCGCTGCGCGACGCGATGCAGACCATCGTCGACGACGCCAACTCGACCGTCTCGCACGCCGAGGCGATCAAGAAGTTCGTGATCCTCGATCGCGACCTGACCGAGGCGACGGGCGAGCTGACCCCGACGCTGAAGATCAAGCGCAACATCGTCACCGAACGCTTCGCCGAGGACATCGAGAGCATGTACGGCCACTGATCGCCGGCGTCGACAGATCCGATGCGGACCCACCCGAACACGGGTGGGTCCGCATCGTCGTCCTGGGTGGATCCGGAAGTCAGCCGCGGACGGCGGCGGCGAGCGCGGCGAACCGGTCGCTACCGGCGAGGTCGTCGAGCAGCACCGCGCGGCCACGACCGTCGGCGAGCGGGATCCGCCAGTTCGGGTATTCGTCGGTGGTGCCGGGCTGGTTCTGGCTGCGTCGTTCACCGACCGCGTCGACGAGTGAAACCGCCAGCAGCGCAGAGGGACTCGCTGCGATCAGCCGGTGCAGCGCCTCGACGGTCTGCGGGTCGGCGACGTCCTGCTCGGTGTCGTCGGGGTCGGCCGGCGGGAGCAGACCCCGGTCGCGGGCGAGCTGCAGCACCGCATCCCGTTCCTGCTCGGCTTCGGCGAGTTCGGCGTCGAGATCGCGTTCGAGCAGGCCGAGTTCCGAGCGCAACCGCACGTGGTCGCCGGCGAGATAACCCGCCGTGGGCGGCAGATCGTGTGTGGTCACCGACGTCAGGCACAGCTGCCGGTAGCTCTCCGGTGGCCGCGGATCGTGCCCGTCCTTCTCGAACCACAGGATCGACGTGCCCGCGACACCGCGACCGGCCAGGTACTGCTGCACCCAGCCCTCGAACACCCCCAGGTCCTCGCCGATCACCACGGCCCCGGCGCGCTGTGCCTCCAGCACCAGGATGCCGACGAGCGCCTCGTGGTCGTACCGGACGTAGGTGCCTTCGTCGGGGGTGCAGCCGTCGGGCACCCACCAGGTGCGGAACAACCCGAGGATGTGGTCGACGCGGAGCCCCCCGGCGTGCCGCAACGCCGCCCGCAGCACGTCCCGGAACGGCCGGTATCCGAGTTCGGCGAGCCGGTCCGGCCGCCACGGCGGCTGGTTCCAGTCCTGACCGCGCTTGTTGAAATCGTCGGGGGGAGCGCCCACCGTCACGCCGGTGGCCAGCGCATCCCCGAGTGTCCACGCGTCGGCACCGTTGCGGCGCACCCCCACCGCCAGGTCGTGCACGATGCCGAGATCCATGCCCGCGGTCCGTGCGGCCTCCTGAGCCGTCGCGAGCTGCTCGTCGCACACCCACTGCAGCCAGCAGTGGAAATCGATGCGGTCGGCCAGTTTCGCGCGCAGCCGCTCGGTGTCCGGGTGATCCGGGGACGGTGCCCGCTTCGCCCACCGTTCGGGGCGATCGCCGAACTTCTCGGCGAGCGCGCACCACAACGCGAAATCCGCGAGCGCCCGGCCACCCTCGGCGCGGAACGTCTCGAACGCCACCTGCCGGGACGCCGAACGCGGCACCCGGTACACGTGTTCGAGCACATCGAGTTTCGCGCGCAAGGTCGCGTCGCGGTCGAGCCGCTTACCCTTGCGGTTCGCGCGCGCGAACTTCGCCGCGTACGCGTCGAGCCGCTTGCGGTGCTTGGTGGGCAGATAGGCCGTCTCGGGGATGTTCTCGACGCGCACATACAGCGGATCGGCGAAGCGCCGCGACGAGGGCAGATAGGGCGACGGCTCGACCGGGGGCCGGGGATCCCCGGCGTGCACCGGGTTGACCAGCAGGAAGTCTCCGTCGTACGCCGCGCCGGTCACCGCGGCCAGATCCGCGAGATCCGCGAAGTCGCCCAGCCCCCACGACCGGCTCGACCGCACCGAATACACCTGGGCCGCAACACCCCACCGTCGCTTCTGCAGCAGCCGGTCCGCGGCCGCGAGCCGGGCGGGTGTCACCACGAGCGTCACGGCCGCCTCGACGTCGTTGCTGCGCGCGCGCAGCGTGTGCCAGCCCGGCGGCAGATCCGGCACCGCGAACGTCGCCCGGCCCACGAGCCGGTCGTCCACAGTGCGCGGCTCGACCCACACGTCGAGCTGCTCGGCCTCGCGTTCGGTGCCATCCTCGGCGACCACCCACACCTCGACGGGATCGCCGTGCGGCACATGCACCGGAAAGGTGCGATGCTCACCCTCGACGACGACCAGCGACGGGGGCAGCATCCGCCGCCACACCCGGTTCGGGACGTCCTCGAGGGACGCGGCGATCTCCTCGTCCGAGCCGGCCGGGATGTCGAGCGCCCCGAGCACCGCCTGCAGCGTGTGGTCGCAGACGTAGTGTTCCTGCCCGTCCCAGCCCCGGTACGAGCAGGAGACGCCGGAACGTTCGGCCAGTTCGCGGAGCTTCACCGTCGCCGTCACGGGATGCGATCATGCCAGGAAAAGGTCCGTCCGTCAGTGCGGAAGGAGCGAATCGTGCCCGACATCGAGATCGTCCCGGGAGACATCACCCGGATCGCGGCGGATGCGATCGTCAACGCGGCGAACTCGTCGCTGCTCGGCGGGGGTGGGGTGGACGGCGCGATTCACCGCGTCGGTGGCCCCGACATCCTCGAGGCCTGCCGGGAACTGCGCGCCACCAGGCTGCCGGACGGGCTGCCCGCGGGCGAAGCCGTCGCCACGACCGCGGGTCGGCTGCCCGCCCGGTGGGTCATCCACACCGTCGGACCGGTGTACTCCGCCCGCGAGGACAGATCTGCGATCCTGCGCTCGGCGTACACGCGCAGCCTCCTCGTCGCCGACGGTCTCGGCGCCCGCATCGTGACGTTCCCGCTCATCTCTGCGGGCGTGTACGGGTGGCCGGTGGACGACGCCGCCCGGCAGGCGGTCGCCGCGATCCGCGCGTCGGTAGCCGCCGTGGAGCGGGCCGTGATGGTCGCGTTCGACGCGGCTGCGGAAGACGCGCTGCGGCGTGCGGTGGCGGGGGAGGAGCGCGATGGATGAGGCCTTCCGGCTTCCATACCGCCCAGGCCGACCCGTGGCCTAGTCGAACAGGGTGGGCTCGTCCGGATCGTCGAACAGGGCGGGCTGTTCCGGCGCGGCCGCCTGGGCCGGCTTGTCCGACACCGCCGGGCGAGCAGGCTTACCCGGCTTCGCCGCCGGCGCGCGCGGCGACTCGTCCGCCGGCCTGTCGAGGAACTCCAGTGCCGCGGTGAGGGATCGGCCCGTCAGCTCCCATTCGAGCGCGCGGGCGTCGGCCGCCTCCATGCCGTCGTCGTCGCCGGCCGCGGCGCGCTCGAGCGCTTCGCACTCCCAGCCGACCTGCTGCTCGACCGTCATCGCGAGGAAACGCTGGAGCTCGGACGGTTCGTTGTCGCCGATCGCCGCGACCGTCTTGACCTGGATCTCCACCTCCCCGTGCAGGTGGAAGTCGCGCAGCGCCAGCAGCGCGAGCGGCAGATCGCCCTCCGACTCGGGAGTCCACGGCGGGTCCTCGTCGTCGTCCGGCGCGCAGACGTGGTCCGGCTCGCGCAGCAGCTCGCCGCCGAGATGGGTGGCGAACTCCACCTCCAGCGTCTCGAGGAACTCGGCCATCCGGTCGAGCCCGGACAGCAGGTGGGCGGGCACGAACGGCGAACTCGGCAGGTGCAGCGCCACCGCGACCCGATCCTCGACCAACACGAACTTCAGGTGCGGCCAGCGGCGGTTGAGATCGGCGACGACCTCCGCGGCGCGGGTACGGCCGGTGATGGTGTGCACAATCGGCGCGAACAGGTCCACCGTCCCCGAACCCTGTCCGATGCCGACGAACAGCAGCACCCCGGCAACGCGCAGCACGATGTCGCCGTCGTCGTCCCACGGCGGCGCCGACCCGATCCGCCGCTGCACGGTCGCCTCGACGAGCTCGCGCAGATGCTCCTCACCGGTCGGCTCGACGGCCACCGGCAGCGCAGGGACAGCGGGTGCCTCGCGGACCGTCGGGAGCGGCTCGAAGGCCGGAGTACGGCCGGGGCCGAACGTCTCGATACGCAGGAACAACGGATGGGGCACACCCCAGATCTCGCGCAGCGCCCGCACCGACACCGCCGCCAGCTCGTCGGACCAACCGGTGGGCCGGTCCATCCAGTAGGCGGGCGAGCCGCCGTCCTCCGGCTCGTCCGGGCCCCGGGTGGGTTCCTGCAGACCCAGCTCGGTCAGCAGCGCCCGATCGGCGGTGCTCAGGCGGCGATCGTCGTCGAGGTGCGCATCCGACGGCACCTCGACACGCACCTGCCCACCGTCCCACGCGTAGAACTGCACACACGGCCCGGCAGGCCCGGCGGACTCCTCGGCCAGCGGTTCGAGCACCAGGCCGTCGCCGTCGCGCATCGCCGCCACGTGGTCGGCCAGGCGCTCCCGGAATTCCTTCCACGCCCGTTCGACGTCGCGATCGAACCGGGTGCCGGCCTTCTCCCATGGCGTACCCGGCATGATCGACCTCTCTTCCGTGACCCGAACGATGTGCCGGAAAGACTAGCGGGGGACTCCGACAATCGACGCTGTCGCAGAGTGTGAGTTGCGATCGCGCTGATCGGAACGGTTCCGTCGCATCCGTGCGGCGCGTCATCATCGCCGCATGATCGGATCCGCCGTGTTCGGCCGTGCCCTCGCCGCCCTCCGGAAACTCGTGGACGCCACGGGCGTGTCCGAGTGTGCCGGTGACGCCGTGGCGACGGTGGCGATCAGGTTCACGCTCTGAGGCAGTTGCCCGCCGGCAGGCAGAGGCGCGGGTCCGTCGTGCCGCCCGGACGCAGACGCCCCCGCCACCGGAAGAGGTGGCGGGGGCGTCCGAATTCCCGTTGCGATTACGGGATGGTGAGCACCTGGCCCGGGTGGATCAGATCCGGGTTCGCGATGCCGTTCGCATCGGCGATGCGCTGGTACTGGTTGCCGTCACCGTAGACGCGCTCGGCGATCGCCCACAGGCTGTCGCCGGGGGCGACGGTGTGGGTGCGCGGCGCCGGCGGGGCCGGGGGCGCGGGTGCGGGCTCGGGAGCGGGAGCGGGCTCGGCGGGAGCAGCGGGAGCCTCGGCCTGCGCGATCGCGGTGTCGGTGGCCCAGATGGCGCGATCACCGGCGTACAGCACGACATTGCGGTCGTCCTGCACCGTCAGGCGCACACCGGAGTTGCCGCTGGTCTGCGACGCCCACACCGGCTCGTTGTTCTCCTTGTAGACGACGAAGTTGCCGTCCTCCTGAACATCCGCGCGCACCGCGCCGGAGCCGTTCGTCATGGCTGCCCAGACGGCCTTGCCGCCTTCGTTCAGCACGAGGTTGCCGTCCTGCTGAAGCGTGAGGGTGTAGGCACCGTTGTCGGACTTGAGTTCCTGGCCGACGCCGAGGCTCTGGCCTGCGTTGAGAGAGCTCACCGCTGTCCCTTTCGGATCGATGTAACACGGTCGGCGTCCGCTCGCGGCGGTTGCCGAGACGAACAGTACAGAGCGGACAGCCGGTGCACGTGGATTCGACACGCGTCCCGCGTGTTTCGACGACGCGCGTCACATCCGGCAATCGGCGGGCGGTTGGGCCACGTGGCCGAACGCGTGGATCACCCGGCCTGGTTCCGGGTGGCGCTCACGTCGAGGGCCCGGACAAAGGAACCGATCTCGGCGACCGCGCGAGCGCCCTCGGGCACCACGGCCGATGCGGCCTGGAACACGTGCACCTGACGTTCCCAGATCTGCAGTTCACACGGCACCCCTGCGGCGCCGAGTCGGTGCGCCATCAGCTCGGCGTCGGCGAATGTCATCTCGTGCGAACCGGTCTGGATCAGAGTGGGCGGCATACCCCTCAGGTCGGCATCGACGGGTGAGCCGACAGGTTCGTGGCCGGCGCCGCGGGCCGTGTCGACCCGCTCGATGAGGGAGGCCAGGGCGGGAACGGCCCGGCGCGGAAACAGCGCGCAGTGCCGCGAATTCGGGTGGTCGAGTTTGCCGTGCGGATCGAGGTCGGTCAGCGGTGACAGCGCGACGATGCCCGCGGGCCGGCCCAGGCCCAGCCGCAGCGACTCGAGCGCCACCGCGAACGAGAGGAATCCCCCCGCGGAATCGCCCGCGATCACGATGCGTTCGATAGGGACACCCTGAGCGAGGAGCCATCGCAGCCCGGCGACCCCGTCCTCGACGGAGTGGCGGATCGGGTGTCCGCGCAGCATCCGGTAGCCGACGTTGAGCACCGGGGCGCCGGTGGCCGCGGAGATCCGCGACACCATCTGCCGGTGGGTGCCCAACCCGCAGCACAGGAATGCGCCGCCGTGCAGATACAGGATGGTGGTCTGCCCACCCGGTACCGCCGTGTCGACGCCGGGCCCGGTGAGGTATTCGGCCGGACAGGTCGGCAGCTTCACCGGCCACCGCCGCGTGCCGGGCACCTGGGCGAGCGGAAACGCGAGCCGCTCGACGAGGGTGGTCGGCCACGGAAGGTTCGGTGCCAGCGCCCACGCATCGATGGCGGGGCGAACGGTCCGGCGCACCGACGCCGACAGCAGGCGGGACGCGGTGCTGATCCCGGCGAATTCGCGCACCAGCACGGGGGTGCTCACGAGCGCGATCGGGGCTGCGGTGGACAGGGCTGCGGTGGACAGGGCTGTACGTGCCAGTGCGGTGTTCATGCGCGGCCTCCTCGTCGCTGCTTTCGCTCGCCCCTTCCCCAGTGGATGCTTGCTGAACTCCGGATACCCGAGGGTACGACCGACGTAACATGGTCGGCAGGTTCGTAACTGGATAGAGATCCTCGCGAAAGGGGCACCGCAGGTGGGAATCATGTCCGTTACGGATTCGATATTCCTGTTCGCCGAGACCCGCGAACACCCGATGCACGTCGGATCGGTCCAGTTGTTCACTCCGCCCGCGGATGCCGGACCGGATTACGTCGCCGATCTGTACGCCCGCATGATCGGCGTCACCGACATCGACCCGCTGTTCCGCCGACGTCCCGGCGATCCGGTTTCGACGCTCGGGCACGTGTGGTGGTCCGAGGACCGCGACGTCGACCTCGAATACCACGTGCGGCACTCGGCACTGCCTGCTCCCGGCCGGTTCCGGGAACTGTTCGCCCTCGTCTCGCGATTACACGGCACCCTGCTGGACCGGCACCGGCCACTGTGGGAGATGTACCTGATCGAAGGGCTCGAGGGTGGACGGTTCGCGTGGTACTCGAAAATCCACCATTCGCTGGTCGACGGGGTGTCGGCGCTGCGGTTGCTGCAGCGCACCCTGAGCCCCGACCCGGATCTCGCCGAGCCGATCGCCCCGTGGCACCTGCCGCGCCCGGACCGAGCCGGCAGCGACGGCGCTGCGCCGTCCGGATCGTTGCTCGGGACGGCCGGAGCGTTGCTCGGGACGGCGCGGTCGCTGGCCGGTGATGTCGCCGATGCTGTTCCGGCCGCAGTGCGGATCGGGCGGCTCGCCGTCGGTCCGCGCAAGGTCGCACTGCCGTACGAGGCGCCCCGCACGATGTTCAACGTGCCGATCGGAGGTGCGCGACGGTTCGCTGCGCAATCCTGGGATCGCGAGCGACTCGCCCGCGTGCGCCGCGCCGCGGACGTATCGGGCAACGATGTGGTCCTGGCGATGTGCGCCGGTGCGTTGCGGGCATATCTGCTCGAACACGATGCGCTGCCGGATGATCCGCTGATCGCGATGGTTCCGGTGTCGCTGCGTCCCAAGGATCGGCCGGGCGACGGCGGCAACAGCGTCGGGGTGACGTTGTGCAATCTCGGCACCGACCGCGCGGACCCGCTCGATCGGCTCTCCGTGATCTCCGACTCCATGAGCCAGGGCAAGTCGCTGTTCGGTGACATGACCGCACTGCAGGCGCTCGCGTGGTCCGGGTTCATCATCTCGCCGCTCGGCCTGGCTCCGGTTCCCGGGTTCGTCCGGCTGACCCCGCCACCGTTCAACATCGTCATCTCCAACGTACCGGGTCCTCGGAATCCGTTGTACTGGATGGGATCCCATCTCGAGGGGATCTATCCGACCTCGATAGTCATGGACGGTCTGGCGTTGAACATCACGGTGACGAACACCGAGAAGTCCGTCGACTTCGGTGTCGTGGGCGGGCGCCGTGCGGTTCCGAGCCTGCAGCGGATCCTGGTGCACCTGGACGAGTCGCTCGTGGAACTCGAAGCGGCACTGCAATTGTCGTGACGGGAGGCCGGAGGGTCGAAGAGTTCCTGCGGCCCGACGGGAGTATCGCGACCTGCCGAACGAGCGGTCGTCGACGGCAAGGTACTACGCCGGCGAGCTGCCCGAGGAGGGGAGTTCTCCGTCAGCAGGTGCGACGATGCCCGGACAGGTTTCGCAGGGCTGTCCGCAGCCCGGTGCGGGAAGCCGGAAACTCGACGCCGGTCTCACACGAGGCGCGGAACTTCAGTTCGGAGGCCGTCTCCGGGGCATCGTCGGCGGTCGCTCGCAGGAATCGGTCGGGCAGTGCGAGCTTGTGGATGGTGCGCAACGTCAGCAGGTACTGCCGTGCAAGGGGGCCGGTGGTGTAGGGCAGGTCGTACTTGTCGCACAGTGCTTTCACCTTGGTGGAGATTTCCGCATAGCGGTTGCTCGGGATATCGGGGAAGAGGTGGTGCTCGATCTGGTAGCAGAGATTGCCGCTCAGGAATGCCATCACCGGGCCGGCCCGAAAGTTGGCCGTGCCGAGCATCTGCCGCAGATACCATTCGGCCTTCGTCTCGTTCTCGAATTCGGCGAGGGTGAACTTCTCGGCGCCGTCGGGGAAGTGCCCGCAGAAGATCACCACGTACGCCCACACGTTCCGCAGCAGATTCGCGGTCAGGTTCGCCGTCAGTGTTCGCCGCCAGCGGCGTCCGGTGAGGGCGGGAAAGAGCAGGTAGTCCTTGCCCGTCTGGCGGGCGACCTTCCGGATCAGCACTCGAAAGCGGTCGGATTTCCCGGCACCGGCAAGGTTCTGTTCGGCGTGTACGTCGTGCAGAGCGATGCCCCATTCGAACGTGGCTGCCAGCAACAGGTTCTGCAGCGGCTGCAGGAGATGTACGGGCTTCCACGGCTGGTCGCGGGTGATGCGGAAGACGTCGTAGCCGAGGTCGTCGTCCAGTCCGACGACGTTGCTGAACACGTGGTGGCGGTAGTTGTGGGAGTAGCGCCACTGCGACGAGGGGCCTGCCATGTCCCATTCCCAGGTGCTGGAGTGGATTTCCGGGTCGTTCATCCAGTCCCACTGGCCGTGGGAGACGTTGTGGCCGATCTCCATGTTCTCGACGCTCTTGGCCACGCCGAGCGCTGCCGTCCCGAGGATCCAGCCCGGCAGGCTCCTGCTGCCGTGGATCACCAGCCGCGCAGCGGCATCCAGTATCCGCTGGAAGGCGATGGTGCGGCGGATGTAGGCGGCGTCGGCGGCGCCGAGCGACTCGATGACACTGCGGCGGATGCCGGTCAGCTCGTCGCTGAGCGACTCGACGTCCTCGGCGGCGAGGTGGGCGTACTCCTTGATGTCGGAGATGGCCATGGTGTGCTCCAGGTTCCGACCTCACCCGGAAACCCCGGGTGCGGGGCGGCGAGAGCGACCGGCGGGAAGGACGTTCCCGAAGACGATGATCGTGACCGCTGCCCGAGGTCCACGTTGTAGGACCAGTCAACGCCGCCGCCGCCGAGGTGTCAACACTGTAGACCTACACACAAGGTCTACGGCAGAGGTCTACGGTGGAGGACAGTGAGTGAAGGAAGGGTTCCGATGGCCGAATCTCCCGCTCGTCCCCCGCGCAGCTCAGGCGGTGATCCAGGCCCGGAACGTAGCCCGATCACCCAGCAGCGAATCGTCGCTGCGGCACTCGAGATCGTCGACCGCGACGGCGTCGATGCGTTGTCCATGCGCCGGCTGGGCAAGGTCCTCGGCCGTGACCCGATGACCCTCTACCGTCACGCCCCGAACAAAGCCGCTCTCCTCGACGCCGTCGCCGAGAGCGTTCTCGAACAACTCCGGGTCGGCACCGACGAGGGAGATTGGACAAGCCAACTCCGGGAGGTCGCCCGGAACTTCCGCCGGTTGGCGCTCGAGCATCCCCACGTGGTCCCACTGCTGGTCACCCGGCCCCTCGAGACGCCCCTCGGATTGCGGCCCCGGGGAACACTGCGTCCGCTCGAAGACATCCTCACCCTGCTCACCCGGGCCGGTTTCACGGCGACCGACGCCCTGCACGTCTACCGGGCGCTCTTCGGCTTCCTCTACGGTCACGTCCTGAACGAACTCCAGGAACTCGTCGAACGACCCGACGAGCACGAAGACCTGCTGCGCCTGGGCCTGCATCGCCTGCCGATCGGCGAGTTCCCGCTCCTGCGCAGCCTCGCACCCGTACTGGCGTCGTACGACGGTGCTGCGGAACTCGAACGCGGCCTCGACATTCTGATCGCCGGCCTCGTCGCCACACTGCCTCACCCCGACAGCCCGGCCCCTGCGGCGAGCTGAATCCGGAAGTCGGTCGTTGCAGCCGTCCCGGACACGGTCCGCTGCCCGCAGCCATGTTGCGAAGATGGCTGAGGCACAACAGAAATGGGTGGATCAGGTCGAGGGTCGAGGAACACCACCGCAACCATCGACGGGGACCGCATTCCGCGCGCTCACCGAGTTGACGAGCGCGACGTGCGCCCTGTCGGCTCGCCGATCCACGACCGTGACACCGAGTGCAGGTCTACCGCATCGTCCGCGAGTAGAGTCGCTGTGACAGCCACCGAGCGTGGTGCAGTGTCACGCCCTCGACCGAAGGGAAGGACGGCCGCCATGTCTTCTGCCATCCAGCAGGCGCCCACCAGCATCGTAACCGCGTCCATCAAAGCGGCAGACCTGCCGGGGTTCGCCAGCGAGGGGCCGATCCTCGTCGAGGTGGACACCTGGGAGCAGGCGGGGCGAATGTACCGGCGCAGCTATCTGGTCGAAACGACTGTCGAGCGACAACAAGACGAAGCACCTCATGCTCGCGAAATCCGGGTCACCTTCGCGGAATCGGGAATCGACGCAGTCACTTTCGCGCCTGCGGACGATGTGGTCGTTCTCCGTCCGTTCCTTGTCAGGCATCGTTGATTCCTCGCGAGGGGAAGAGTCCGACCGGCGCACTTCGGTATTCGTTCGAGCCGGTTCATCGGTCGGCCGAAGGTTGCGTCGTGACCTTCACTTCGTGTGGAGGATGTCGACGAGTTCGCGTTCCAGCGCCACGAATTCCGGGTCGGTGAGGGTCTCGAGCGTGCGCGGCCGCGGCAGCGGGACCCGCACCTCGTGCCGGATCCGCGCCGGGCGCGGGGAGAGCACGAGCACCCGATCGGACAGCAACACCGCCTCGCGCACGTCGTGCGTGATCATCAGCACGGTCCAGCGGTCCCGCATCCACACGTCCTGCAACCACAGCTGCATGTCGGTGCGGGTCAGCGAATCCAGCGCGCCGAACGGCTCGTCGAGGAGCACGACGTCGCGGCCCTGCACGACCGTGCGTGCCAGCGCCGCCCGTTGGCGCATCCCGCCGGACAGTTCCCCCGGACGCGCATTCTCGAACCCGGCCAGCCCGAACGCGGGGAACAGCTTCGCGGCACGCGCCCGGGCTTCGGCGCGCGGGATCCCCTGGACCTCGAGGCCGAGCGCGCAGTTGTCGACGACGCTGCGCCACGGGAACAGCAGGTCCTTCTGCGGCATCAACGCGGCCCGGCCGGGCGCGGCCGGTGCGCCGCCGACGGTGACGGTGCCGGTGTCGGGGGTGTCGAGGCCGGCGATCAGCCCGAACAGCGTGGACTTGCCGGAGCCGCTCGGTCCGATCACCGACACGAACTCGCCCCCGGCGACGTCGAAGTCGATGCCGTCGAGCACCGCGCGGTCCGCGAAGGAACGGTGCACCGCGGAGACGGTCACGGCGGTCATCTGCGGCTCCCCGTGGACAGGGCCCAGGGCGCGACGATCCGCTCGACCAGGTAGGTGAGCAGATACAGCGCCAGCGACAGGGCGGCGGTGACGAGCACCGCGGCGAGCACCAGATCGGTGCGGAACGAGTTCTTCTGGGTGCTCATGTAGATGCCCAGCCCCGACGTGGCCCCCACGTACTCGGCGAACACCGCGCCGACCACCGCGTAGGTGATGCCGATGCGCAGCGCCGTGAAGAACCGCGGCAGCGCCGACGGCAGGCGCACGTACCGGAACACCTGGCCGCGGGACGCGCCCATGCTGCGCAGCAACGCCCCGGCCTCCCGGTCCGCGGCGGCGAACCCCTCGATCAGCCCGATCGCCATGGGGAAGAACGTCGCCAGCGCGATCACCAGGACCTTCGGCAGCAACCCGAAACCGAACCAGATGATCATCAGCGGGGCGATCGCGATGATCGGCAGGGTCTGCGACACCACGAACAGTGGCACCAGCGCGCGGCGCAGCCACGGCGAGAAGTCCACGACGATCGCCAGGGCCCACGCAACCACGAGGGACACCGCGAACCCGATGATCGTCACCTGCAACGTCGACCACGTGTGGGCGGCCAGGTCGTCGCGGTGCGCCCACCCCTGCCCGAGCACCCGGGCGGGGGAGGGCAGCACCTGCGGGCGGATCCCGGAGACCGTCACGTACAGCTGCCAGAGCGCGACGAGCGCGAGCACGACCACCGCGGCGGGGGCGGCGATGCGGACCCAGCGCGGTGACGACGGGTCAGGACGTGAGGTAGTCATCGGTGAAGTAGGTGGACCAGTCCGGCTCCTCGGTCAGCGGCCGGCCGTCGGGTCCGGCGAGCAGACCCTTCTCGTACAGGAACCGCGAGTAGCCGGTCCAGCGTTCGAGGGTCTGGGTGCCCACGTTCCCGTTCTCGTCGCGCAGCTGGTCCGCCGAGAGCATGCGCTGGCTCTCGAAGACGAGCGCTTCGTCCTCGAAGGCCCCCGGGTTGGCGTCGATGAG
This sequence comes from Rhodococcus sp. NPDC003382, assembly GCF_053589135.1. Taxonomy (NCBI): domain Bacteria; kingdom Bacillati; phylum Actinomycetota; class Actinomycetes; order Mycobacteriales; family Nocardiaceae; genus Rhodococcus; species Rhodococcus sp. NPDC003382. Next base: position 42,379 of record NZ_JBSFRH010000020.1, read on the forward strand.
GTCCCGGGCGGCGCGCTCGGGATCCTCGGCGGCGATCTCGTAGCCGCGCTGAACGGCCTGCACGAACGCGCGTGCCTGCTCCGGGTGTTCGGCCAGCCAGTCCTCGTTGCCGCTGATCACGATGGCGTAGGCGTCGGGGAACCCGTAGTCGGTGTACGAGAAGTAGCGCATCGGCAGGCCGCGATGTTCGGCCTCGATGCCCTCCCACGCGAGATAGGACGCGGTGAAGTCCGCGGTTCCCGAGTACACCGCCTCGTACGCGGACGTGCCGAGGATGACGGACGTGAACTCGCCGCGGCCACCGTCGTTGCGGATGACCTGACGCAGCGTCTCCTCGTCGCCGGGATCGCCGAACCCGGCGTAGATGTGACCGTCGAGGTCTCTCGGCCGCGCGAGATCGGCGCGGTCCGCCTTGACGGCGATGCCGGTCGCCCAGTGCTGCAGCGGGGCGAGCACCGAGACGGTGTGCGATCCGGCGGCGCGGGCGAAGGTCGTCATCCCCTGGGTGGAGATGCCGAACTCGGCGTTGCCCGCGTCGACGAGGGTATCCGGGGTCGTGTTGTTGTACGGCAGGATCTCCACGTCGAGACCGGCCTCGTCGAACAAACCCTCCTGCATCGCCACGTACAGGCCGGTGTGGTTGGTGTTCGGCGTCCAGTCCAGTGCGAAGCGGATCGTGTCGTCCGATTCGGACGAGGAACAGGCGGGGACCAGGGCGATCGCGACGATCGCGACCAGCAGGGCGGTGAGGCGGCGGAGAGTCACGATTCCGGCCATTCCTGCCGGTGCAGCGCGGTGTCCCAGAACATCAGCTCGTAGCGGGTCGCGACGGTGAACGCGTCGAGCATCGCGGCACGGTCGGCGTCGGTGGCGGCGACCGCCGCGGCGTCGACCAGTTCGCGGGCGGTCGCGACCGCGGCGTGGAATTCGGGGGCGTCGTAGGTGGTCACCCACTGCGCGTACGGGTGCTGCGGGTCGGTGGCGAGGACCCCGGAGGCGCGGGCGGCGAGGTCGCGGCCCACTTCGGCGTAGATCCAGAAACACGGCAGCACGGCCGCAGCACCGACCGCGTACGGCTCGGTGGCGACGGTCGCCGTGAGATAGGAGACGTACCCGAGGCAGGCGGGGGAGTGGGCGGGCGCGGCCTCACCGGGCGGCAGAACCCCGCCGGTGAGCAGGCTCTTGTGCAGCGCCGACTCCTCGGTGGCCGCCGTGGCGGCACTGGTCGCCCAGAACGCGGCGGTTGCCGGATCCGGGGACTTGGCGGACAACAGCGCGAGGGCCTTGGCGTACCCGGCGAGGTACAGCGCGTCCTGCTCGATGTAGAAGCGGAAGGCGTCGAGCGGCAGCGTTCCGTCGCCCAGGCGGTGGAGGAATTCGAGGTCGTCGATCGACCGGCGCAGCGTCTCGGTGTGCTGCCACATCCGATCGGTGAAGCGGTCGGTGGAAACAAGAGGCGAAACGTCGACAGGCACAGACATGCCGGGACATCCCTTCGTCAGCATTACCTGATGCAGGTTCTACGGGTGTGATCTCAGCCCCGCGCGCGCGGAGCACCCCGTGTCGGACGAACGCGACCTTAGCAGGGCGTTCCGCGCAACGGGCCCCCGGGGTACCGGACCCGGGGGCTGCGCCGGGAATGTCCGGACAACCTGTTCCGTGGACACAAAACAGCCTGTATGTTTGGCGATCGTCAGCGCGGTCTCCGGCGGTGTGAAGGGCCCGACGATTCCGTGCGACGACCATGCTGCGAGACCTCCCGGCTCGCGCTCGGGCGGTCGCGGGAGGGTGTCGACGGCGACTCCGCCTGCGCACAGCGATGTGGGGAAAGGTGGAATACGGGATGCGGGATGTCGAGGATTCCGGACGGTCGGAACTCGAGAATCTGCCGCGACTGATCGCGAATGTCGTCTCGCGTGACCCCGAACGGGTCGCTCTGGTGCGCGACGGTGCCGTCGTCACCTACGCCGGCCTCAACGAGGAACTGGCTGCGCTCGGCGCCGCCATGGGCGACGCGATCGGACCCGACGCACTCGTTCCCGTCGTGCTCACCGGACTGCTGCCCGGGCTCGCCGGGAGTGGTCCCGACGAGGTCGCCGTCGCTCTGGCCGAACTGTCCGAGGACCTCGCCGCGTTCGCGGGGGAGGAGCAGGCGTCGCCGGAGCCGGCGCGACCGGACACCCTGCCCGCCGCCTTCGCCGCGCAGGCCGCCGCCACTCCCGACGCCGTGGCCGTCGAGTTCGACGGCGCCGAGTACACCTACGCCGAGCTGGCGGACCGGTCCCGGCGGCTGGCCCGCCGCCTCGTCGAGTCCGGTGTCGGGCCGGGTCTCACCGTCGCCGTCGCCCTGCGCCGGTCCTTCGATCTGCTCGTGGCCGTGTACGCGGTGCTCGAGGCAGGCGGTGCGTACGTGCCGCTCGACCCGGACCATCCCGCCGAGCGACTGGCCTACATCCTCGAGGTCGCCGAGCCCGCGGTCCTGCTCACCGAGACCGCTGCGCCGGTGCCCGCAGACGGGATCGAGGTGCTCGACGTGACGGCCCTCGACCTCGGATCGGAATCGGCGGACCCGCTCACCGATGCCGACCGCCGTCGTCCCCTGCACGCCGCCGACACCGCCTACGTCATCTTCACCTCCGGATCCACCGGCCGGCCCAAGGGCGTGGCGGTGACCCACGAGGCGATCGTCACCAACCTGCGCTGGCGCCAGGAGCAGTACCGGCTGGGACCTGCGGACGTGGTGCTGCACAAGACTCCGGTCACCTTCGACGTGTCCGTGTGGGAGTTGTTCTGGCCGTTGCAGGCCGGCGCGCGTCTTCTCGTCGCCGTGCCCGAGGGGCACCGGGACCCGCGCTACCTGGCGGATCTCATGCGCGACCGCGGGGTCACCGTCGCGCATTTCGTGCCGTCCATGCTCGCGGTGTTCGTCGCCGAGGCCGAGCTCGATTCGCTCACCCCTCTTCGGTACCTGTTCGCATCCGGTGAAGCGCTGCCGGCGCGTATCGCGGTACTGGTACGGGAACTGCTGCCCGGGGTCGCGGTCCACAACCTGTACGGGCCCACCGAGGCGGCCGTCGACGTGACCCATCACGAGGTCACCGATGCCGACATCGACTCGGTGCCGATCGGCGCGCCCATCGCCGACACCGACCTGCTGATCCTCGACAGCGCCCTGAACTGGGTTCCGGCCGGCGCGGAGGGCGAGTTGTACCTGGCCGGAACACAATTGGCGCTCGGATATGTCGGCCGGCCGGACCTGACCGCGGAACGGTTCGTCGCCAATCCCTACGGGGCGCCCGGCGAACGCATGTACCGGACCGGCGACCTCGTGGTGCGTTCCCGCTCGGACGAGCTGGAATACCTCGGACGCAGCGACTTCCAGGTCAAGATCCGCGGACTGCGCATCGAACTGGGTGAGATCGAGGAAACCCTCACCCGGCAGGACGGCATCGCCCAGGCCGCCGTTCGCGTGCATGCCGACGAGACCCTGGGTGATCGCCTCGTCGCGTACGTGCGGCTGCACCCGGGCGCCACGTGGGACGAGGAGGCGCTGGGCGCCGCGCTCTCCGCGTCCCTGCCCGACTACATGGTCCCGACCGCGTACACCGTGCTCGACGAGTTCCCGCTCACCACCAGCGGCAAGCTCGACCGCGCGGCACTGCCCGCGCCCGAGACCTCCGCCGCGACCGGTGACGATCGCCCGCTCGAGACGGCCACCGAGACGGCGGTCGCCGAGGTGTTCGCCGAGATGCTCGGGCGGGATCGGGTCGGCGGCGACGACGACTTCTTCGCGCTCGGCGGCAACTCGCTCGCCGCGGTCCGCGCGGTCTCGCGCATCTCGGCCCGAGTCGGCCGGCCGCTGTCCGTCCAGGACTTCTTCGACGCACCGACCGTCGTCGAGGTGGCGCGGTTGCTGGACCGCACACCCGGCGAGGACCGCGCAGACGGCCCGTTGGCCGCCGGACCACGGCCCTATCCGGTGCCGCTGGCGCCGTCGCAGACGCGGCTGTGGGTGCTCGATCGCCTCGATCCGGGCTCGTCCCTCTACAACATCCCGCTCGTGGTCCGCCTCACCGGCGACCTCGACGTCGACGCGTTGCAGCAGGCCGTCGGCGACCTCGTCGAACGGCACGAGGTGCTGCGCACCGCCTACCCGGAGGTCGACGGCGAAGGCACCCAGCTGGTGCTTCCGATCGGCGCCGCCCAGCGTGCCGTGCCGGTCGAGACCGTCGCCCCGGACGAGGTTCCGGCCCGGATCGACGCCCTCGTGTCGGAGGGCTTCGACATCGCCGAGGCCGCCCCCGTGCGCACCCACCTGCTGCGGGTGGCGGACGACGAGCACGTTCTCGTCGTCGTCGTCCACCACATCGCCGGCGACGGATTCTCGGCGGGACCACTCACCCGCGACCTGATGCGGGCCTACGGCGCCCGCACCGCGGGAGTGGCGCCCGAACGCCTCCCGCTCGCCGTGCAGTACGCGGATTACGCGCTGTGGCAGCGTGATCGGCTCGGAGATGCCGACGAGCCGGATTCGCTCATGGCGCAGCAGCTCGCCTACTGGCGCAAGCAACTGGCCGGCCTGCAGGACCGGCTCGAGCTCCCCACGGACCGGCCGCGGCCGGCGGTGGCGTCCCAGTCCGGTGCCGCGGTGCCCGTGGAGATTCCGGCGGACGTCCACCGCGCGGTGGTGGACCTGGCGCGGGCCACCGGCACCACCGAGTTCATGGTGGTGCACGCGGCGCTCGCCGTGCTCCTCGCGCGGCTGTCCGGGACCGCGGACGTCGCGGTCGGCACCCCGTCGGCCGGTCGCGGGGACGCGGGCCTCGACGACCTCGTCGGCATGTTCGTCAACACGCTGGTGCTGCGCACCCCGATCGACGCGGGGGAGTCGTTCACCCGGCTGCTGACCCGCGTGCGCGACATCGACCTGGAGGCGTTCGGCAACCAGGACGTGCCGTTCGACTGCATCGTCGACGACCTCGCCCCGGCCCGGTCGCAGGCCTACCACCCGTTGTTCCAGGTGATGTTCGCCTTCCAGAACCTCGACGCGACACAGCTCGAGCTTCCGTCGCTGACCGTCACCACGGTCGACGTCCCGACCCGGCGGGCGAAGTTCGATCTGCAGGTCACGCTCGCCGAGCGACTCGGCGACGACCACGAGCCGGGCGGCATGTTCGGTGAGGTCGCCTACGCGACCGACCTGTTCGACGAGGGCACGATCGCGATGTTCGTGCGGCGCTTCGTGCGGATCCTCGCCGAGGCCACCGCCGCCCCGGACCGTGCAGTCGGCGATCACCGCCTCCTGGATCGGGCCGAACTCGGCACCGTGCTGAGCCGCTGGAACTCGACGGACCGGCCGGTGCCGCCGGCCACGGTGCCGCGGCTGCTCGATGCGCAGGTCGCGCGCACTCCGCATCTGCAGGCCGTCGTCGACGACGACGGGATCCTGACCTACGCGGATTTCGCCGCCCGGGTGCACCGGCTGGCCCGGCGGCTCGTCGCGTCCGGGGTCGGACCCGAGCGCACCGTCGCGGTCGTCGCACCGCGCTCGGTCGAGCTGCTGGTGGCGGTCCATGCGGTTCTGCACGCCGGTGGGGCGTACGTGCCCGTCGACCCCGATCAGCCCGCCGCGCGCACCGAGCGGGTGCTCGCCGCGGCCCGGCCCGTGGCGGTGCTCGTCGGCTCCACGGTGGAGTGGAGCGACGAGGGCCGGGCGGTGCCCGTGCTGCGGATCGGCGACTTCCCCGACCTGAGCGGTGCGCCGCTGCACGACTCGGAGCGGCTCGCACCGCTGCGTCCCGACAACACCGCGTACGTGCTGTTCACCTCGGGCTCGACCGGTGAGCCGAAGGGTGTCGCCGTGCCGCATCGGGCGGTGGTCAACCAGCTGTTGTGGATCGCGGATCTGTTCCGGATCAGCGTCGCCGACACCGTCCTGTGGAAGACTCCGGCCACATTCGACGTCTCGGTGTGGGAGATGTTCGCGCCCTTGGCATCCGGAGCCAGGATGGTTGTCGCCGCGCCGGATGCGCACCGCGACGCGCGGCAGCTCGCCGACATCATCGACCGCCGCGCGGTCACCCTCACCTCGTTCGTGCCCTCGATGCTGTCGGTGTTCGCGACGACGGTGCCCGATCCGGCGGCGCTGCGCACGCTGCGCGCGGTCGCCGTGGCGGGGGAGGCGCTGCCCGCCGCGACCGTCGGCGCGTTCCGGGCGGTGTCCCGCGCGGCCGTGCACAACCTCTACGGGCCCACCGAGTTCACGGTGCACGCGACCTCGGCGCTGGTGCCGCCGATGCCGTACCTGGCGACGCGGCCGGTGCCGATGGGCCGGCCGGTGTGGAACACCCGTGCGGTGGTGCTGGACTCGCGGATGCATCCCGTCCCGGTCGGGGTCAGGGGTGAGCTGTACCTGTCCGGCGTCCAGGAGGCCCGCGGCTATCACGGCCGGCCGGACCTGACGGCCGAACGATTCGTCGCCGACCGGTTCGGCCCGCCCGGCGCGCGTCTGTACCGCACGGGCGACAGTGTGAAGTGGACCCCCGAGGGGCAGCTCGTCTACCTGGGACGCACCGACTCCCAGGTCAAGATCCGCGGCGTGCGCATCGAACTGGGCGAGATCGAATCGGCGCTGCTGAACCGGTCCGAGGTCGCACGAGCGGTCGCCACGGTCCATCACGCCGACGCCGGTGATCGGCTCGTCGCGTATGTCGTGCCGGTGCCGGCCGACAACGCGAACGATGTGGATCCCGGTGCCCTGCGCAGCGCGCTCGTCCGGGTTCTGCCCGCCCACCTGGTGCCGGACACGATCGTCGTCGTGGACGACTTCCCGGTCACGTCGTCGGGCAAGCTCGATCGTGCGGCCCTGCCCGCGCCGGTGTTCGAGACCCGCGAATTCGTGGCGCCCGCAACGAAGGTCGAGCGGATCGTCGCGGACGTGTTCGCCGCGGTCCTCGACGCCGAGACCGTCGGTGCGCAGGACGACTTCTTCGCGCTCGGCGGGAACTCGTTGTCCGCCACGCAGGTGGCGGCGCGGCTTGCCGACGAACTGGGTGTCGAGGTGACCGTCCGGTCGCTGTTCGACACCCGCACCGTCGCCGAATTCGCTGCGCTGCTGGAGGATTCCGAGCCCGCGGTGGCCGTCGCCGGTCCGGTGGCCGGCCCGCGGCCGGAGCAGGTCCCGCTGTCCTGGTCGCAGTCGCGGATGTGGTTCCTCAACCGGTTCGACACCGGTTCGGGGTTGCACAACATTCCGCTGGTGGTCCGGCTGTCGGGGACCCTCGACGTCGACGCGCTGGGCGAGGCGTTCGGTGACGTCGTGGCGCGGCACGAGGTGCTGCGCACCGTCTATCCCGAGGTGGACGGTGCCGGCCTGCAGGTCGTGCTGCCGGTCGAGCAGGCCCGGCCGCAGTTGCCGATCCTCGACGTGCCCGCGGACCGGCTCGACGAGGAGCTCATCGCCCTCGCCGGTGCCGGATTCGATGTCACCGCCGAGGTTCCCGTGCGGGCCCGGCTGCTGCGCGCCGGGGACGACGAGTACGTGCTCGCGGTGGTCGTTCACCACATCGCGGCGGACGGCTTCTCGGTGGCCCCGCTGATCCGGGACCTCATGGCGGCCTACGCCGCCCGCGTCGCCGGGCAGGCACCCGACTGGGAACCGCTGCCCGTGCAGTACGCGGACTACGCGCTGTGGCAGCGGGAGATGCTCGGCGACGAATCCGATCCCGAATCGGCACACAGCCGCAAACTGGCCTACTGGCGGGAGCGCCTGGCGGGACTGCCCGCCCAGCTCGACCTGCCCGCCGATCGGCGCAGGCCCGCCACGGGATCCGGCCGCGGCGGCAGGATCCACATGAGGATCCCGGCCGCCACCCGCGCCGCGATCGACGCCACGGCCGAGCGACACGGTGCGACCCCGTTCATGGTCGTGCACGCCGCGCTGGCGCTGCTGCTGTCCCGGCTGTCCGGCTCCACCGACATCGCCATCGGGACCCCGTCGGCGGGCCGCGGTCACCCGGTCCTCGACGATCTCGTCGGCATGTTCGTCAACACGGTCGTGCTGCGCACCGAGATCGACCCCGCCGAGTCGTTCACCGCGTTCCTGTCCCGGGTCCGGGACATCGACCTCGGCGCACAGGCGAACTCGGAGATCCCGTTCGAGCGGCTCGTCGAGGTGCTCGAGCCCGAGCGGTCGCCGGGGCGGCATCCCCTGTTCCAGGTGGCGCTGGCCTACCAGAACTTCGCCCGGCAGGAGCTCACGCTGCCGGACCTGACCGTTGCCGAATTCCCCGTCGAGACGCACCTGTCGAAGTTCGACCTGGAGTTCGCGATCGGGGAGGCCGCCGACGACACCGGCGCGCTGTCCCTCGGGATCGGCTACGTCACCGACCTGTTCGACGCGGCGACCGTCGAGGTGCTGGCCGAGCGGCTCGTGCGGATCCTCGACGCCGTCACCGGCGTCCCGGACACGGCGGTCGGCGACGTCGAGATCCTCTCGCCCGACGAGCGGGCCGGGGTGCTCGCGTCGGGCCGGCGGATCGGATTGCGGCCGCAGACGCTGCCGGAGCTGCTCGACGCGGCCGCCGCCGACCCGACCGCGGTCGCGGTGGTGAGCGGCGACACCGCGCTGACCTACGCCGACGTCGACGCCGCTGCGCGCCGGTGGGCGCGGACCCTGCGGGAACACGGCGTCGGCCGAGGCGATCTCGTGCTCGTCGCGGTGCCCCGGTCCGCCGAATCGATCCTCGCGATGTGGGCGGTCGCGCGGTGCGGTGCCGGGTTCGTACCCGTCGACGTCGACTATCCCGCGGACCGGCTCGCGCACATCGTCACCGATTCCGGTGCGCGGGTGGGCCTGACCCTGGCCGAGCACCGTCCGGCGCTGCCGGAGGGGCCGCACTGGCTCGCGCTCAACGAAGAGGACGAAACAAGCTCCGCCGCAACCGATTCCGATATCGATCCGGACGGGTTCCCCCGGGTGCGTCCGGACGACGTCGCCTACGTGATCTACACCTCCGGCTCGACCGGCACCCCGAAGGGTGTGACCGTCACCCACACCGGTCTCTACAACCTGTGTGTGGAGGTCCGCGAACGGTACCGGCTCGATGCGCGGTCCAAGGTGCTGCACGTCGCCTCGCCGAGCTTCGACGCGTCCGTCCTCGAGCAGGTCTTCGCGCTGTCGGCCGGCGCGACCGTCGTCGTCGCGCCCGCGCACGCGTACGGCGGCACCGCGCTCGCCGCGCTGATGCGGGACCGGGCCGTCACCCACGCGTTCCTCACCCCGTCGGTCGCCGCCACCGTCGACCCGGACGATCTCGACGACTGCCGGGTTCTCGTCACCGGTGGGGAAGCGGTGACCGGCGACGTGGTCCGGAGATGGTCGACCGGTGGACGCGCCGTGTTCAATGCGTACGGACCCACCGAGGCGACGATCATGACGCACACCGCCGGTCCGCTGTCGCCGGATGTTCCTGTGGCACTGGGTCATCCGGTTCGCGGAGCCGGACATCTGGTGCTCGATTCGCGACTGCGGCCGGTGCCGGCCGGTGTTCCCGGCGAGCTGTATCTCGTCGGTGACGCGCTCGCCCGCGGTTACCACCGGCGGCCCGCGCTCACCGCGGACCGGTTCGTCGCCAACCCCCACGGCGGGTGGGGCGAGCGCATGTACCGCACCGGGGACGTGGTGAGCCGCACCGCCACCGGCGAACTCGTCTACCACGGACGCGCCGACTTCCAGATCAAGATCCACGGGCTGCGTATCGAACTCGGAGAGATCGACGCCGCGCTCCGGGCCGACGACTCGGTCGCCGCGGCGGTGACGGTGGGACGGGACACGGCACCGCGACTCGTCTCCTACGTCGTGCCGGCCGCCGAGGGTGTCCTCGACGAGCAGGAACTGCTGCGCACCGTCGCCTCCCGACTGCCCGCACACATGGTGCCGGCGGCGATCGTGGTGCTCGACGAGCTGCCGCTCACCCCGTCGGGCAAGCTGGACCGGCGGGCACTGCCGGTGCCGTCGGTGGCGGCGCGTCCGTTCCGGGCCCCCTCGACCCGGTACGAGCAGGGCGTCGCGGAGATCTATGCCCGGCTGCTCGGCGTCGAACAGGTCGGTGCGGACGACGACTTCTTCGAACTCGGCGGGCACTCGCTGCTGATCCTGTCGCTGGCCGCCGCGGTGACCGAGCGCTTCGGCGTCGAGGTCACGGTGCCGCAGCTGTTCGAGCACGCACCGGTCTACCGGCTGGCCCGGCTGATCGAGGCCGGAGCGCAGGAGGCCGCGCCCGCCGCCGAGTGGGAGGGCGATCTCGAACTCGCCGCGGACATCGTCCCGGACGGGATCCCGGCAGCGCGACCGGACGGCCGCCGCGTCCTGCTGACCGGAGCCACCGGTTTCCTCGGCCGCTACCTGCTGCGGGACCTGCTCTCGCACAGCGGCATGCGCGTGTGGTGCCTAGTACGGACGGCCTCCGAAGAGGAGGGCCTCGACCGCATCGAGGCGGGGATGCGCGCGTTCGGGCTGTGGCGCGAGTACTACCGGGGCCGGATCGTGGTGGTGCCGGGTGACCTGGCGCAGCCGCGATTCGGGCTGTCCGACACCGAGTTCGACGATCTCGCCCGCGGCGTGGACTTCATCGTGCACAACGGTGCCCGCGTCAATCACATCGAGCCGTACAGCAGGATGCGGGCGGCGAACGTGTCCGGCGCCGAGGAGATCCTCCGTCTCGCCGTCACCGGGACGGTCAAGCCCGTGCACTTCGTCTCCACCGGGTCGGTGCTCACCGACACCGCCGCGCCCGCGTCCGAGGACGGCGCACCGCGGCTGGTGGGCGAGGACGACCGGCTTCCGAGCGAGCGGGTCATGGAGTCGGGGTATGTGCGCAGCAAGTGGGTGGCCGAGGAACTCGTCGCCGTCGCGCGGCGCCGCGGCATCCCGGTCTCGATCTACCGGCCGGGTCTGATCAGCGGCGACACCGTGTCCGGGGCGGCCGGAACCGACGACGCGTTCTGGAACGTGGTGCGGGCGATGGTGGCGCTGCGGATGGTGCCGGAGTCGGCGGTCGGCTCGGTCGCGCTCGTCCCCGTCACGTACGTCGCGTCGGCGCTGGTCGCGCTCGCGCTCGATCCGTCGACCGTGGGCGGGAACTTCCACCTCGTCAACCGGCGCCGCGTCGCCGCGGAGGACATCGTGGCGCGGTTGCGGGCACACGGCTTCACGCTGCGGCCGGTGACCGACGAGGTGTTCGCGTCGACGCTGATCGAGATGTCGCAGACGCTGGCCGAGCGCGGCGACGACAGCCTCACCCGCGCGGTGCTGGTTGCCGGCGAGTTCGCGCAGGGCCTGTCCGAGGCGGAGGACTTCGACGACGAGAACGCGCGCCGTGCGCTCGCGGACTCCGGCATCGAGTGCCCGGTGGTCGACGACGAGGTGCTCGCCTGGTACGTGACCTACTTCGCGCACATCGGCTTCCTCGTGCCCCTCTCCGACGAGGTGCTGCCCGACCAACCGGTCGAGCCGGAGGCGGTCGTCGACTAGAAGCGACCACCGGTCTCTGCACCGAGCGTGCAGACAGTTGGTACCTTGGCGACAGTCGCCGGGAAACGGGAGGTCACGTGGAACCCGAGACACTCACGATCGACTGCAAGTACGGTTCGGCCCGCGGGTACCGGGACGGATCGGTGTTCGTGTGGAAGGGACTTCCGTATGCGGCGCCGACCGGGGGCGACCTGCGTTTCCGTGCCCCCGAGCCGCCGGAACCGTGGGCCGGGGTCCGCGACTGCCGCGACTTCGGGCCGATCGCGCCGCAGGGCCGCGACAATCCGATCCCGGTCGATCCCGGCCAGACGATCGGGGAGGACTGCCTCTCGCTGAACATCTGGGCGCCCGAACCGGACGGCGAGCCCCGCCCGGTGATGGTGTGGATCCACGGCGGCGCCTACATCCTCGGCTATTCCGGGCAGAAGATCTACGACGGCCGCCGGCTCTGCGAGTCCGGCGACGTCGTGGTCGTGACGCTCAACTACCGGCTGGGCGCACTCGGGTTCCTCGACCTGTCGTCGTTCTCGACGGCGGACTCGACGTTCGAATCGAACCTGGGGCTGCGCGACCAGATCGCGGCCCTGGAATGGGTACGCGACTGCATCTCGGCGTTCGGGGGCGACCCGGCGCGGGTGACGGTCTTCGGGGAATCGTCGGGCGGATGCTCGATCACGACGCTGATGACGGTGCCGCGCGCCGAGGGACTGTTCCACGCGGCGATCGCCCAGTCGCCGCCGGCGACGTCGGCGTACGGCCGCGAGCGCGCGGCCACCGTCGCCGAACGGTTCCTGGAGGTCCTCGACATTCCGACGTCCCGGGTGGCGAAGCTGCGCGACCTGCCGCACGAACAGCTCACCGCGGCCGGGGACGTGCTGGCCCGCGAGATCCCGATGAAGGTGCCGGGCACTCTGGCGCTGGCACCGGTCGTCGACCGGGACCTGGTGCCGAAGTATCCGGTGGCGGCGTTCCAGAAGGGTCTGTCGCACCGGATCCCGCTGATCATCGGATCGAACCGGGACGAGCCGTCGATCTTCCGGTGGATGAAGTCCCCGCTGATGCCGATCGACGACGCCGCGGTGCAGGCCATGTTCGCTGCCCTCGCCGCGGACGGGGCGGACCTGCCGCCCGAACGGGTCCGGGAGATCCTCGCGGCCTATCCGGCCGAGACGAAACCGAGTGGCGCGATGGCACTTTCGCGGGACGCAGGGTTCCGCATGCCGGTGTTGTGGATCGCCGACGCGCACAGCACCCATTCACCGACCTGGGTGTACCGCTTCGACCACGCGACGCCGGCGCTCCGCGCGGCCCGCATCGGGGCGGGACACGCCACCGAACTCCCGTATGTCTTCGGCAATTTCGGCACACTCGGCCGCGACCCGACGTTCTGGCTCGGTGGGCGGAAGGCCGCCACCGAGCTGTCCGGCCGGATCCGGCGACGCTGGACGGCGTTCGCGCACCACGGCGTGCCCGCCGCGCTCGACGGGTCCCGGCACTGGGCGCCGTACACGGCCGAGACCCGCATGACCCTCGTGCTCGACGGCACCGATTCCGTCGTCCCCGATCCGGACGGGCATCTGCGGGAGATGTGGGGCGACCGGGTGATGGGTTTCAGTTAGCGGTTTCGGTCAGCGCCGAACGATCTCGACCAACTCGAAGTCCGCCTTGGCGGCACCGCAGTCCGGGCACGACCAGTCGTCGGGAATGTCCTCCCAGCGGGTGCCCGGCTCGATGCCCTCGTCGGGCCAGCCGGCTGCCTCGTCGTACTCGAAACCGCAGACGAGGCAACGGAACAGCCGGTAGTCGGTAGCCATGTCAGGTGCCTTTCGGTTCGAAATCGATCTTCTCGCGGACTCCGCAGTCGGGGCAGCACCAGTCGTCGGGCACCGCCGACCACGCGGTGCCGGCCGGGAATCCCTCGCGCGGTGCGCCGGTGGCCTCGTCGTAGACGTAGTTGCACACCGGGCATTCGTACGCGGCCATCAGCAGGTCTGCCCGTATCGGGCGAGGATCTTCTCGCGCTTGCTCGGCTGGATGTTCACGCGGGACAGGTCGCCGTCGTAGTGGTCGAGGACCCGATGGTCCATCACCTTGCGCCACAAGGGCGGAAAGTAGGTCAGGCCGACCATGCTCGCGTAGCCGCTCGGCAGGTTCGGGGCGCCGTCCATGCTGCGCAGCGTCTGGTAGCGGCGGGTCGGGTTGGCGTGGTGATCGCTGTGACGCTGCAGGTGGTACAGGAAGATGTTGGTCACGATGTGATCGGAGTTCCAGCTGTGTTCGGGCGTGCACCGTTCGTAGCGGCCGGATTCGGTGCGGCGGCGGAGCAGTCCGTAGTGCTCGAGGTAGTTCACCGATTCGAGCAGGGAGAATCCGTACACGGCCTGGATGATCAGGTACGGCAGCACCACCGGCCCGAACACGACGGCCAGCACGGTGAACAGCGCCACCGACAGCAGCCACGCGGACAGGACGTCGTTGCGGAAGGTCCACGGGCCCTTGCCGAGTCGCTCCAGCCGCGCCTTCTCGAGATGCCACGACGACTTCAGTCCACCCCACACGCTGCGCGGCAGGAACGACCAGAACGACTCGCCGAAACGGGCGCTCGCCGGATCCTCGGGTGTCGACACCCGGACGTGGTGGCCGCGGTTGTGCTCGATGTAGAAGTGGCCGTAGAAGGTCTGCGCCAGGGCGATTCTCGACAGCCGGCGTTCGAGCTGCTCCTTCTTGTGGCCGAGTTCGTGGGCGGTGTTGATGCCGACGCCGCCCATCACGCCGATGCTGATCGCCAGCCCGATCTTCGACACTAGGCCGAGTCCGCCGTCGAGTCCGAGCCATCCGAGGTCCTGCGCCGACCACAGGTAGCACGCGAAGACGAGGCTGAGGATCTGGAACGGGATGTAGGCGTAGGTGCAGTACCGGTAGTAGCGGTCCGCGGCGAGACGTTCCATGACCTCGTCGGGCGGGTTCTGGCCGTCCGGGCCGAAGAAGCGGTCCAGGATCGGCAGGATCACGTAGACCAGCAGCGGGCCGATCCACCACCACACGGGAGCCACGGCGCTCCAGCCGAGTTGTCCGAACGCCCACACGAGGACGGTCGCGACGAAGATCGCGGTGGGCGGGACCAGTCCGAGCAGCCACAGATATCGCTTGCGGTCGCGCCACTGCTGCGCAGGTGTCGGCTGCGGCCGGTCGATGTCGCGTGTCGTCACCGTCTTCTCCTCCGTATGACGTGGATCACCCTGCGGTGGACGTTACGCGCGACACCATCCACTGTCTAGACATATGGAGCTATTTGTAAATCTTCACCGATCGCGCACACGAAAACGTCAGCCGCCCACGTTTCGGACGTGGGCGGCTGACGTGTGCGTCTGCGGTTGTGCCTGACCGGACCGATCAGTTGCGGTACTCGGGATGCTCGGAGACGAACTTCGCGACGTAGGAGCACGAGGTCCCGATCTTCAGACCCTCGGCGCGGGTCGCGTCCAGCGCCTGGCGGACGACGTCACCGGCGACGCCCTGACCGCGGAACTCCGGCTCGGTGACCGTGTGGTCGAAGTCGCGCACGTCGCCGACCTGCGTGTAGTCGGCGTAGCCGGCGAGCGCGTCACCGATGTAGAGAGCGAATCGCGACTGCTCGGGAAGATGCTCGACGCGACGATTGTCGTTGTTCTGGCTCATGAATTCACCCTACCGACCGGGCGCTCTTCGCGACCGCGAGGACCGCGGGGGAGGTGCGCCCCGGCCACGTGCCGGTGAGCACCCTGCCCGGCTGGGCTGGTCCGTCCTGCTCATCGAGTACGCGCAGCACCTCGATCTCGACGTCGCCCGCCGACACCGTGGTCGTCGTCGAGTCGCTCGTGTGGGTGATCCGGCCGAGAGCCGGTACCGGTGCCTCGGGGGATCCGCTGCCGGCCACCTGCACCGGGGCGTCGATGGTCGCGCCGGTCGTGGCATCGAAGAGTTCGGCCGCGCCGCCGCCGGTCGCGATCGTGGTGACCAGCGTGGCGACGTACACCGGGTCGGCGCACGCGTCGTACACCCAGCGGGTCCCGAGCACGGTGTGCTCCATCATGCCGACCAGCGAGTCCTCGGCGCCGTCGAGCGGGGCGGCGCGATAGGTCAACGGGACCTGCAGGATTCGCCCGTCCCCGGTGCGCAGCAGATGGGTTTCGACGCCGACCTCGCCGTCGGGGTCGTCGAAGCGGAACCCGCCGATCCGGTCGAGGTCGGTCGCGCCGGCGGCCCACGGCTGCGATGGCACCCATGCCGCGAGGACCTCGGCCTTCGTCGGCGACAACCGGGCGTTCTGATGGATGATTGCCATGGTCGAGACGATACGTGGGGTCACGCCGGCGGCGGCGGTGCCACCGGCTTCGGCAGCTTCGCGGCGTCGAGGTCGGTGCGCAGCAGCATCACGTTGTAGTCCGACCACGTGCTGGCCAGGTAGTACAGGTCCTTGCCCGACGACCACGGGTGGATGAACGCGCCGTACACGCTCGGCACGTCCCGGCTGCTCACCAGCACCTTCGGTTCGCTCCAGCCGGATTCGAGCGTTGCGGAGGTCCGCGCGACGATCGAGTTCGTCGCATCGGTGTATAGCGCCACGAACCCGCCGAGATGCTCGTTGTAGGCGACGGACAGTTCGCTGACCGGCCCGGGGATCACGACGCCCGCGGCCTTCGGGTCGGTCGGCACCCAGGCTCCGATGCCGTCCCAGTACTCGTAGGCGAGCGGGTCGAGCAGCGATTCCGGCCGCACCCGAGCCAGGTGGGCGGCGCCGTTGCGCCCCGACGGGGTGCCGAACTTGTAGATCCAGCCGTCGTGTTCGACGAACGCGCCCATCTGGAAGTTGGCGTTGCCGCTGACGGATTCGTTCAGACGTGCCGTGAGGGGGTGGACCGTCCAGGTCTCCCCGTTGTCCGCCGACGAGGCGAGCGCGGAGAAGTTCGTGTGCCACTCGCCGGGGGCACCCCAGCTGCGTACCGACATGAAATCGAGGTACTGGACCCCGCCGACGGCGATGCCGGCGGTGGGGATCGTGGTGATCTCGACGCCGTTGACCTTGCGGCTCTCGATCAGTTCGCGGGCGTGGTTCGGGCGATCCAGGGGAGCGCTGTCGATGCTCATGCCGTCGGACAGGTTCCGGTCGGTGCTGCGGAACAGGACGTTGCTGCGCCAATCGCCGACGAGTCCGCAGAACGGATTGCGATTGAACCCGAACGTGTCTCCGAAAGCCGCGAGGACCTGACCCTCGCCGTTGTCCCACATGATGCCGAGATCGGTGCCGAGTACGCCGAACCGGGGCACGGTGTCGTTGTCACCCATCAGTCCGGTCATGTGCGCGACCGCGGTCGTGGTGCCCTTCAGCTGGGGGAGGCGGCCGTCCTGCCCGTTGAGCCAGGGGATCGGGGTGACGCCGGGCTCGGAGCTGCCGGGCAGCGCGCTGCCGGTGCCGGGCAGTCTGCTCCCGGTGCCGGGCAGTGCACTGCCGGTCCCCGGCGCCGAGCTGCCGGTACCGCTGCCCGGTGGGCACGCGGCGTATGCGGTTCCGGTCCCGCCGAGCACGAGAACGCAGGTCGCGGCGAGGGTCACGGGCAGGGCGAGAGCCAGACGATGTCGCAGGGACGAGCGCATGGGACCTCCGGAGTGATGCCGCACAGTCGACGCCGTGCCAACGTAACAGCAGTCACATCAGTCACACATGTCACTTAGGTAACGACACGGTCGCGGGATTGCCCTCAAGGACGCGCTGTCGCCGGGGGATGAGTGGACCGCACCGCGTCGACGAACCGACGCTTCTCCGTGACGTACCGGTCCCGGAACCCGTCCTGATCGTCGATGCCGTCGCTCGACGCCGCGGTGAGGAACGCGAACGCCGACTCCGCCGCGGCGAGCACCGGATCCGGTGCCGTCAGCCGCATCTCGTTCACGATCGCGTCGAGATCGACGATGCCGCGTGCGATCGCCCGCAGACGCGGGTCCTCCGACTGCAGCGCCTCGTCGAGTTCGACATCGGCCAGCTCGGAGCGGTCGAGCTCGAAGAGATGATTGTGGACGTTGTCGGCGACCTGGAGAAACCGCACGTGCAGGGCACGATCGGTCGCGCGCAGCACCGGCGCGGGTGCCGGTTGCCGGGTCGCCTTCCGGCCACCGCGCGCGGCGACCACCCCGAGTACCACTCCGACGACGAGAGCGACCGGTGCCGCCCACCAGGGCGCAGTACCGGCGCTGAACAGATCCGACAGCGACTCCATCGTCGGATGTTAGCAGTGAGAAGTATCCGTTCCGTCCGATGTGTCCACAACGATCGTGTCGTCGTCGGTCAGAGCCCGGAACGCGATGCCGTTGCGCGTCAGGAGATCCACGGCGCGGCGGCTGCCGCCGTTGTCCAGCGGCGACCCGCCGACATGCGGCACGATCGCGAAATCCACCAGACCGAGGCCGTCCCACTGCGGGGCGATCCCGCACGTCGGCTCGACCTCGCCCGGGTCGTCGGAGAACTCGACGCCGCGCAGCGTCGGCGTCACCACGCACGCCCCGGCGCTGTACCCGGCGTACGCGAGCGCCCCGGACCGGACGAGGTCGGTGAGCACCGTGTCGCCGCCGGAGCGCGCGAGCTGGGCCCGCAACACGAACGTGTTGCCGCCGCGCACCCACACCACCCGGAACTCGGACAGCCTGGCGCGCAACGACTCCGGTGCGCCGACGTGGTCGCGCAGATCCACCTCGACCGGATCGAATCCGAGTTCCCGCAGCGGACCGAACTCGCTGTTCAGCGACGACTGCCGGGCCTGCGCGGGCCAGGAATCGGCGGCATTCGCGATCACCGCGAGCGGCCCGGGCGGACCGGTCACCCGCAGCAGCGCCGCCGGGTCGGCGCCGAAACGGTACGACGAGAGGAACAGGCGCATCGGGGAACGGTCAGATGGTGAACGCCAGATTGTCGACGATGCGCCGCCCGACCGTGGTGTCCCCGCCGAGGGTGATCTCGTCGAGGTGGTCGAACGCGCGGACACGTCCGCCGGCGAGCCGCGCGAACAGTCCCGAATCGAGGGTGATCGTGCTGGTCGCCTCGCCCGACAGCGCGGGAACGAGCGCGGCCCGTCCGTGGACCTCCACGTGCAGGGTGCGGGCGAGCGGGCCGGTCAGCTCGAACGTGATGCGGGAGCCGTCCGGGGCCTTGCCGAGCTTGCCGACGACATACGCCAGCGACCCGACGATCTCGGCGAACGCCAGCTCGGCGCGCGGACCGCCCTCGTCGCCGGGGATCCCGAGCGCGTCCCTGATGTCGAGTTCGTGCATCCAGCAATCGAATACGCGGATGCGCATGAAGCGCCCGTAGGTCGCCGGACCGGCCGGCGTCTGCGCGGGTGTGTCGAACCATTCCTGTGTCATCTTCGAGAGCTGGTCGCGCCGGCGCGCGACGATCTGCCGGTACCGCTCGAGGATGGCCGTGCCCGGTGTGCCGCGCATCGACTCCACCCACCGTTCGTTGAGCGCGCCGATCTCGTTGTGCACGTGACCGAGCGCGTGCACGTCGATGTCGACGTGCGGGGTCTCTTCACCCGCGAGGAGCGATTCGGTGCCGATCAGGTGCGCCACGATGTCCTTGACGGTCCAGCCCGGCAGCGTCGACGGGGTGAACCAGGTGTCCGTGTCGAGGTCGGCGATCAGATCGTCGATGACCGCGAACTGCTCGAACAGCAGCGAACGGATCTTCTCCACGGGAAATTCGGGGGTTTCGGGAGTCTGGTCGGTGCTCAACGGGGATCCTCTGCTTCCAATCGGTCCAGTCCGGCGCGGATCAGGGCTGCGATCGCGTCCGGGTCGTCGGGGCGGCGCCGGAGGAGCCCGGCCGCCAGGCGTACCTTGTCGCCGTTCCAGCGCGGCAACACGTGCAGGTGGGCGTGATCGACGGTCTGGAACGCGGCCCGGCCGTCGTTGAGCACCAGGTGGGCGCCGTCGGGTGTGAGGTCCGAGCGGGCCAGTGCCCGCGCCAGGCGCTGTCCGACGCGGAACATCGCCGCGCCGTCGTCCGGCGCGAGTTCCTCGAGCCGGGCCGCG
Source organism: Rhodococcus sp. NPDC003382 (assembly GCF_053589135.1). Taxonomy (NCBI): domain Bacteria; kingdom Bacillati; phylum Actinomycetota; class Actinomycetes; order Mycobacteriales; family Nocardiaceae; genus Rhodococcus; species Rhodococcus sp. NPDC003382. The sequence continues at coordinate 61,976 of NZ_JBSFRH010000020.1, forward strand.
TGGGCCCGGGGCACCACGAGGACGTGACCGCGCGAGATCGGCCGGATGTCGAGGAACGCGACGACCGTCTCGTCCTCGAACACCCGCCGCGCCGGTGCGGTACCGGCCACGATGTCGCAGAACACGCAGGCTCCCACGGTCGTCACTGTAACGCCGCCACCAGTGCGGGCAATCCGATCGCCGCGGTCGTGCGCCACACGTGGTCGACGCGGTCCGAGAGTTCCGTCGGCTCGGGCCCGATCTCGACGACCGGCACGCCGCGATCGCGGGCCAGCGCGGGCAACCCGGCGGCGGGGTACACCATCCCGGAGGTGCCGACGACGAGCAGCAGGTCGGCATCGGCGACGACCTCGGTCGCCGCGTCCCACGGTGCGCGGGGCAGCAGTTCGCCGAACCACACGACACCCGGACGGACCCGGCCCCCGCACCGGCTGCACGTCGGCGGCGTCAGCCGGGCCACCGGCTCGGCCGGCGGATCCGGAAGCTCGGCGGCGGCCTCGCAGTCGGCGCACCGCGGCGCGAACAGGCTGCCGTGCAGGTGCGCGCTGACGACACTGCCGGCGCGTTCGTGCAGATCGTCGACGTTCTGGGTGACGATGTGGACGTCCGTGTCGCGGGCCCAGTCGGCCAGCGCGAGATGGCCCGCGTTCGGTTCGACCTTCCGGACCAGCGCCACGCGCCACTGGTACCACGCCCACACCGTCTCCGCGTCGGCGTGCCACGCCTCGGGGGTTGCGAGGGCGGCGGCGTCGAACCGGGACCACAGGCCGGTCTGCGCGTCCCGGAAGGTCGGGACGCCGCTCTCGGCGGACATGCCGGCGCCGGTCAGGACGGCGACGCGGCGCGCGGCGCGGGCCAGGCCGAGAATCTCGGAGGGAACGCTCATTGCGGTGACGGTAGGGGATCGGTGTGCCCGGTGTCGCGCGGGTGACCGCAGCGTGGGCACTGCCCGGCCGTGCTCTCGAGGACGTGGTCGTCGAGGAACAGCCCACACTCCGGGCACACCCGATCGAGCCAGCACACCGGGTCCCCGCCGAGGTCGGGGTCGCGGGCCGTCACCGGGCCTCCCGCAGATGCTCGGCGAGGATCACGGCGCCGCTGTGGTCGAGATCGCGGGTCGCGGTGAGCAACACCAGGGGGCGTCCGTCGGCGAGGCGATCCAGCCGGGCGACGGCTTCGCGTCCGGCCTCCGTGGTCAGCTCGTGGAGGTAACGGGTGCGGAATTCCGAGAACAACGCGGCGTCGTGCGAGTACCACTTGCGCAGCTCTGCGGAGGGCGCGAGGTCCTTCGCCCAGTCGTCGTAATGGAACGCATCCTTGCGGAGCCCCCTCGGCCACAGACGGTCCACCAGGACACGGAACGCGTCCTCGTCTGCGGGGTGGTCGTAGACGCGTTCGACGTCGACTGTGCGACGTTCCATCGGCTCCTCCTCGGGCTTTGCATTCACCAGCGGTACGCTCGTACTGTGAAGTGAGCTGCATCACAATTCTCGCACTGCATCCTTGTTCGGACTCGATTCAGACAAAAGCAAGCGGTTGCAGTGTCGTCGCCACCACGGTAGGTCTGCTTTAGCTCATCAGGCCGGCGTGCACTGCCGTGGCCTCGATGTACGCAGCCCGCCGCCCTCGCGGTGAGGCCCTCATTCGAAGCAGGAGTCAGGGGAAGTTGGATACCGAAGGATTGAGCACGGGAAGAGAGGCACAGCGTCGTCCGACCGTCGGCGTCGTTCGCGAAACGAACGACGGTGAGCGTCGCGTCGCGCTGGTCCCGAAGATTGTTCCGTCTCTGATCGGCAAGGGTCTCGACGTCGTCGTCGAGGCCGGTGCCGGCGAGGCGGCACTGATTCCCGACGAGTTGTACGTCGAGGCCGGGGCCACGATCGGTGACGCCTGGACGGCGGACGTCGTGGTGAAGGTCGCGCCGCCGTCGGATGCGGAGGTCGCGCGGCTGCGGTCGGGGCAGACCCTGATCGGGTTCCTGGCGCCGCGCAACGCGGAGAACCAGATCGGCGCGCTCGCTGCGGCCGGAGTGCAGGCGTTCGCCGTCGAGGCGATCCCGCGCATCTCGCGTGCCCAGGTGATGGACGCGCTGTCGTCGCAGGCGAACGTGTCCGGCTACAAGGCGGTGCTGGTCGCTGCGTCGGAGGCCACGCGCTACTTCCCGATGCTCACCACGGCCGCGGGCACCGTCAAGCCCGCGACCGTGCTGGTGCTCGGCGTCGGTGTCGCGGGTCTGCAGGCGCTGGCCACCGCCAAGCGTCTCGGTGGTCGCACCACCGGATACGACGTGCGCCCGGAGGTCGCCGATCAGGTGCGTTCGGTCGGTGCGCAGTGGCTCGATCTGGGGATCGACGCGGCCGGTGAGGGCGGCTACGCCCGCGAACTCACCGATGCCGAGCGCGCCCAGCAGCAGCAGGCTCTCGAGGAGGCCATCAAGGGCTTCGACGTGGTCATCACGACTGCGCTGGTGCCGGGCCGTCCGGCGCCGCGTCTGGTCACCGCTGCCGCGGTGCACGGCATGAAGCCCGGCTCGGTCGTGGTCGACCTCGCCGGCGAGACCGGCGGCAACTGCGAGCTGACCGAACCCGGACAGACCGTCGTCAAGCACGGCGTGACGATCTGCTCGCCGCTGAACCTGCCCGCGACGATGCCCGAGCACGCATCCGAGCTCTACTCGAAGAACGTCGCCGCCTTGCTCGAGCTGATGCTCGACGACAACGGCGCGCTGGCACCGGACTTCTCCGACGAGATCCTCGACGGCGCGTGCGTGACCCGCTCGAAGGAGAACGCGTAGATGTACACCGAACTGCTCGCGAACATCGCCATTCTGGTCCTTGCCGGATTTGTCGGGTTCGCCGTTATTTCCAAGGTCCCGAACACGCTGCACACGCCGCTGATGTCGGGCACCAACGCCATCCACGGCATCGTGGTGCTCGGTGCGCTCGTGGTGCTCGGGCACCTGCCCGGGGACGCCCCGTGGAGCATCAAGATCATCCTGTTCGTCGCGCTGGTGTTCGGCACCCTGAACGTGGTCGGCGGCTTCGTCGTCACCGACCGCATGCTCGCGATGTTCAAGCCCAAGAAGGACGTTGTGAAGGCGTCGGCGGAGTCGAAGGGAGCTGACGCCCGATGAGTTACCTGGTGACCATCCTGTACATCGTCGCGTTCGCGATGTTCATCTACGGTCTGATGGGCCTGACCGGCCCGAAGACCGCGGTCCGCGGCAACTACATCGCCGCGGCCGGCATGGCGATCGCCGTGATCGCGGTGCTCATCGACATCCGTGACACCGAGAACTGGGGTCTGATCGTCGGCGGCCTGGCCGTGGGTGTGATCCTGGGTGTGCCGCCGGCACTGAAGACCAAGATGACCGCGATGCCGCAGCTGGTCGCGCTGTTCAACGGCGTCGGTGGTGGCACCGTCGCGCTGATCGCGTGGGCCGAGTTCCTCGACTCGAACGGCTTCACGACCGTCGACGACGTGCCGTCGGTGCCGTTCATCGTCGGCTCGCTGTTCGCCGCGATCATCGGCTCGGTCTCGTTCTGGGGTTCGCTGGTGGCGTTCTCCAAGCTGCAGGAACTGCTGAACAAGAACTTCGAGAAGAAGGTCGTCGCGTCGGCGAAGCTGTTCCAGCTCGCCAACATCGTCCTGGCGGTCGCCGCGATCGCGATCGCGATCTACATCGGTCTGCAGGCGGACCCGGCCAACGCGCCGACCCCGGCGATCTGGATCGTCGCGCTGCTCGTCGTGGCCGGCCTGATGGGCCTGTTCGTGGTGCTCCCGATCGGCGGCGCCGACATGCCCGTCGTCATCTCGCTGCTCAACGCCCTGACCGGTCTGTCCGCGGCCGCCGCGGGTCTGGCGCTGAACAACCAGGCGATGATCGTCGCCGGCATGATCGTCGGCGCCTCGGGTTCGATCCTGACCAACCTCATGGCCAAGGCCATGAACCGCTCGATCCCGGCGATCGTGTTCGGTTCCTTCGGCGGCGACGGCGGTTCCGGCGGCGTGGTCTCCGCGTCCGGTGGCACCGTCAAGGCGACCTCCGCGGCGGATGCGGCGATCCAGATGGCCTACGCCAACCAGGTCATCGTGGTGCCCGGCTACGGTCTGGCCGTGGCGCAGGCGCAGCACGCCGTCAAGGAGATGGCCGAGCTGCTCGAGCAGCGTGGCGTCGAGGTCAAGTACGCCATCCACCCGGTCGCCGGTCGCATGCCGGGCCACATGAACGTGCTGCTCGCCGAGGCCGACGTCGCGTACGACGCGATGAAGGAGATGGACGACATCAACGGCGAGTTCAGCCGGACCGACGTCACCATCGTCATCGGCGCCAACGACGTCACCAACCCGGCCGCGCGTCTGGATTCGTCGAGCCCGATCTACGGCATGCCGATCCTGAACGTCGACCAGTCCAAGTCGGTGATCGTGCTCAAGCGGTCCATGTCCTCCGGCTATGCCGGCATCGACAACCCGCTGTTCACCGCGGATCAGACGTCGATGCTCTTCGGCGACGCGAAGAAGATGGTCGGCGAGGTCACCGAGGAACTCAAGGTCCTCTGACCCGCATCCACTTTCAGGGGCGCCCGCGCACATCTGCTGCGCGGGCGCCCTCGCGCACGTTCGGGGCCAGTGCCGACGCGGCCAGCACGCACGCCAGCGGCACCGCCATCGCCGCCGTCAGCGACGTCGCCTCCGACAACCAGCCGATGCACGCCGGGCCTGCCAGGAAGCCGAGATAGCCCATCCCGACGACCCGCGACATGTTCGCGCCCGGCGCGCCGGTCGTCATGTTCCCCGCGGCCGTGAACAACTGCGGAACCGCCCCGGAGAGACCGGCGCCGAACAACCCCCAGCCCGCCAGGGTCAGCGGCAGCCACGGCGACGCGATCACCGCGCCCACCCCGACGGCGGCGACCAGCATGCCGTACCGCACCAGCGCCACCGGGCCGATCCGCGCGGTGATCCGATCCGCGGTGAAGCGGCCGATCGTCATCGTCGCCGAGAACACCCCGAAAGCGAGTGCCGCCACCGAATCCGGGCTGCCCAGACGCTCCTTGACCTGCAGGGCACTCCAGTCGTTGGCGACGCCCTCGCACAGCATCAGCATGAACGCGAGCCCGCCGAGCAGCAGTACCCGCCGCGAATACCCGCCGCGCGGAGCCGCATCGACGTGGTGGGGATGCGGCGGCACCCGCACCAACTGCCCGGACGCGACCGCGACCACCAGCAGCCCCATCGCACCCGTGACGGCCAGCGACATCGCCGGAGCCCAGCCGGCGGCGAGCGTCGCCGCCCCGACCAGTGCCCCGGCCACACCGCCGACGGAGAACAGCCCGTGGAAGGCCGCCATGATCGGCCGCCGGTAACGCTGTTCGACGACGACCGCCTGCGAATTCATCGACACGTCCAGGGCGCCGTTCGCGAACCCGAACAGCACCAGTGCGACGGCGAGCTGCCAGCCCTGCGACGCCAGACCCGGACCGGCCACCGTGACCGCCAGGGCACTCGCGGCGATCGTGGTGGTGCGGTCGCTGCCGAACCGGTCGGCGAGCCGCCCCGTCGCCTGCATGCCGACGATCGCGCCGACCGCGAGCATCAGCAGCAGCGTTCCCAGGGTCGCGTTGCCGATCCCCGCGCGCTGCTGCACCGCCGGAATGTGCACGACCCACATCGCGAGCAGGAACCCGTTGAGTCCGAAGACGGCGAAGACGGCGGCTCGGGCACGCCGATAGGCGGGATCGGTCACGGAACCCGACGCTACCGGCACCGCGGCGGGTTCCTCACCCGCGCGGGTCAGCGTGCGAGCAGCGCGGGCACCGGGTCGCCGAGGAATCCGCCGATCGCCGCGAGTGCCCGCCCCGCCTGCTCGCCGTCGACGAGCCGATGATCGAACGACAACGACAGCGTGACCACCCGGCGCACCGCGAGCGCGTCGTCGACCACCCACGGACGCGGCGCGATCGCCCCGACGGCGAGGATCGCCGCCTCACCCGGCACGAGGATCGGGCTGCCGCCGTCCACGCCGAACACCCCGACGTTCGTGATCGAGATCGTGCCGCCCGTCAGGTCGGTGGGTGTTGCGCGCCCGGCGCGCGCGGTCGCGGTGACGGTGGCGATCGCGCCGGCCAGGTCGGGCAGCGTCAGGGCGTGCGCGTTCCGGATCACCGGGACCATCAGCCCCTCGTCGGTGGCGGTCGCGATGCCCAGGTTCACGTAGGTGCGCGTCGCGATCTCACCGGCGTCCTGATCCCACGTCGCGTTGAGGATCGGCTGGTCCGCGACCGCGCGCAGCAACGCCGCCGCCACGATCGTCAGGGCGGTCGGATGCCGGTCCGCGAACGACGGATGCGTGCGCAGCCGCTCGACCAGCTCGACGGTCGCGGTGACGTCGCACGTGAGGAACACCGTCGCGTGCGGCGCGGTGAATGCACTGCGGGTCACGGCCTCGGCGGTGCGTTTGCGCACCCCCGTGATCGGCACCCGCGTCTCCTCGCCGGGTTCGGTGCGGGCGGCCCGGTCCGCGGCGCGCCGCACGTCCGAGCGGGTGACGACCCCGCCGGTGCCGGTTCCGGTCACGGTCGCCAGGTCGATGCCGAGGCGTTTGGCCTCACGTCGCGCCGACGGCTTCGCATCCGGGCGGGGTGGCTCGGCGTGCAGGTGCGGTGCGCTGTGCCCGTTTCCCGAGGTCCTGTCGGTCGTCGGCCCGGCCTGCGCGAGCGTCCGGGCGGCCCGTTTGCTCGCCGGTGGGCGGCCGGGACCGTAGCCGACGAGCACCGGGGTATGGGATTCGGCACCGGCGTCGTGGGGACCCTCACTGGGCACCGCGATCCGGATGATCGGTGCCCCGACCGGCACCGTCGTTCCGGGCTCGGCGAGCAGTTCCGCCACCGTCCCCGCGAACGGCGACGGCAACTCCACCACTGCCTTCGCCGTTTCCACCTCCGCGACGACCTGGTTGAGCTCGACGCGGTCGCCGACGGCCACCGTCCAGGACACGAGGTCGGCCTCGGTCAGTCCCTCACCGAGATCCGGCATCCGGAATTCCTTGACGGACTGGTTCATTCGGCGTGTCCCTTCAGGCGGTGTGTCCCCTCAGGCGGCGAGGCTGCGGTCGACGGCATCGAGGATGCGGTCGGGGTCCGGTAGGTGGTACGCCTCGAGTTTCGCCGGCGGATACGGGATGTCGAATCCGCCGACCCGCAGCACCGGCGCCTCCAGCTGATAGAAGCACCGTTCGGAGATCTGCGCGGCGATTTCGGCGCCGAGCCCGCAATTCACCGGTGCCTCCTGCGCGACCACGAGCCGGCCGGTGCGGCGCACCGACGCCTCGACGGTGTCGACGTCGAGCGGCGACAGCGATCGCAGATCGATCACCTCGATCGAATGTCCTTCGTCCGCAGCGATATCCGCGGCCTGCAGGGCCGTCGTCAGCATCGCGCCGAACGTCACGAGCGTGACATCGGTGCCCGGCCGGGTGACGCGCGCCCGGTCCAGCGGCAGTTCCGGCGGGGTGTCGAGGTCGACCTCGCCGCGATCCCAGTACCGGTGCTTCGGCTCGAGGAAGATCACCGGATCGTCCAGGGCCACCGCCTGCTGGATCATCCAGTAGGCGTCCGACGGAGTGCCGGGGCTCACCACCCGCAGGCCCGCGGTGTGCGTGAAATACCCCTCGGGGGACTCGGAATGGTGCTCGACGGCGCCGATCCCGCCGCCGTACGGAATGCGGATCGTCAACGGCGCGGTGACCGTACCCGCGGTGCGGTAGTGGATCTTCGCGACCTGCGAGACGATCTGGTCGAAGGCCGGGTAGACGAACCCGTCGAACTGGATCTCGCACACCGGCCGGTATCCGCGCAGCGCCATGCCGAAAGCCGTTCCCACGATGCCGGATTCGGCGAGGGGAGTGTCGAAGACCCGGTCGGTGCCGAAGTCCTTCTGCAACGTGTCGGTGACGCGGAAGACGCCGCCGAGCCGGCCGACGTCCTCGCCCATGATCACGACCTTGCGGTCGTGTTCGAGCGCGCGCCGCAACCCGGCATTGAGGGCGGCGCCGAGAGCCATCGTGGTGGTGGTCATGACCGTGCCTCCTCGTACTGTGCGGTGTCGAACCCGGCGAGGTATTCGCCGTAGCGGGCGCGTTGATCGGCGAGCATCCGGTGCTCGGTGGCGTAGACGTGATCGAACATCGAGAGCGGTTCGGGGTCGGGGGCGGTGAGCGTGCCCGTGCGCAGCCGGTCCGCGGCGGCGTCCGCGTCGGCCTGGACCGTGGCGAGATAGTCGTCGTCGGCGAGACCCTCGCGGTCGAGCAACAGCCGCACCCGGGTCAGCGGATCGCGTGCCCGCCATTCCTCCAGTTCGGCGGGGGTGCGGTAGCGGGTCGGGTCGTCGGACGTGGTGTGCGGACCCATGCGGTAGGTGAGGGCCTCGATGAACGTCGGTCCGCCGCCTTCGCGGGCGCGGCGCGCGGCCTGCCGGGTGACGGCCAGGACGGCGAGGACGTCGTTGCCGTCGACCTGCACGGCGGGCATCCCGAAGCCGGCGGCCCGGTGGGCCAGTGCCACCGGGCTCTGCACGTGCACCGGGGCGCTGATCGCCCAGTGGTTGTTCTGGCAGAAGAACACCACCCCGGCACTCCAGCTCACCGCGAAGCCGAGGGCCTCGGAGATGTCGCCCTGGCTGGTGGCGCCGTCACCGAAGTAGGCGACGGTCGCGATCTCGGCACCGTCGAGACGGGCGCCCATCGCATAGCCGGTCGCGTGCAGGCCCTGCGATCCGACGACGATCGCCGGGTTGGTGGTGTTGACGGTCGCCGGATCCCAGCCGGAATGCGAGCAGCCCCGCCACATTCGCGTCATGTCCGCGGGATCGACGCCGCGGCACCAGGCCACGCCGTGCTCGCGGTAGCTGGTGAAGACGTAGTCGTCGGGTTCGAGCGCGTGCGCGGATCCGACCTGCGCGGCCTCCTGGCCGAGCAGGGGAGCCCACAGGCCGAGTTCGCCCTGGCGTTGCAGGGCGACTGCCTCGGTGTCGATGCGCCGCACGACGACGAGGTCGCGGTAGAGGGTGCGCAGGCGTTCGGGGCCGACATCGGCGACGAGCGCGGAATACTCCGGGTTGTGAACCCGTCGGCCGTCCGGCTGGATCAGCTGGACCGGATAGGCAATCTTGTCGACCACCGTGACCACCTCGTTCGGGTCGGCCCGGGCGCCCTTGTGGGGCGATCCCCGGGCATACCTGTGTTGTACTTCACATCATCCACGCCGGGGACAGCTGCGCAATCGGTTCGGCCGCGACTGTGCAGAACGCACGGTTCGAGGGGGTCATGCGGTGTCATACTGCGGAATGTGACCAGTCTGGATGCGACCGACGCCCGGCTGCTGCTCGAGCTGACCCGCACGCCGCGGGCGACGGGAGTGGAGTTGGCGGCGCGGCTCGGATTGTCGCGCAACACGGTCCAGGCGCGGCTCGCGCGCTGGGAGGCGGAGGGGGTGCTCGCGTCGTTCGAGCGACGCGTCGACCCGCGCGCGCTGGGTTATCCGCTCGCCGCCTACGTTGCGACGCGGGTCGACCAGCACCGGCTCGACAGTGTCGTCGCGGCGCTGGCGGAGATCCCGGAGGTCACCGAGGTGTACGGCATGGCGGGGCAGACGGACCTGTCGGTGAAGGTCGTCGCGACCGACGCGGACGACCTGTACCGGCTGGCCGGGCAGATCCTCGAGATCCCGGGTGTCGAGCGCACCAACATGGCGTTGGTGATGCGGGAGCTGGTGCCGCAGCGCACCGCCCCGCTGTTGCGGCGGCTGGCGCAGGGCTGACGTCCTGCGGCATCGGCCGATCGGGCCGGGTGCCCAGCGTCCGGAACGGCGAGGGGCCGGGCACCTCGCAGGTGCCCGGCCCCTCGTCCTGTCCGCGTCGGACGCGAGCTACGTCAGTGCCTCCACGATGCGGTCCACGACGTTGTTCGCGCTGTAGTAGTCCAGGCGGAAGCTGTCGTAGCCCAGCGCGTAGACCTTGCCCGACTGCACCGACGGGATTCCCGCGAGCAGCGCATCGGCCTTCATTCGCTCCTCGGCGGACGCGTCCGCGCTGATGATGAACGTGATGGCGCCGGGAAGGGCGCGAGACAGGTTCTCGACGCTTGCGGGCACGACGTCGGCGCGTCCGGCCATCGTCCCCTTGTCGGCGTTCGCGATGTCCTCGGGAAGCGGTGCCGTCACGATTCCGAGGCGCTCGGCGAGCTGGCCCTGCGCGGACACGGCGGTGAAGATCCGTGAGTCCTGCGGGGAGTTGTAGGTGAGGATGTTGGCCTCGCTGGACTCCGCGAGTGCGGGTGCGATCGCGGCGCGGGCCTCGTCGACCTTCGTGTCGAACTCGGCGATCAGTTCGGCGGCGCGGTCCTCGGCGCCGATGGCGTCGGCCAGCTGGGTGGTGATCTCCTGCCACGACTTGTCGGTGTAGTCGAAGACCAGGGTGGGAGCGATCCGGGACAGCACGTCGTAGCTGTCCTTCGTCGAGTCGGCACCGCTGGCGGAGACGACGATGAGATCGGGCGCTGCCGCGGTGATCCGCTCGACGTTGATCTCGCCCTGGTACAGCGTCTCGACGTCCCGCTCGGCGGCCACGTCGGCCCACTGCCGGAACAGGCCCTGCTCGTCGGTGGCCGAGTTGCCGCCGGAGCTCGGGGGCTGGGCGCCGGTCCCGACGAGCGGTGCGTCGAGGGCGAGCAGGGAGCCGGTGAGCGTGACACTCGTCGAGACGATCCGCTCCGGCCGGGTGTCGAGCGTGACCGGGCCGTCGGCGGTCTCGACGGTGCGCGGCCATTCACCCGACTGTGCCGATGTCGGGGACGTCTCCGCGGCGTCTTCGTCCGACGAGCACGCCACGGTGGCGGCGCCGATCGCAAGCGCGCCGAGCGCCACCGCGAACCGGGTGACGAGGCCTCGGCGACGAGGCATTCTCTGGGACAACGGAATCCTCCTGTAAGGCAACAGTGGTATGCGCTGTACCCTACTGTTAGGTGAGCGTTTCCTAAGTAGGGGGGTCCATGTGCTCGATGCGGAGCTGGTGGAGCGACGCCTGCGGGACGAAGGTTCCCCGCTGATCGATCCGGGACCGCCGGGCACGGTGACCGCCACGTTCGTGTACCGGGTCCCCGCCGATTCCGGTATCCGCCACGTCTACCTCGACGCCAACGGGATCACCGACCGGCACGACCCCGAGGCGCACGCGCTGAAACCGCTCGGGGACAGCGACCTCTGGGCCGTGTCCGTCCTGCTGCCCGAGGCATGGCGCGGCGGATACGGGTTCCTTCCGCGGACCGAACCCATCATGCGTCCGTCGGAGGGCGAGACCGAGTGGGAATGGTGGCGCGGTGTCCTCGGTGATCTGGTGACCGACCCCTGCAATCGGCTGCCGAGTTTCTCCTTCATGGGTCAGCGATCCCGCTCCGAAGCGGTGATGCCCGGCGCGCCGGCCCAGCGCTGGTGGGCGCACTCGGCCGGGCCGGCGCGCGGCACCACGACCGAGGTGACGCGTGAACTCGCCGGTGTGCGTCGCCGGATATGGCTTTACGAGCCTCCCGGACTCGCCGCGGCCGACCGTCCCGTCCTCGTGGTGTTCGACGGCAAGGTCGCGGCGGTGGAGATCCCGCACGCGCCGGCCTTCGACCTGCTCGCCGAACGCGGCGTGCGTGTTCCGCTGGTGGTGATGATCGACAGCATCGATCCCGCGACGCGATCACGCGAACTTCCCTGCAGCGCAGAATTTCTCGAAGCGCTCACCGGCGACCTCCTGCCGTGGCTGCGGGCGGAGTGGAATGCGACCGGCGCGGCGGATTCCGTCCTGGTGGGTGGATCGAGCTACGGCGGGCTCGCCGCCACCTACGCGGCGCTGCACGCTCCGCAGCATTTCGGTGGTGCGGTGAGCCTGTCCGGGTCGTTCTGGTGGCCGCGACCCGGTATGCCCGGGCAACCCGACGAGACGGCGCAGTCCGTACAGCGGCAACTCGACGACCTCGCGACGCACGGCTCGAGATTCTGGATGACCGCGGGCGAACTCGAACCGCGGCTGATCGAGGAGAATCGCGAGGTTCGGGACCTGTTGCGCGCGAAGGGCTTCGACGTCGACTATCGCGAGTTCTGTGGTGGCCACGACTACGCGCACTGGCGCGATGCGCTGGTGGCCGGGGCGGCGGCACTGCTGGGCCCTGCCGCCGCCCACGGACCGTTCCGCGGTTAGAGGATCTCGTAGATGGTGGCGTTGGCGGTGCCGCCGCCCTCGCACATGGTCTGCAGACCGTAGCGACCACCGGTGCGACGCAGGTGGTGGATCAGCGTCGCGGCCAGACGGCCACCGGAGCCGCCGAGCGGGTGACCGAGCGCGATCGCGCCGCCGAGCGGGTTCAGCTTCTCGATCGAGGCACCGGTCTCGCGCAGCCACGCCAGCGGCACCGACGCGAACGCCTCGTTCACCTCGAAGGCGTCGATGTCGTCGATCGTCAGACCCGACTTCTTCAGCGCCAGCGCGGTCGCCGGGATGGGGCCGGTGAGCATCTTGACCGGATCGTCGCCGGTCACGACGGCGGTGTGGACGCGCGCGAGCGGGGTGAGGCCCAGGGCCTTCGCCTTCTCCGAGGTGGTGACGAGGACGCCGGACGCGCCGTCGGAGATCTGCGAGGCGTTACCGGCGGTGACGACGCCGTTCTCGAGGAACGGAGCCTTGAGCCCGGCGAGCTTCTCGACGGTCGAACCGCGGCGCACGCCTTCGTCGGTGTCGATCACAGTTCCGTCGGGCAGGGTGACCGGGGCGGTCTCGTCGGCGAACAGGCCCTCGTCCTGCGCGCGGGCGGCGCGCTCGTGCGACTGCACCGAGTATTCGTCGAGTTCGGTGCGGGAAAGACCCCACTGCCGGGCGATGATCTCGGCGCCGACGCCCTGGTTGAAGCGGCCGTTGAAGCCGGGAGCGGTGAGCTCCTCGGAGTAGCGGTCGCGGGCCGGGCCGCCCATCGGGCCGGTGCCCTCGGGGGAGGACGAGCCGAGCGGGATCGCGGACATGATCTCGACGCCACCGGCGACGATGAGGTCGGCCTGGCCGGAGATCACGGCGGCCGCGGCGGTCGAGATGGCCTGCTGGGAGGAGCCGCACTGCCGGTCGATGGTGAAGCCGGGGACGGATTCGGGCCAGCCGGCGCCGAGCACGGCCATGCGGCCGATGTTGCCGGACTGCATGCCCACCGACTGGACGGTGCCCCAGTGCACGTCGTCGACGAGGGCGGGGTCGATTCCGGTCCGCTCCGCGATGGTGCGGAGGATGTGGGCGGAGAGCTCGACGGCGTGGACGCCGGACAGGCCGCCGCCGCGCTTGCCGATGGGGGTACGTACAGCCTCGACGATCACTGCATCGCGCATGTCTTCGGATCACTTCCTCTGGATGGAACTGCACAGTCCCGACGAAGTCTAATCCGGTAAATGAATACCCTGCCAAGCGGATGCTTGGTAAGGGCTACGGTTCAGGATGCCGGTCGTTCCGGCGCGCCCTTGACCAGCTGCATCACGGCCTTGCGGATCTCGTCCGGAATCGGTACCGGCCTGCGCGTGCGCGCGTCGACGTAGACGTGCACGAAACGCCCGGTCGCTGCCGGTGTCAGCGCGCCGTCCGGGCCCTCGCGGAAGATCGCCAGCTGGTAGGTGATGCTGCGTTTGCCGAGGCGGTCGACGTCGATGCCCACCTGCAATCGGTCGGGGAACGAGAGTTCCGCGATGTAGCGGCAGGAGGTTTCGGCGACCACACCGATGGCGTCGAGCTCGCGGATGTCCACGCCGGTCGTCGCCATGAGCCAGCCGTTGACCGCGGAATCGAAGTACGAGTAGTAGGTGACGTTGTTGACGTGGCCGTAGTGGTCGTTGTCCGCCCAACGTGTCTGCATCGGCCACAGCGCCGGGAAGCGGGCCGGGTCGGGCTGCGCGTCGGGAGTCGTCGGCTGGCGGTTGGTCACTAGATCATTGTGTCAGGAAGCATCGAACTTCACCTGAAGAGAGACCGTCGAGGCTTGCTCGGGCCGAATCGTTACCGCTCCACAACCTTTCCTGTACCTGAATTCGACTGTTCGAACGACAGGACCGCGCGCACCGCGAGACCCGCCACCAGCGCCCAGAAGGCCGCTCCGATGCCGAAGGCGCTCAGCCCCGACGCCGCGACCAGGAACGTCACGACCGCGGCTTCGCGACCGTCGGTGTCGCGCAACGAGGATGCGAGCGCGCTGCCCAAGGTGGACAGTAGTGCAAGCCCGGCAACCGTTTCGACGACCCCGGCCGGGGCGAGCGCCACCAGGGTCGCCACCGCGGTGGACAGCAGGGCGAGTGCCAGGTACGACCAGCCGGCTGTCCACGCCGCCACCCAGCGGCGGTTCGGGTCCGGGTCGGCCTCGGGCGCCGCTGACAGGGCCGCGCTGATCGCCGCCAGGTTGATGGCGTGCCCGCCGGAGGGGGCGCCGAGCACCGTTCCGAGTCCGGTCACCGCCATCGCTGCGCGCCAGGGCGTTCGGTAGCCGAACGACGAGAGCACCGCGGTTCCGGGGATGTTCTGCGAGGCCATCGTCACGATGTACAGCGGCAACGCGATGCCGAGCAGCGCCTGCCAGGTCCACGCCGGTGCGGTGAACGAGAGCGACGGCAGCAGATCCGTCGGCGCCGGACGAGTTCCCGAGCGCGCCAAGCCGATCGCGATCACGACCGCGGCCGCGGCGAATGCGGCCGGGACCGCCCACCGCGGGCGCAACCGCAGCACGATCAGCCAGGTCAGCGCGACGGGGGCGATCGCCGCGGGATCCGCTGCCAGCGAGGTCACCGGGGCCAGACACAACGGCACCAGGACGCCGGCGAGCATGGCCTGCGCCAGCGATGTCGGGATCGCCGCGATCAGGCGTCCCAGGTGCGGTGAGAGGCCGGTCAGCACAACGGCCAGCCCGACCACGACGAACGCGCCGACCGCGGCGGGCCAGCCCCCGGCGACCGCACCGGTCCCGGCGAGCAGGGCGGCGCCCGGCGTCGACCAGGCCAGGGTGATCGGGGTGCGGTAGCGCCGTGCCAGCCACAGGATGCCGACGCCCTGTGTCACGCACAGCGTGAGCAGGCCCGATGCGGCCTCCGGCCCCGATGCGCCCACTCCGTGCAGGCCGGTGAGCACGACCGCGAACGAACTGGTGAATCCGACCAGGGCCGTGACGATTCCGGCGCCGATCGGCTGGGAGAGCGGAACCGGTGTCTGCGAGTCGGTGGTCACCGACGGGATTCTGCCGCAGCCCGGGCCGCGGCGTCCGCTCGTGCACCGCCACGGCGGACAAATAGAGGCATTCTCGGTGCACATTTATTTTCTTAGGATTTTTAATTTAGTACTTGCTTAGGGTTCAGAAATTTGTATTTTTTTAGGATGCGTAAATTGACTGGATTCGCGACATCGGCCGTAGTTCTCGCACTCGGTTGTGCCCTGGTTGCTCCCGCCGCAGGCGCCGCGGATACGGGTGCCCCTGTCTCGTCGCAGTGCGTACCCGCGGCCTCCGGATTCGAACAGGCCCGCCTCGCCGAGGTCACCGATCCCGCCGGTATCGACTCGTTCGACGCCGCGCGCGACCGCATCGCGCGGCTGCGCGAGCTGCTCGTCCACAGTGGCGACTATCGCGGCACGTTCGTGCTGGCGTTCGACGAGATCCTCGAGCTGACCGGTCCGACGCTCAACGCCGGCATCTACGACGACGAGCAGTGGGCGAGCGATCTTGCCGTCGAGGTCGTGCGCCTGTACGTCGCGAACCTGCACGAATACGTCACCGGCGGAACCCCGGCGCCGCACTGGGCCGACGCGTTCGCGCTCACCGAGCAGTGCGATCGCAGTCCCGGCCGGGTGCTGACCGCGGCGATCGTCGCGCATCTCGTCACCGACTTCCCCGAAGCGCTCGTCACCATCGGATCCGGTCCCGAACACACCCGCGATTTCTACACTTTCGGGAACGCCCTCGTCGCCGCCGCACCGCGCATCGCCGAAGAGTTCAAGGCCGTGTACGGCACCGACCTCGGACCGTTCTTCACCGGCTGGTTCGTCGGCGATCTGCTCGGCGCCGAGCGGACCACGACGTTGATGTTCCAATCCGCCCGGACGGTCGCGTGGGTCAACAACTTCGGTCTGCAGAATCCCACGACCCGCGACGCGACACGTGCCGAGATGCGGATCGCCACCGCCGTGGCCGGCGAGGTTCTCGATCTGCTCGAGGAGGCTCGGACGATCTGAATTCGGCCCTCCTCGTCCGTGGATCCGACTACGGTCGATGCCGTCGGCCCACGGAGCCGAGAAATTCTCCGCGAAGTGTCGATCGACGGCCGCGCTGCTCGACGTGTACGTGAACGGACCGGAGATGCGGTCCCGTGACGGAGGAGAACCTCATGAAGTACATGCTGATCCTGCGAGTCACCGACCAGGCGCTCGCAGCGTCGAAGGAAGCGGATTTCACGGAAATCGTCAACGCGATGGGGCGATACAACGAAGAGCTCATCAAGGCGGGTGTCATGCTCGCCGGGGAAGGGCTGTCCGACCCCGAGGACGGATTCGTCGTCGACTTCGACTCCGATCCTCCGCTCGTGTCGGACGGGCCCTACGGCGAGACGAAGGAACTGTTCTCCGGCTTCTGGATCATCCAGACCGCGACGAAGGAAGAGGCAGCCGAATGGGCCCGGCGCTGCCCCCTGGGCCCGGGCAGCAAACTGGAAGTGCGCAGGGTGAACGAGCTCGAGGACTTCGACCAGACCAACGAGTACATCCAGAAGGAAGCGGGCTGGCGCGAGCAGCTGGGCACGGACCGGCCGATCACCGGCTGAGCCCGTGGCCGAGAACGCCGACGCAGACAGCGCACGCCGGGCCGTCGAGGCGGTGTGGCGCATCGAATCGGCGAAAATCGTTGCAGCGCTGACCCGTATCGTCGGTGACCTCGATCTCGCCGAGGACCTCGCCGGCCAAGCGCTGCTCGAAGCCCTCGAGCAGTGGCCGGCCGGCGGGGTTCCCCGTAACCCCGCGGCCTGGCTGACCGCCGTCGCCAAACGCCGGGCGATCGACGGGTGGCGGCGCCGGGACCTGCTCGACGAGCGCTACGCGGCGATCGCGCGCGACCTCGACGCGTCGCGCTTCGACGACGAGGCCTGGGATCCCGATCGCATCGACGACGACGTGCTTCGGCTGATGTTCATCGCGTGCCACCCGGTCCTGGGCCGCAAAGCGCAGGTCGCGTTGACGCTCCGGGTGGTCGGCGGCCTGACCACCGAGGAGATCGCCCGCGCCTTCATGATCCCCACCGCGACGGTGCAGCAACGCATCGTTCGCGCCAAGAAGACCCTCACCGCGGCCAAGGTTCCGTTCGAGGTGCCGCCGCGTGCGGAGTTCGCGAACCGGCTGGGCGCCGTTCTCAATGTGCTCTACCTGGTGTTCAACGAGGGATACGCCGCGACCTCGGGGTCCGAATGGATGCGGACGGATCTCGGGGCCGAGGCGTTGCGGCTCGCCCGGATCCTCGCCGAGCTCGTGCCGCAGGAACCCGAAGCCCACGGGCTCGTCGCCCTGATGGAACTCACGGCGGCGCGATTCGGTGCCCGCACCACGCCGACGGGGGAACCGATCCTGCTGGCCGACCAGGACCGCACGCGCTGGGATCGCGCCCAGATCACCCGCGGCGTCGCGGCTCTCGCCCGGGCCGACGCGGTCGGCCGGGGTCGCGGACCGTACGCCCTGCAGGCGGCGATCGCCGAGTGTCACGCGCGCGCAGCAACTTTCGAGGACACCGATTGGGAGACGATCGTGCTTCTCTACGAGGCGCTCGGGCAGGTCGCGTCGTCGCCGGTGGTCGAACTCAACCGCGCCGCGGCCGTGTCCATGGCGTACGGCCCGGCGCCCGCGCTGGAATACGTCGACAAGCTCGTCGCCGACGGCGAACTCGCCGGCTACCACCTGTTGCCGAGCGTGCGCGGCGAGCTGCTCCGGCAGCTGGGCCGCATCGACGAAGCCCGCGCCGAGCTGCTCGAGGCTGCGCGGCTGACCGGCAACGAACGGGAGCGCGCCGTTCTGCTCGCGAAGGCCGAGGAACTGCGCGACCGGCCGTGAGCGGCAACGTCAGGAGCGGGAGAACTCCGACGCGCGGCGCACCTGGTCGGGTGTCGGGGTCACGCCCGTGTACAGCGCGAACTGCAGCGCCGCCTGCAGCGCGATCACCTCGGCGCCGGTGATGACCGTGTGACCGTGGGCGCGTCCCGCCCGGATCAGCGGTGTCTCGGGTGGCATCGCGACCACGTCGAAGACCACCGTCGCGGCCTCGACCGCGGCGGACGGGAACGGCAGCGCGTCGGCGTCGGGACCGCCCGCCATGCCGATCGGGGTCGCGTTGATCAGCGCGGCGGGGGAGGAGTCGCCGAGGCCGGCGCGCCACACGTATCCGTACCGGTCGGCGAGGGCGGTCCCGGCGGCCTCGTTCCGCGCGACGACGGTGACGTCGGTGAAGCCGTGTTCCCGGACCGCCGCGACCACCGCCTTGGCCATGCCGCCGCTGCCCGCGACCGCGACCGACAGAGCCGGATCGACGCCGTGGTCGCGGAGCAGGTCCAGCACCGCCTGGAAGTCGGTGTTGTAGGCGTGCAGCACCCCGTCCTCGTTGACGATGGTGTTGACCGAATCGATCGCGCGGGCCGACTCGTGCATCACGTCGACGAGCGGGATCACCTTCTCCTTGAACGGCATCGACACCCCCGCACCGCGGATACCGAGCCCGCGGATGCCCGTGACCGCGGCCTCGATGTCCGTGGGCGCGAACGCCTTGTACACGTAGTCCAGGCCGAGTTCGTCGTACAGGTAGTTGTGGAATCGGGTGCCGATGTTGCTGGGCCGGCCCGAGAGGGAGATGCACAGCCGGGTGTCCTTGTTGATCCGCGGAGCCATGACCTCCAACCTAAACCCGTCGCACACCGCCAGGTACTCCGTCCGCGCCGGAGATGACGATCGGTGTACAGAAATATCGGTACATCAACCGTCATAAGGGGCGCTTCCGACGCGGACGAATCGGGCATGCGCGACCGAGGGCGACGCGACGAACTCGACGCACTCGAAATCGGTGGTGAGCACATCGTCGTCGAACACGCGCTCGCCGCGGCCGAGCAGCACCGGCACGATCGCCAGGTGCATCTCGTCGACCAGCCCCGCGCGCAGATACTGCCGGACGGTCGCGGGACCGCCCCCGACCCGCACGTCCGCGCCGCCGGCGGCCTCGACGGCCTGTGCGAGCGCGTCCTCGATGCCGCCGGTGACGAAGTGGAAGACGGTGCCGCCGCCCAGGGTGATCGGATCGCGGGGATGGTGGGTGAGCACGAAGACCGGGTGGTGGAACGGCGGTTCGTCGCCCCACCAGCCCGACCACTCGTCGCTGTCCTCCCACCTTCCGCGGATGGGACCGAACATGTTGCGGCCCATGATCGTTGCGCCGATCCCGTCGATCCCGCGGGCCATGAAGTCGTCGTCGATCCCGGTCTCTCCGCCGTCCTTCCCGAACGACCGGTGGAACGACCGGGTCTCGTGCACCCACCCGAGGATCCGTTCCCCGCCGATCCCGCCGGGGTTCTGCAGGCTCTGATCCGGCCCGGCCGAGCAGCCGTCGACCGTGATCGCGAAATTCTGTACCCGAAGCCGTGCCATCGTCGAACTCCTTCGAATCGTCCGGTGGAAATCGTTCCCGTGTCACAGTGAAGTCGGAGACCGCGACGTCGTCCGGACATCGGGCGAACAGAAATGCGCGATCCGCGATGTCCGGATCGGCTCCGCAGATCCGACTTCAGGGGTGAAGCCCCATCCGGGGGCACGGCAGAGGAGACGACCGTGAAATACATGCTGTTGATCTACAACCGTCCCGACTTCGTCGAGGACCTGAGCGACAACGCGCGGGAGGAACTGTTCGCGGAGGTCGACGCGATCATGGCCGAACTCACCGAATCCGGTGAACTCGTCGGCGGACAGGCATTGACCGACCCGTCGACCGCCCGCACCGTGCGGCAGGGGACGACCCCCGCGCACACCGTCACCGACGGGCCGTTCATGGAGAGCAAGGAACAGTTCTGCGGCTACGTCGAGGTCGATGTCGACAGCCGGGACCGCGCCGTGGAGATCGCCGCGCGCTGGCCCGACGTGCGCTACGGCGGGGCGATGGAGGTCCGGGCCGTGATGCACGACGGCGGGGCCGAGATGTGAGCGACCCGCAGGACCTGCTGCGCACCCTCGCGCCGCAGGTCCTCGGGTACCTCGCGGCGCGGCACGGACAGTTCGACGCGTGCGAGGACGCGGTGCAGGAGGCGCTGCTCGCGGCGCACCGGCAGTGGCCGGCGGAGGGTGTGCCGTCGAATCCGCGCGGCTGGCTGATCACAGTCGCGCAGCGGCGGCTCACCGACGAGTGGCGCAGCGACAGTGCCCGCCGCGACCGCGAACATTCCTGGGCGGCAATGGAATCGGACCGGTCCGTCATCGATCTCGCCGACGTGGGGCACGACGGCGACGACACGTTGACGCTACTGTTCCTGTGCTGCCATCCGGCGCTGTCACCGTCCTCACAGATCGCGCTGACCCTGCGCGCGGTCGGGGGGCTCGACACCGTGTCCATCGCGCGGGCGTTCCTGGTGCCGGAGGCGACGATGACCCGGCGCATCACCCGCGCCAAACAGGCGATCCGCGACGCCGGCGCGATCTTCACCCTGCCCGCTGCGGCCGACCGCGCCGCACGGTTGCAGGCGGTTCGCCACGTGCTCTATCTGATCTTCAACGAGGGCTACACCAGCTCCGGCGGACCCGACCTGACCTCCCACGAACTCAGCGCCGAAGCGATCCGCCTGACCCGCCTGCTGCACGCGCTGTTGCCCGAGGACGCCGACACCACCGGCCTGCTCGCGCTCATGCTGCTCACCGATGCCCACCGCGACGCCCGGACCGACCCGTCCGGCGCGCTGATTCCCCTCACCGAACAGGACCGGACCCGCTGGGACCGGAAGCAGATCGACGAGGGAATCGCGCTGGTCACCGCCGCGCTCAGCGCCGCCCCGCCCGGGCCGTACCAACTGCAGGCCGCGATCGCCGCGATGCACGCGGAGGCCGACCGCGCCGAGGACACCGACTGGGCGCAGATCGTCGCGCTGTACCGGGTGCTGTCGCACGTCGCACCCAACCCGATGGTCACGGTGAACCGAGCGGCCGCTGTGGGCATGCTCGACGGCCCCCGCGCCGGGCTGGATCTCCTCGCGACGGTGGCGGACGACCGGCGGCTCGCCGGCAACCATCGGGCGGTCGCGGTCCGGGCGCACCTGCTGGAGATGGCGGGTGAGGCGGCCGCGGCGCGCGCGGCGTACCTCGACGCGGCCAGGCTGACGGCGAGCGTTCCCGAACAGCGCTACCTGCAGGGCCGTGCTGCGCGCCTGGCTCCGATCCGGAAGGACTCGGGATGACCGCGTCGGGCTGCAGCAGTGACAGGAGTGGTTGGCGGGGCCGAACTCGTGGCCGTCACGTGAAACAGACCGTGCGGGCCGAACCGGAGTGGGTTCGGCCCGCACGGTGAATGGCGAGGCGGCACTGAGCTATCGAGGTGGCGCTTTCGACGGGCGACGTGGCACTTGTCTCCGCCTGTACTGCGGTGGCAACGGATCCCGTCTGAGCGGCGGTGGTCTCACCGGTCGGGGTGCACGGTACGGCGTCGGATCTTCCATCCGTCCGCGGTCATCTCGATCTCGTCCTCCAGCACGGTGATTCGGTGGAGTCGAACCGAATCACCTGCGGGGGTGCCGACGATCTGCAGGTATGCCCGAGAGTGCAGTGCGCCCGGGCCTGCCGGTCGAACCTCCACCGTGCCGAGCACGTGACGCAGGACTTCGCCACGTGCTCGGCAATCGGCATGGAACCGTTCGGCGAACGCGACCAGCTCGTCGGCTCCGCGGGCGGGAGCGGGGTAGCTCGGCGAGAGGAATTCCCCGTCGACGGTGAAGGTGGCAGCCCAATCCTCGGCCCGACCGGAGTCGATGGCGTGACTTTGGCGTCCGTAGAGCTGGTGCACGGCGACGACGTCGTCCGTCGACACCTGGGACGGGCACGGGATCTGGGCGTTCATCCGAATTCTCCTTGTCGGTTTTCCTGCTCGTCGGCTGTGCGGTTCACAGAACGGTCAGCAGCAGCCACGCCAGCGGGGGACCGAGGAGAACCATGGTGCCGGCCCACAGCAGCATCGAGCGCAGCAACTTCGGACGAGCTTCGGGCTCGGCCGTCGCCAGAGCGAGGGCTCCGATGATGCCCAGCGGGCTCGCGTCGACGATCGTCGTGGACACGGTGACCGGGCCGACCACCGACAGGGTGCTCATGTCACCCGAGACGAGCGGCATAGCGAGCTGCAAGGTCGCACCGATGACGGTGATCGACGAGGCGAACGCCGAGATGATGCCGCTGAGCCAGGACAGGGCGAGGACGGCGCCGGACGCGGAGCCGATGCTGGACAGCGATTCGTTGATCGCGTCGATCGTGCCGATCTCGGTCAGAACGCCGATGTAGATCAGGACACCGGCGAGCATCAGCATGACGCCCCAGGGCATGGTGTTGATGAAGGTGTTCTGCTTGCGCTCGAAGAGCAGCGTCAGCAGCAGACCCAGTGCCAACGCGCTGAACCCGATGTCCATGCCGAAACCGAGCGAGGCGACGAGCAAGGTGGCCAGCGCGATCAGCGTGGCGATCTGGTAGGTGTTCGGCCGTCCGTGTCCTGTGCCCCGGCCTGCAGCGGGGGACGGGCCGTCGAAGTCCGGAGTATCGGCGGAGCCACCGGCGGATCCGGACACCGGCCCGCCGCCCACCGTGGCCAACGCCGGCTGCGCCACCGACATCCGGCCGGCACGCACCAGCTTCGCACCACCGAACAGGAAGTAGGCGATGACCGCGACGAGACCGTTGATCGCCACATGGCTCACGAACAGCTGGAGGGTGATCGGCTCGAGTCCGGCTTCGGTGAGTTGCTTCGCGGTGAACACAGCCGGAGTCGCCAGCGGGCCGAAATTGCCGGCCAGGATGCCGTGCACGACCATGATCGTCACGAGGAACCGGCTGATGTCGTAGTCCCTGGCCAGTCGCATCGCAACCGGGATGACGAGAGCTGCCACGGCCGGCGGATAGGCACCGATCGCGGTCGCCGCGGCCGAGAGCACGAACAGCAGCGGAGGCACCAGCGCGATCGAGCCACGCAGCAGGCGCAGCAGCCCGTCGACGATGAAGTCCATCGTCTTGCTCGACTCGACCACGGCGAAGAAGTATGTGATGCCGATGATCAGGATGAAGGTTTCACTCGGGAACGAGTCTGCGACGACATCCAGCGAGATTCCGCTGAAGTATGCG
Source organism: Rhodococcus sp. NPDC003382 (assembly GCF_053589135.1). Classification (NCBI taxonomy): domain Bacteria; kingdom Bacillati; phylum Actinomycetota; class Actinomycetes; order Mycobacteriales; family Nocardiaceae; genus Rhodococcus; species Rhodococcus sp. NPDC003382. The sequence continues at coordinate 85,400 of NZ_JBSFRH010000020.1, forward strand.
ATCGCGGTGCCGCCGACCAGGAGCAGCAGTCCCATGTTGATCGTCCACACCGATGCGACGATGAACGATCCGAGGAGTATCACCACGGAGGCGATTTGGAGGAAGGTCATGCGAAAGTCCACTTCGTTTAAAGGGGAAGGATGCGTTGGGCTTTCAAGGTGTTCGGTTCGTGTCGCGCCGTGGCGCGAAGAAGGTCTGTAAGCCCCGACAGTCTGTTCACGTGGTCGGCTGTACCTCCTGGCGGCCGAGATGTTGCCATGACTTCGGGGGTTCGAACGTGCTGGTTCTGGCCCGGGCGTACTGGTACGGCACATCGAGGTGATGGCCCAGAATTTCCGCCGCCGACCAGGTCCAGTGCGGATTGTGCAGGTGGCCTCGGCCGATTCCGACCAGGTCCACGCTGCCGTCCGCGACCAGCTCGTCGGCGAGGACCGGGCTGCTGATCAGACCGACTCCGATGACCGGGATGTTCACGTGCCGGCGAATGAGCCGTGCCGGCGGGATCTGGTAACCGGGACCGAGGGGGATGTCCCCGCGCGCGTTGCCACCACTGCTGACGTGGACGAAATCGGCCCCGCGCCGTTCGAGGTCGACGGCGAATCGGCATGCCTCCTCGGGAATGATGCCACCGTCGACCCAGTCGGTTCCATTGACGCGGACACCGAGAGCCACGGTCGACGGAACGGCCGCGCGCACCGCCTCGAAGACCCGCAGGGGGAAGCGCGCACGGTTGTCGTACCCGCCGCCGAACTCGTCGGTTCGCCGGTTCGCCAACGGGGACAGGAACGAGCTGAGCAGATATCCGTGTGCTCCGTGCAGCTCGATCAGGTCGAACCTGGCATCGACCGCTCGATTCGCGGCGGCGACGAAGTGCTCGACCACGCGGTCCATATCGTCCACGGTCAGTGGCATCGGAACAGGCCACCGCTCGGACACCGGGACGGCGCTCGGACCGATCGTCGGCCACCCCTCGGTCGCGTCCAGGGGGCCCGAGCCGCCGGTTCGTGGGCTGTGGCTGGAAGCCTTGCGACCGGCGTGCGACAGCTGGATACCGAGCCGGATCGGCGATTGGGATCGTACCGTTTTCACCAGTGCAGCCAGGGCTTCGGACTGGTCGTCGCGCCACAGGCCGAGGCAGTCCGGCGTAATCCGTCCTTCCTCGGAGACCGCGGTCGCTTCCATGATCAGTAGTGCTGCGCCGGACAGGGCCAGGCTGCCGATGTGGATCAGGTGCCAGTCGGTGGCCAGTCCGTCGCGGGCACTGTACTGACACATGGGAGGGATGACGATGCGGTTGGGCAGGGACAACGGACCGAGGTCGATGGGATCGAACAGATTCGGCATCGTCAGTCCTCTCTCATCAGCAGTGCGCAGCCGAGGCCGTAGGCGCCCATGCTGACTGCGGCGACGTCCGGCTCTCGGCCGACCTGCCGCGTTCCTCCACGTCCCCACAGCTGGACACAGGCCTCGTGGAGATGTCCCAGTCCGTGCAAACGCCCGGCCGAGAGCTGGCCGCCACCGGTGTTCATCGGTAGTTCTCCGTTCAGTCCGATATTCGTGCCACCTTCGACGAACGCCCCGACCTCGCCCTTGGCGCAGAAGCCCAGAGCCTCCAGCCAGTGCACCGTCAGGATGCTCATGCCGTCGTAGATCTGCGCCACGCGCACGTCGCGACGAGAAATCCGGGACCGATCCCAGAGCATCGCAGCCGCCTTCTCGGCCCCGAACGAGGTCAGGTCGCGAGGGTCGCGCAATCCGCCGGCCCCCATCGCGGTGCCGACGGCCTCGAAGCGTAGGGGTGGATTGGTCATGTGCCGGGCGTCGTCGAGCCGGGAGAGCACGAAAGCGACCGATCCGTCGACCGGGACGTCGCAATCGTAGAGGCGGAGGGGCCAGGACACGACGCGGCTGTCGAGGTAGTCGTCGAGCGTGAGCGGGTCGCGGTAGACAGCCGAGGGGTTGCCCGCCGCATTCGTACGGGCGTTCACGGCGATCGCACCGAGCTGCTCGTGGGTCAGCTTGTGCTCGTACATGTACCGCTGTGCGTAGGTCGCGTACCAAGGCACGGGGGATTCGACACCGTACGGTGCGGTCCATTCCCAGAAGCCGTGGATCTCCCCGGATGATCCGGCCCAACTCTGCGCCTGCTTGTCCAGCGCCCGGGACTGTGCCTCGGTCACGGTGCGGAAGACCAGGACGTGACGGGCGAGCCCTGCGGACAGTGCACCGATCGCATTGACGATCGCGCTGAACTGGCTCGGCGAGTCCAGGGCGGCGGCCGAGTACCAATTGACGTTCAGTCCCAGCGCAAGACGCAGGTCCTGTGCGCCGACGGGAGCGAACCCGCCGCCGGTGTTCGCGGCTCCCGGATAGGTCGAGATGCCGTCGATGTCGTCGACCGTGAGCCCGGCGTCGGTGATCGCGGTCAGGGCCGCGTCCACGGTCAGGGACAGGGCGCTCGCGGTGGTGCGGCGCCCCACCTCGGACAAACCGATACCGGTGATGGCTACATTTCGTTCGGCATGCACCGGCGTCACTCCTCGTCCGTGATCTCGAAAACGGGCAGCCACGCCTCACCCTGCTGCTGGAAGCGGGTGACGACGGGCTTGTCGGTGGGGTCGTCGATATCGGCGCCGCCGATCAGACCTCCGAAGACGTACAGGCCGGGCTGTTCGGCCAGTTCGACGTACCCGACCCGGAAAGGTACCGGCTGGCCGGGAAACCAGGCCTGCTCGTTGGTGGTCCACGATGCGACGCGGCCGTGTCCGCTGACAGCTTCGAATGCCAGATGCGTGCTGGTGCGACACAGTCGACAGACCGGACTCGGCGGGTGCTGCCAGTGGTTACACGCGGTGCAGTGCTGAATGCGCAACTCCCCGGCCGCTCCGCCGGTCCAGTAGTCCGCCGTATCCGCGGTGATTCCGGGTACGCGCCGGCCGTGGCTCCAGATCGTGCTGCTCATTGCGACCTCCGGTAGGGCTCCATCGCGGCGGCACTCGCGTATCGATCCCGCAGTTTGTACTTCTCGATCTTGTGGCTGGCGTTGCGGGGCAACGTGTCGACGGGCACGTAGAACTCCGGCCGCATGTAGCGGGGCAGTGCCTCCTCGCATTCCTTCTGCAGAGACGAGAGGGCCTCCGGGCTGCTGTCCTCGAGTTCGAGGAACAGCGCGATCTCGTCTTCCTCGAGCTCGGACGGAACCGCGATCGCGGCGACGTCGCGCACGCCGTCGATCTTCGAGACCATCCCTTCGAGTTCGAATGCCGAGATGTTCTCTCCGCGCCTGCGGATCACATCCTTGAGCCGATCCTCGAACCACATGTAACCGTCGGCGTCGATGCGGCACAGGTCGCCGGTGTGGAACCATCCGTTCCGCCGACTGAGCAAGGTGGCTTCCGGCATCCCGTAGTACCCGAGGGACTCGTTCCACGGAACGGCGGACCGGATGACCAGTTCCCCCTTCGTATCCGGGGAGACCTCGAGATCGTTGGTGTCCACGATCCTGGCCTCCATCCCGGGGCGGAGTCGACCGGCCGAGCCGAGTTTCTCCGGCGGATCGGCGAGGGTGTACGCATGGCTCGGCCCGTAGTCGGTGAGGCTGTATCCGGACGTGAAACGCAGTCCGAACCGACGTTCGAAGGCCGTGGCGTATGCGGGGATCGGCACCGTCATCACCATGCGCAGGGAGTTGTCCGAGTCCGTCGGCTGCGCATCCCGCTTCCACAGGATCGCGGCCATCGAACCGAGCAGGTTCGTGGCGGTGATGGAAGCATCGCGCACGTCGTCCCAGAACTTGGAGGCGGAGAACCTGCGTCGGAGAAAGACCTGCAGACCGGCACCGATCGCGCAGTGCAATGCGCCTTGAAAAGCGTTGACATGGAACAGCGGCAAGCAGATGTACACCCGATCGTCGGCGCGGTAGCCGAACGACACGGCGTGGCTGAAACCCCACAGCATCGCGCGGATGTGCGTCATCATCACGCCCTTCGACGGGCCTGTCGTCCCGGACGTGTAGTTGATGTAGCCCAGGCTCGTCGGGTCGACGGCATCGAGTGGCAGTGGCGCGGTGGAGTCGGCCTCCTGGCAGATCGTGGCGTGGGTGATTCCCTCGGCCTCGGTTTCGCTCCACGGACCTGTCAGTCCGATCGCCGCGATCCCGGCGTCCTGTGCGATGCGGGCCGACTCGTGGTTCGAGGCGTCGTGGACGAGCATCGACGCATCGGAATTGGTGAGGTAGTAGGCGAGAAGGTCGCCGGCGGCCTGGGTGTTGAGCGGCACTGCGACAGCCCCGAGACGGCTGAGCGCGATGTAGAAGAGGATGTGCTCGACGCTGTTGGGCAATTGCACGGCGACGTGTGCGCCCCGGGACACTCCGCGGGCGGTGAGCCAGCGTGCGTACAGTTCGGCTTCCTCGACCAATCGGGTGTAGGTGTACTCGACACCGGTATCGAGGTCCGTCAGGAAGATTCGATCCGGATCCCGGCGCGCTCGCGTGGAGAGGGACTCGAAGAGAGTCAACTGGTGGAAGTCGAATCCCATTCGGAGACGGTCGAAGTCGGAGACCGATTCGGACAGCGTCACGAGGCTGCTCCTTCGAGTGCAGCGGCACGCAGGGTGTCCCGGGCAGCAGCGGTACGGCTGCCGTCCACACCGAGGGCAGACATCGAGTCGGACAGTTCGACGAACACGCGCTGCAGAGCCGAGTGCGGGCGATCGTCGGCGGGAGCGACCGAGGCGTGGTCCTGGACGTACACGATCCGATCGGGTCGGCCGGCCAGGGCATCGCCGGCCACGGTCAGTCCCAGGCGTTCGCGCACCGCATCGTCGGGCGCATATACGACATGCGTCGCCGCCGGCTCGGGGGTGTCGGTGGAGGGATACTTCGATCCCTCGTCGTGGAGCAGCAGCGCGGCGGTACCGGGGGCGTCGCTCGGGTCGGTGAGGCGTTCGATGCGGAAGTACCGCGGAGGCAGAAGCTCGGTGAGATACCGTTCCTCACCCGACTGCGTGGTCACGCGAAGCTCGCTGAGCGGGCGACCGACGACGCCGCTGTCCGCAGCGTCCACGGGGAAGTCCGAGATGTGTGCGGCGGCATGGCCGTCGATGAGTTCCCGCAGGGCAGGGGCCTCGGGAAGCAGAGACATCACCTCACGACGGAGTGTGCGGGAGGCTTCGTCGGCGCTGGTCATGAACAGGGACACCGGTGTCAGGGCGTCGAGGGTGCGGCTGACGACATGGGTCCGCTCGGCGGAATACTCGTCGAGTGGGGTGTCGTCGCCGGCCAGTGCGAAAGGCAGGCGCCAGGCCAGGGCATTGACGTCACCGAATCCCATGTTCAGGCCGCGTCCTCCGAAGATCGGGGACTGATGCGCGGCGTCCCCCGCGAACAGCACCCGGCCCTGCCGGTAGCGGGGAAGAGTGCGTCCCAGGGCCCGGTAGGTGGTGACCCACAGAATCGTCGGTTCCGCATCGATACCCATCATCGACAGGTGTTCGCGGACACGGGTTTCGGCTGTCTCGGGCGTGGCGGCCGCTTCGGGATCCGTGCCTTCGGGCACCTGGTAGTCGAGGCGCCAGACGTCGAACGGCTGCGAATGCAGGATCGCTACGGAATCGGGTGCGTAATCAGGTCCGATGAAGAGCCGGCGGCCCGGCTGCAGGTCGTGGTCCATGGAGAAGTCGCAGATGATGAACCGGGCATCGGCGCTGCGGCGAGGGACTACGTCCTCGTATCGAAGGCCGAGGAGGCGTCGGGTGACGCCCCGAGCCCCGTCGGCACCGATCACGTAGCGGGCTCGAAGTTGGTAGTTGCTCCCGTGCGCGTCGACGTCGATGCGCACCTCGTCACCGAGATCGTCTATGCCCGTAACGGTGTGGCCCCACCGGATCGCGTGAGGCGCACGGGCTCGGAGGTTGTCCAACAGCACGTGCTCCAGCCAGCATTGCTGCAGGAGCGCCAGCTGGGGAAAGCGCTCGTGCAGTTCGGTTTCGTATTCGGTACGCCACAGTTCGGTGCTGCCATGGAACACGATGCTGCGGCTGCGCGGCTGTGCGAGCTTCATGAAGTCCTCGCTCACACCGATGGTGTCGAGGAAATGCAGGCTCTCTCGATTGAGGGTGAGCGCGCGGCTTCCGTCCGAGAGTTGGGTACGGGCCTCGAGAACGACCGCGTCGATTCCCCGTCGCTGCAGTGCGATCGCCATGGCAAGACCGACCGGTCCTCCACCGATCACGGCCACGTCGTGAACTCGATCGCTCTCGGCGGTATCGGGGACCGGTGACGGATCGAATTGCTGCCATTCGTAATACATTGCGTGCTTCTTCCTCTTCGCGCGCCGGCTGGGGCGCACCGGCTTCCCGGACGGGGACTCGGTGGTGGGCGTCATGGCGCGACTTCACTGAGTCGCAGGTCACATAAAGTGATACGAGTCTGAATTATATGCATCCGGATGTCAAGGCGACCGAATGGGTGTCTGCATCCCTCGCTCTGCCGAGACATGGGGAGTGATGGACTCTTTTAGCAGGTAATCGGTCCCAAATTGGCAGGTCGGCGGACGCCGTCCGGTAGCTCATCCGGCTGGAACTGCGGCGGAATCAAGTTCGAACCCGAATCAGTTTCTGGTCATGTCGAACTACATGCGACTAGTGTGTCCACGTGCCCAACGACTCATCGAACGTCCCCAACAGCGATGTGGCGGACTATTGGAGCCTGGTCGACCGTGCGCAGGGGCTGATCCCCAGCCACGTCGATGGTGTGGACATGGAGGCCAGCCGCCTCGTCATGTCGCTGAACCGGGCCACCCGGACCGTGATCTACGACCTCGAGGTCCAGACACTGCGACCGCTTCATCAAACGGACTCGACATTCCGAGTGCTGTTCGTCCTGTGGGTGGCGGGACCGCTGAGTCCGCACATGGTGGCGAGTTTGTCCTCGATGCCCAGGCCGACGGTGTCCAGTCTGGTGGCCAGTTTGCGCAAAGCCGGCCTGATCGATCGGCAGGACGATCCTGAAGACGGGCGGGGTGCGACGCTCAGCCTGACCTCCGAAGGCACTGCGGTCATCACGAAGGCATTCGCAGATCACAATCGGCGCGAACACGAGTGGGCATCTCTGCTCACGCCGATCGAACGCCAGCTCCTGATCATGCTGTTGGAAAAGCTGATGAACGGTCGTCGGGACATCGGGGCAGTCGAGCGGCACTGAAGCCGGTCGGACATCGTACGTCGACCCCGTAGACAGCTCGAACTCGATCGCTCGGCGGCGTGTGTGTCCTACCGGCGATCACGGCGCGTTCGGCGTCATCGGCGAAAGCTGATTCGCATCGGGGCAGGTCGCGGCCGCGTCGGTGAGGGCACGGTGGTCGGCCGCGGTCACCGGCAGTCCGTACCGCACCGCGACCGTCAGATACTTGCCCGCGAACCAGCAGCGCGTGCTCGACGCGGGCGGCAGCCAGTCGGCGGGAGTGCGGTCGCGTTTGTCCTCGTTGGCCTCGCCGTCCACGGCGACGAGATTGAAGTCGATGTCGTTGGCGAACTGCCGGCGCAGCTGCGGTGGCCACGTCGCGGCACCGAGGTCCCACGCCGCGGCCAGGGGATAGACGTGGTCGATCTGCACCTCGCGGGCGTCGCTGCGCCGGAACAGGATTCGTTCTCCCGTGTACGGGTCGTCGAGGGTGCCGGACAGCACGACGCAGTTGCCCGTGCCGGGACGGAACGTCGTTTCGCGCAGGTCGCGTGCGAGCACGTTGTTACGGGTGTCGCAGCCGTCGCGCCCACCGCGACCGGGATGATCGTCCGACCAGGCCGGCCCGAACACACACGCCTCGCCGGCGTCGCAGCCACGCTGATATCCCGGCACGTGCGGGCGCCGGAACACCACCTCGACGCCGGCGAGCAACCGCCCGAGATCTGCGCGGGACGGGCTGCCGGGCGCGGCCGGTCCCGTCGGGCCGGTTCGTTCCCACCCCGACGACGCGACGATCGCGACCGCCACCACCACGACCCAGATGCCCTTGCCCCCGCGCACCGGACGATCGTCGCAGCGGGCACCGACAACGATCAGTTGCTCATCCGTCGACCGTCAGCGGAAACCGGGCGGCGTGGATGGACGAGACCGTCCGGCCGTCGTGCCCGATGATCCACGAGCCTCCGCTCTGCTTGCACTGGGCGATCCGGTCGAACACGGTGAGCAGGAAGAAGATCGCCTGCTCGGGACTCGCGGTCGCGGCGAGGCGATGGGATTCGCCGTGCTTGGTGCCGTCGAGCCACACCCCGCACTGGCCGTCCAGCCGCAGGGTGGTGACGTGACCGGAATCGACGAACGCGTACTTGACCTGTTCCCAGGGGGTGTTGGAGCTGTAGGTCTGCTCGAGGACCTGGATCAGAATCGTCATGGCGGACTCCTGGTGAGGGACCTGGTCACCAGTGTCCCAGTGTCGTTCCCGCTGCGCGTCCGATCCGCGGGTGCGCTCAGCGAACCACGATGACGACCTTGCCGCGGGCGTGGCCGCCTTCGACGACGGCGAGCGCCGCACCGGCCTCCCGCAGCGGGAACGTCCGCTCGATGTGCGGGTCCACGGTGCCGTCCGCGACGAGAGCCGCAACGGCCGCGAACACCTCGGTGGTGCGCCGCCGCTCCACTCCGGAACCACCCAGTTCCGCTGCTCCGGCCGGATCGGCGACGCTGACGATGCGGGCTCCGGGAGCGGCTGCGGCGAACGTCCGGAGGGTCGCGCCGCCGACCAGGTCGACGATCGCGGTGATGTCGGAAGCGGCGGCGGAAACACGGTCGGCCGCGTCGTCGCCGGATTCGATCCAGGTGGCGCCGTTGCCTTCCAGCAGGTCCCGCTTGCCGGCCGACGCGACCCCGAGCACGGTCGCGCCGCGTGTCCGCGCGAGCTGGGTCGCGGCGGATCCGACGCCCCCGCCGGCGCCGATCACGAGCACGGTGTCCTCCTCCGAGATCGCGAGCGCGTCGACGATGTCGAACGCGGTGCCCAGGCCACCGGGACGGTCGCGGCGGCGGCGAAACCCACCTGCTCAGGTTTGTGGGCGGCGCTGTGCGCGTTGAGCAGCGTGTACTCGGCGTATCCACCGAACCCGGTCGCGGTCGCGCCGAACACCGCGTCCCCGACCGCGAAGCCGTCGACGCGGTCGCCGACAGCGGTGACGACACCGGACACCTCCCGGCCCAGCACGGCTGGCAGCGTGACCGGCACCGTGTCCTTGCGGGTGCCCGCCCGGACCTTCCAATCAGCCGGATTCACGCCCGCCGCGTGCACCGCCACCAGCAACTGCCCGGGACCCGGTACGGGGACGTCGGGGTCGAGGAACTGCTGGGTTTCGGGGCCGCCGTATTCGGCGAAACCGTAGGCGAGGGGCATGCGCTCAGCCTAGGGCGGCTCCGCCGCCGGTGTGTCTTTGTGGCGGCCCTGACCGCCACAAAGACACACCGGCGCCGGAGGCGCACTCGCCTGGCACCATGGTGGGCATGTTGCACGGGGTCTGGTCACCGGGATCGGGTCTGTTGTTGTGGCGCGACCCCTCGGCCCCGCCCGACGACGACGTGCTGCCGTCGGCGCTGCGGCGCTGGATCGACCGCCCGTTCCGGCATCGCGTCGAGCTGACCTTGCCCGGGGACGAGGAGCCGCGCACCCTGCCCGCGGTCGCCGTGGCACCTCCGGATGCTGCCCAGCTCCTGCTGGATCTGCCGCGCCGGCCCGACGGCGTGTCCGGGGACCTGCGTTTCCTCGCGCACGTCGCCCGCGGCATCGAACGCTGGGCCCAGGCAGGCCGCGTCGCACCGCAGATGCATCGCGCCGAAAAACAGTGGTGGGTGCGCTGGCAGCTGCTCGGCGGGGAACGGACCCGCGCGTGGAAGGCCGAACTGGTCGCCGCGATGCCGCCGGTGCAGCGGCAGCTGGGCAACCCGTCGCGGCTGCTCGAGAACCTGTGCACCGAGCTCACCGACCCGATCACCCGGGCGATGCTCGGGTCCGGCACCTCACTGCATCCGCTGATCGCGGCGCTGACCGAGGGCACGCCGCACCACGCCGGCACCCAGCGCATGGCCGACGCGCTCGACGAGTGGCGCGCGAGCCTGTCCGGCAACGAACCCGACCTGGTGCTGCGGCTCGTCGAACCCGACGAGGCCGATGATCCCGCGGACGCCCTGTGGCGGCTCGAGGTGTGCCTGCGATCGGAGGGTCAGGCCCCGGCGCCGGTGCCGATCGGCGGCACCGACGCGGAACTGCTGCAGATCGGCATCCGCAAGCTCGGCGCCGCGTTGAAGGCCTACCCGCGGCTGCAGGACGTGCCCCGCGACCCCGACAGCCTGGATCTGCTGCTGCCCACGCCCGTCGTCGTCGATCTCGTCGAGCACGGCGCGCGTGCCCTGCAGGACGCCGGGGTGGCCCTGCTGCTCCCGCGCGCGTGGGCGACGGTCGAACCGTCGCTGCGGCTGCGTGTCGAGTCCGCCGCCGCCCCGGTCGCGGCAGAGGAGAGCGCGGTCGGCATGAACGCGATCGTCTCGTACGAATGGCAGCTCGCGGTGGGCGACATGCTGCTCAGCGCGGCCGAGATGGAACAGCTCGTCGCCGCCAACAGCGACCTGGTCAAGTTGCGCGGCAAGTGGGTCAAGGCGGACGCCGCCGCACTGGCCCAGGCCGCCCGCTACGTGACCCGCAATTCCGGACAGGACACCACCCTCGGCTCGTTGTTCGCGCAGTTCACAGGCGACGACGTGCCGCCCGCCGAGGTCACCGACATCAGCGCCTCCGGGTGGGTCGCGACCCTGCTCGACGGGCAGGCGCACCCGGAACCGGTCCCGGCCCCGCCCGGCCTGCACGCGACCCTGCGGCCCTACCAGCAGCGCGGCCTGGACTGGCTGGCGTTCATGAGCGGGCTCGGGCTCGGTGCGGTGCTCGCCGACGACATGGGCCTGGGCAAGACCGTGCAGGTGCTGGCGTTGCTGGTGCACGAACGCACCCGCGGCCCGGTCCGGCCGACGCTGCTGGTGTGCCCGATGTCGGTGGTCGGCAACTGGCAGCGCGAGGCCGCGAAATTCGCCCCCGGCCTGCGCGTCCACGTCCACCACGGGTCGGGCCGGTTGCGTGACGACGACCTGGCCGCGGTGGTCGACGACAGCGACCTGGTCATCACCACCTACGCGATCGTCGCCCGCGACCTGGCGCACGTGCGGGCGCTGACCTGGCATCGGGTGGTGCTCGACGAGGCGCAGCACGTGAAGAACGCGAACACCGCGCAGTCGCGCGCGGTGCGGTCGGTTGCGGCCTCGCATCGCATCGCGTTGACCGGCACACCCGTGGAGAACCGGCTCGAAGAACTGCGGTCGATCCTCGACTTCGCGAATCCGCGGCTGCTGGGTTCGCCCGCGTCGTTCCGGGCCCGGTTCGCGGTGCCCATCGAACGCGAACGCGACGCGGCGGCCGCGGCCCGGCTGCGGGCGCTGACCGCCCCGTTCGTGCTGCGGCGCGTCAAGACCGACCCGGACGTGATCGCCGACCTGCCGGAGAAGTTCGAGCAGACCGTGCGCGCGAACCTCACCGCGGAGCAGGCCGCGCTGTACCGGGCGGTCGTCGACGACATGATGCGCAAGATCAAGGAGAAGGAGGGGATGGCCCGCAAGGGCGCGGTCCTCGCGGCGCTGACCCGGCTCAAGCAGGTGTGCAACCATCCGGCGCACTATCTCGCCGACGGATCACCGGTGCTGCGCCGCGGCCGCCATCGCTCCGGCAAACTCGGCTTGGTCGAGGACATCGTCGAATCGGTGCTCGCCGACGGCGAGAAGGTCCTGCTGTTCACCCAGTTCCGCGAGTTCGGGGAGCTCATCGCCCCCTATCTCGCCGAGCGGTTCTCCACGCAGGTGCCCTTCCTGCACGGCGGGGTGTCCAAGACCCGCCGCGACGCGATGGTCACCGGGTTCCAGGAACCGGACGGGCCGCCGATCATGCTGCTCTCGCTCAAGGCCGGTGGAACCGGACTCAATCTGACCGCGGCCAATCACGTTGTGCACCTGGATCGATGGTGGAATCCTGCGGTGGAGAACCAAGCCACCGACCGGGCGTTCCGGATCGGCCAGCGTCGCGACGTGCAGGTGCGCAAGCTCGTCTGCGTCGGCACCGTCGAGGAACGGATCGACGAGATGCTCACCGGCAAACAGGAACTCGCGGACCTCGCGGTCGGTGTGGGGGAGAGCTGGATCACCGAGCTGTCCACCGACCAGCTCCACGCCCTGTTGACCCTGAGCGACGACGCGGTGGGTGAATGACCATGGCGCGAAACAATTTCCGCAGATACGGCACACCGATCCGCGTCGACGGCGGCATCGAGGCCCGCACCAAACGCGGTGCGATCGGGCGCAGCTGGTGGTCGAAGGAACTGATCGGTGCGATGGAGCAGGTCGCCGACAAGGGCCGGCTGACCCGCGGCCGCACCTACGCGCGCTCGGGTCAGGTGCTCTCGATGCGGCTCGAACCGGGCGCGGTCGTCGGCGACGTGCAGGGCAGCCAGCTGCGCCCGTTCACCGCGACCGTCACGGTCCGCACCCTCGACGACGAGGCGATCGCCGAACTGGTCGAGCAGGTGCGTTCGGCGCCCGGGATGCTCGCGCGGCTCGCGGCCGGGGCGCTGCCGGAGGAGCTGGGGCCGCTGCTGCTGCCGCGGCGCGCCGGAGAACTCGACTTCGACTGCACGTGCCCCGACGACGGCTGGCCCTGCAAGCACGCTGCGGCGGTGGCGTATCTGCTGGCCGAGCACGTCGACGAACACCCGCTGGCCGTGCTCACCCTCCGGGGCGTGGGTCTCGAGCGGCTGATCGGCGAGGTCGATGCGTCGGAGCCGCCCGCCGACGACTTCTACGGCGACGACACGGAACTGCCGGAACTGCCGATGGAGCGGTTCCGCCCGGCGCTCGAGGATCTGGACCCGATGCTGCTGCGGCGTGCGCTGCGCGCGGGCGGCACGGACGAGGCCGTCGTCATCCGCGCGGTGTCCGACCTGGAGGATCTGTACCGCCGCCTGCGGTGACGCGGCGTTCCCTGGGGGTGACGCGGCGTCGCGGGGGGACCGCCGGGATGTGACGGTAGACATACATGGACTTCCAACTATAGGATGGACACAGACTTCGAGGGGCCCGCTTTCGGCGCCCTGTGTCCGAACCGTCGATCAGCAAAGGACTCGCGACAATGAGCATTCGTGAACTCACCCACTTCATCGGCGGCGAGCACGTCGCCGGGACGTCCGGGCGATTCGGGGACGTCTTCGACCCCAACACCGGCGCGGTGCAGGCACGCGTCCCGCTCGCCACCCAGAGCGAGGTCGAGGCCGCCATCGCCAACGCCGAAGAGGCCCAGAAGGAATGGGCGTCGTGGAACCCGCAGAAGCGCGTCCGGGTGCTGATGCGGTTCCTGCAGCTCGCGCAGGACAACATGGACGAACTCGCGCGGCTGCTGTCGAGCGAGCACGGCAAGACCATCCCCGACGCCAAGGGTGACGTCCAGCGCGGCCTCGAGGTCGTCGAGGTCGCTCTCGGCGCCCCGCACCTGCTCAAGGGTGAATACACCGAGTCCGCCGGCACCGGCATCGACGTCTACTCGATGCGCCAGCCCCTCGGTGTCGTCGCCGGCATCACCCCGTTCAACTTCCCCGCGATGATCCCGCTGTGGAAGGCCGCCCCGGCCCTCGCCTGCGGCAACGCGTTCGTCCTCAAGCCGTCCGAGCGCGACCCCTCGGTGCCGCTGCGCCTCGCGGAGCTGTTCATCGAGGCCGGCCTGCCCGCCGGTGTCTTCAACGTCGTCAACGGCGACAAGGAATCCGTCGACGTCCTGCTCAACGATCCGCGTGTCAAGGCCCTCGGCTTCGTCGGCTCGACCCCGATCGCGCAGTACATCTACGAGACCGCCGCGAAGAACGGCAAGCGCGCGCAGTGCTTCGGCGGCGCGAAGAACCACGCGATCATCATGCCCGACGCCGACCTCGACCAGGTCGCGGACGCACTCGTCGGTGCCGCCTACGGCTCGGCCGGTGAGCGCTGCATGGCGCTGTCCGTCGCCGTCCCGGTCGGCGAGGAGACCGCCGACCGCCTCGTCGCCAAGCTCCAGGACCGCATCGCCGAGCTGCGCATCGGCACCAGCTTCGACGAGAAGGCCGACTTCGGTCCGCTCGTGACCGCCGCCGCCCGCGACCGCGTCCACGACTACATCGCCAAGGGTGTCGAGGAAGGCGCCGAGCTCGTCGTCGACGGCCGCGGCTTCGTCCTCGAGGGCAACGAGAACGGCTTCTTCTCCGGCGCGACCCTGTTCGACAAGGTCACCACCGACATGTCGATCTACCGCGAGGAGATCTTCGGCCCGGTGCTCACCGTCGTGCGCGCCCGCGACTACGAGGACGCGCTGCGTCTGCCGACCGAGCACGAGTACGGCAACGGCGTCGCCATCTTCACCCGCGACGGTGACACCGCCCGCGACTTCGCCACCCGCGTCCAGGTCGGCATGGTCGGCGTCAACGTCCCGATCCCGGTCCCGATCGCCTACTACACCTTCGGCGGCTGGAAGGCCTCCGGCTTCGGCGACCTCAACCAGCACGGCCCCGACGCCTTTCGCTTCTACACCAAGACCAAGACGATCACGCAGCGCTGGCCGTCCGGCGTCAAGGAGGGCGACCTCGAGGGTGCCCACGTGAGCGACACCGACCACTTCGTCATCCCCACGATGGACTGAGCGCCTCGGACCGGACCGGACGACAGACCCCAGACAGGATCAGCATGTTCACCCTCACCGACGACGACCGGGCGATCCGCGACACCGCCCGCGACTTCGCCACCGAGTACCTGGCACCGAACGCAGTGGAATGGGACCAGGCCAAGCATTTCCCGGTCGACGTGATGCGCAAGGCCGCGGCACTCGGCATGGGCGGCATCTACGTCCGCGAGGACGTGGGCGGCTCCGGACTGCGTCGACTCGACTCGGTGCGGATCTTCGAGGAACTCGCCAAGGGCTGCCCGTCGATCGCCGCGTACATGTCCATCCACAACATGGTCACGTGGATGATCGACAAGTTCGGCAACGACGATCAGCGGCGTCGCTGGGTGCCGGGGCTGTGCTCGATGGAACAGTTCGGCAGCTACTGCCTCACCGAACCGGGCGCAGGCTCGGACGCGGCGGCCTTGAGCACCAAGGCCGTCCGCGACGGTGACGACTACGTGCTGACCGGCGTCAAGCAGTTCATCTCCGGCGCCGGCACGTCCGACGTGTACGTCGTGATGGCGCGGACCGGCGAACCCGGCCCGCGCGGCATCTCGGCGTTCATCGTCCCGAAGGACACGCCGGGTCTGTCGTTCGGCGCGAACGAGAAGAAGATGGGCTGGAACGCCCAGCCCACCCGCCAGGTCATCCTCGAAGGCGCGCGGGTACCGGCGGAGAACCTGCTCGGCGCCGAGGGCGGCGGCTTCCGCATCGCGATGCAGGGCCTCAACGGCGGCCGTCTCAACATCGCCGCGTGCTCGGTCGGCGGCGGCCAGACCGCCCTCGACCGGACCGTCGCCTACCTCGCCGAACGCAAGGCGTTCGGCGACCGGCTCCTCGACTCCCCGGCGCTGCAGTTCCGCCTCGCGGACATGCGCACCGAACTCGAGGCTGCCCGGACGCTGCTGTGGCGGGCGGCGGACGCGCTCGACCGGGGTGCCGACGACGTCGTCGAACTGTGCGCGATGGCAAAGCGTTTCGCGACCGACGCCGGTTTCGAGGCCGCGAACGAGGCGCTGCAGCTGCACGGTGGCTACGGCTATCTCGCCGAGTACGGTATCGAGAAGATCGTGCGGGATCTGCGTGTGCACCAGATCCTGGAAGGAACCAACGAGATCATGCGGGTGGTCGTCGCGCGCAGCGTGGTGGCCGCGGCGCAGACAGGAGCGGCATGACCGGGCAGGAACCGGAAGTTCTCGTCGAGGTGTCGAACGGCGTCGGCCGTCTGACCCTCAATCGCCCCAAGGCGATCAACGCTCTCAACCACGGCATGGTCCGTACCATCGCCGACAATCTCTCCGCATGGGCCGACGACGACTCGATCCGGGCCGTCGTCGTGTCCGGGGCGGGGGAGCGGGGGCTGTGCGCCGGCGGCGACATCGTCTCGATCTACCACGACGCCAAGGACGGCGGCACCGGATCGCAGGAGTTCTGGCGCGACGAGTACATCCTCAACGCCGCGATCGGCCGCTACCCGAAGCCCTACGTGGCGATCATGGACGGCATCGTGATGGGCGGCGGCGTCGGCATCTCCGCCCACGGCAACGTGCGGATCGTCACCGAACGCTCCACCATCGCCATGCCCGAGGTCGGCATCGGCTTCGTCCCCGACGTCGGCGGCACCTACCTGCTCTCGCGTGCCCCCGGCGAACTCGGCACCCACATCGCGCTCACCACCGGCCGGCTGAAGGCGGGCGACGCGATCGCCCTCGGCTTCGCCGACCACTTCGTCCCGTCCGAGTCGCTCGACAAGTTCGTCGCCGCGATCGGAAGCGCCGGGCTCGACGACGCGATCGCCGAATACTCCCGGCCCGCACCGGAATCCGAACTGCTCGCACAGCAGTCGTGGATCGACGCCGCCTACTCCGCGGACACCGTCGAGGAGATCGTCGAACGCCTGCAGGCCTCCGACCTTCCCGAAGCGCAGGCCACCGCCGAGCAGATCCTCGGCAAGTCGCCGGTCGCGCTGAAGGTCACGCTGCGCTCGCTGCGGCGGGCCCGGCAGGCCGGCAGCCTCGAGCAGGTGCTCGACGAGGAATACCGGGTGTCGCTCGCGTCGCTGAAGTCGCACGACCTCGTCGAGGGCATCCGCGCCCAGGTCGTCGACAAGGACCGCAACCCGCAGTGGTCGCCGGCAACCCTCGCCGACGTGACCGCCGCCGACGTCGATGCCTACTTCCAGCCGCTCGGCGAGCTCGAACTCGGCCTCGCCGCCTCCCAAGGAGAATGACATGAGTGCTCTCCCCACCGTCGCGTTCCTCGGTCTCGGCCACATGGGCGGGCCGATGGCCGCGAATCTCGTCAAGGCCGGCTACTCGGTCACCGGGTTCGACCCGGTACCCGCAGCCCAGGAACAGGCGACCAAGGACGGCGTGACCGTCGTGGCCTCCGCCGTCGAGGCCGTGCGCGACGCCGACGTCGTCATCACCATGCTGCCCAACGGCAAGCTCGTGCTCGATCTCTACGACGAGATCCTGCCCGCCGCCAAGCCGAACACCCTGTTCATCGACAGCTCCACCATCGACGTCGCCGACGCCCGCGAAGCGGCCGAACGCGCCCACAAGGCCGGACACCGCGCCATCGACGCCCCCGTCTCCGGCGGTGTGGCGGGTGCCGCCGCCGGCACGCTGGCGTTCATGGTCGGCGGTTCCGAGGAGGACTTCGCCACCGCGCAGCCGCTGCTCGACGTCATGGGCAAGAAGGTCGTGCACTGCGGCGGCTCCGGCGTCGGACAGGCCGCGAAGATCTGCAACAACATGATCCTCGGCGTGTCGATGATCGCGATCAGCGAGGCGTTCGTGCTCGGCGAGAAGCTGGGCCTGAGCAACCAGGCGCTGTTCGACGTCGCGTCCAACGCATCCGGCCAGTGCTGGGCGCTGACCAGCAATTGCCCGGTCCCCGGACCGGTCCCGACGACCCCGGCGAACAACGACTACCAGCCGGGCTTCGCGGCAGCGCTCATGGACAAGGACCTCGGGCTGGCCGCGAACGCGCTGCGGGCCAACGGAGTGGAGGGCGAACTCGGGCTGCGCGCGGCCGAGCTCTACCATCGGTTCAACACCGGTGGCGGTGGCGGACTCGACTTCTCCGCCATCATCACCGACATCCGTGCCCGTTCGAATGCAGAGGACAACCAGTGACCGATTTCGAGACCATCCTGCTCGACCGCAAGGGTCGCGTGGGACTCATCACGCTCAACCGGCCCAAGGCGCTCAACGCGCTCAACAGCCAGCTGATGCGCGAAGTGGTCGCGGCCGTCGAGGAACTCGACGCCGACCGCGAGATCGGCGCGATCGTCATCACCGGCTCGGAGAAGGCGTTCGCCGCCGGCGCCGACATCAAGGAGATGGCGCCGAAGACCTACTCCGAGGCGTACGGCGAGGATTTCTTCTCCGACTGGGACAAGATCTCGTCCGCCCGTACCCCGATCATCGCCGCGGTCTCCGGCTACGCGCTGGGTGGCGGCTGTGAGCTGGCGATGCTGTGCGACTTCATCATTGCGTCGGACACCGCGAAGTTCGGACAGCCCGAGATCAAGCTGGGCGTCATCCCGGGCATCGGCGGTTCGCAGCGTCTGACCCGCGCCGTCGGCAAGGCGAAGGCCATGGACATGTGCCTGACCGGACGCAACATGGACGCCGAGGAAGCTGAACGCGCCGGCCTGGTTTCGCGTATCGTGCCGGCCGCCGAGCTGCTCGACGTCGCGCTCGAGACCGCCACCACCATCGCGTCGATGTCGCTGCCCGCGGCCATCATGGCGAAGGAAGCGGTCAACCGCGCGTTCGAGACGACCCTCGCCGAGGGCGTGAAGTTCGAACGGCGCCTGTTCCATTCGACGTTCGCCACCGCCGACCAGAAGGAAGGCATGGCCGCGTTCATCGAGAAGCGCACACCTGAGTTCAAGCACGCCTGAGCGTGGTGTTCGAGCACGGCTGAGCCTCATACGACTGCAGGGCCGACCCGGAAGGGGCGGCCCTGCAGTCGTTTTCGGTATCGGCGGGTGGCACCGTCACCACTTGGTGGGCGCGCCGCCGGTGTCGAAGTCGCCGGCATCGTGCCGCATCCCGGCCAGGATGCGCAGCAGCGGCTCGAGCTGATCGTCGGGGATGCCGGGTCGCGAGAACACTTCGGCGTTGAGCTTCTCGGTCGCGGCGATCGCCAGCGCGCGACCCTCGTCGGTGAGTTCGACCAGCGTCGCGCGGCGGTCGCTCGGGTGCGGGGTCCGGCGCACCAGCCCCGCCGATTCGAGCCGGTCCACCGCGTTCGTGACGCTGGTCGGGTGCACCTGCAGCCGCGCGCTGGCCTTGGCCATCGGCAGGGCGCCCTGGCGCGTGAAGTGCAGCAATGTCAGCAGTTCGTACCGCGCGAAGGTGAGGCCGAACGGTTTGAGCACCTCTTCGACCCGCGCCATGAGAATCTGCTGGGCCCGCATCAGCGACGTCACCACGGCCATGCCGTCCGCGACCTCACCCCAGCCGTGGTCGATCCACTGGCGGTGGGCTTCGGCGATGGGGTCGAGCGGTAGCGGTGCAGGCATACGTCGATCATCCCACGACGGAACGCCTCAGCGGATAGCGGACACCGTCCGAAATCGATTCCGCGGGTGTCGCGGACGGTGATTTCGGGGCAGTGACGGTTCGAACGGCCGGCACCGGGACCCGAAACGACCGCTGTTCCGACGGCGATCACCAACCATGGGGTGCCACCGCATGTTTCGTGCCCGCGGATGGTCAGCGGAAGGCGTAGTCGGGAAAGCGTTCGTCGACGTCTTCGACGGTGAGCCCGAACTCCTCGAGGGTGTAGCGATGCGCGGGTTTGCGGTCGCCCTGGCGGCTTTCGGTGTGCAGGGCCACCATCGCCGCTTCGGCGTCGGCGCTGAGACCGATCCCGAAGCGGTCGTAGAGCGACCCGATCGTGCCGATCGGGTCCACGACGAAGTCGCGGTAGTCGACGTCGACGAACCGGGCCCGGTCGTGCCGGGCCCGGACCTCGGTGAACTTCTCGAAACCGCGCGCCCACAGGTCGAGCTGGCTGCGGCCGATCGCGTCGCCGACGAAGACCTCCGACCACCCCTCCGAGGCCTGCGCGGTGAGGCTGCACACCGACGGGATGACGGTGCGCGGGTCGCGATGGGTGACGACGACGAGCGCGTCCGGGTACACGGTGAGCAACTCGTCGAGCGCGAACAGGTGACTCGGGTTCTTCAGCACCCAGCGCTTGTCGGCGTCGGGCAGGCCGATGAGCTGCAGGTTGCGGCGGTGCCGTTCGTAGGCGCTCGTCCAGTCCTGGGTGGCGAGCCACCGGGAGTAGGTGGGCAGGTGCGCGAGGCACTCGTACGACACGGACCGGAAGGACTGACGCAGCAGCTGCCAGCATTCCTCGACCTCACCGGCGGACATGTAGTGCACACCCATGAACTCCGGATGCTCGATGTGGTGCTGCGCGAACCCGGCCTCGATCCCGGCGAACACCGGATTGTCCGCCCACGTGTCCCGCGGCGGCCGCGGCTGGGGCATCTCCGTCAGCCACATCTCGAGCCCCTGATGGGCCGGGTCGGCGGTGAGCAGCCGGTGCAGCGCGGTGGTGCCGGTGCGGGGCAGCCCGGTGACGAAGATCGGGCGGGTGATCTCGACGTCGGCGTGCTCGGGATGCTGCTTCCAGGCGGCCTCGGACAGCAGGCGCGCGACGAGGGCGCCGCGCAGGAACACCCGCGACATCTTGCTGCCGAGCGGCGTCAGTTTCTCGTCGCGGGCGTACGACTCGAGCAGGACGTCGAGGGCCTCGCGGTAGTCGTCGCTGCCGAAGTCGGTCAGTCCGGTGATCCGGGTTGCGGACTCGTGCAGGGATTCGGCGCTGCCGACCGTGGTGCGTTCGGACATGGTGGACTCCGTCCCCGTGTGCCTTTGTGGCGGCTCCCGCCGCCACAAAGGACAACCCGTCAACTTTGGGGATAGCCCCACGTGAGCGGGTTGCGCAACCCCCTTGTTGCCGCA
>NZ_JBSFRH010000021.1:0-105022 GCF_053589135.1 Rhodococcus sp. NPDC003382
GTCGCGGTCGGCTTCGACGCGAAGGTCGCGATTCACCCCGGCCAGATCGAGGTCATCCGCCAGGCCTACGCCCCGACCGAGGAAGAGGTCGAGTGTCGTGAGCCTGGCAATGTTCGCGTGGAAGTCGTCGCTCTGGAACGTCAGGTCCTCCGCGGTCATCGCGTAGTCCAGGCTCGCGAGGATCGCGCGCTCGAGGTGGATGTTCACCAGCCGCTTCGTGCTCTCGACCGCCTTCTGCGGAAGCTCGGAGATCTTCTTCGCCGCGGCGAGGGCCTCGGTGAGTGGATCGGCGACGACGTGGTTGGCCAGACCGAGCGCGAGCGCCCGCTCCGCCGGGATCCGCGTGCCGAGGAGCGCGAACTCCTTGGTCTGCAGGAGGCTGATCTGCAGCGGCCACGTGAGCGGCCCGCCGTCGGCCGCGACCAGGCCGACCTGCACGTGCGGATCGGCGAGGTACGCATGCTCTGCCATGTAGACGACGTCGCTGAGCGCCACCAGGCTGCAGCCCAGGCCGACGGCCGGGCCGTTGACGGCGGCGATCACCGGAATCCGGCAGCGCGCCATCCCGATCACCAGCTCGCGGCCGTCCGCGATGGTCTTCGCACGCAGATCCGCGTCCTCGGCCAGCTCCGCGAGGTACGCGAAATCGCCGCCCGCGGAGAACGCCTTGCCGGCGCCGGTGATCACCGCGGCGCGCGCGGTGCGGTCGGCGGACAGTTGCGGCCACAGCTGCGCGAGCCCGTGGTGCAGGTCGTCGTTGACTGCGTTGAGTGCATCCGGGCGGTTCAGCGTGATGATGCGCAGCGGACCGTCCGCGCGAACGTCGATCTCTTCCGGCATGTCGTACATGTCAAACTCCCAATCCGAGGATGCGCGAGGCCACGATGTTCTTCTGGATCTGCGACGTTCCACCCATGACGGACTGCGCGCGGCTGTACATGTACGTGCCGAGCATCTCCGTGTCGCGGGTGCCGGCCTCCGACAGGGCCGCGTGACCGACGGATTGCTCGACCCAGGTCATGAGCAGCTTGTCGAGCGAGCCCTCCGAGCCGTGGGTCAGGCCGTCGAGCTGCTCGGACAACCGGCGGCGCACGTGCAGCCGCAGCATCTCCGATTGCACTGCAGCCCAAGCCAGTTCGTCGGACGGCGGGCCGTCCGACTGGGCGGCGAGCTCGCGGACGGTCTTCGCGTAGCGGGCCGCGAACCCGAGTGTCGACGGTTCGCGCTCGTGCCCGACCACCGTCATGGCCAGCTTCCAGCCCTCGCCGGGGTTGCCAACCATCCGCGACGCCGGGACGCGCGCACCGTCGAACAGCACCTGCCCGAACTCCTTGGTAACGCCGCTGATCATCTTCAGCGGTCGCTGTTCGATCCCGTCCTGGTGCATGTTCACGATGAACGCCGAGATGCCCTTGTGCCGCGGCTTGTCCGGTTCGGTGCGGGCGAGCAGCAGGCACCAGTCGGCGACGTCGGAATAGCTCGTCCAGATCTTGTGCCCGTGGATGACGTACTCGTCGCCGTCGCGGGTCGCGGTGGTGGTCAGCGACGCCAGGTCCGATCCGGCACCCGGTTCGCTGAAGCCCTGGCACCAGCGTTCGGTGCCGTTGATCATGCCGGGCAGGAACTCCTGCTGCAGTTCCTTGCTGCCGTGGTGACCGAGACCGATCACCAGATAGCCGAGGCTCGGCCGGGCCGGTGCACCGGCGATCGCGAGTTCCTCGTCGAGGATCACGTCGTAGACGGGCGGCAGGTCCTGTCCCCCGAATTCCTTCGGCCAGGACAGCCCGAAGAATCCGGCGTTGTACAGCGCCCGATGCCACTCGGGCTGTTTCGCCCAGTACTCGTCGCCGGATGTCGGGAATTGCTTGGCCGTGGTCGCGAGCCAGGACCTCAGACGGTCGCGGAACGCGGCTTCCTCCGGCGAATCACGAAACTCCAAGGTCGATCTCCTTCAGGCTCACGGGGAACAGTTCGGTGGACGCGAGCGCCCGCCGCAGGTAGACGTGCGCGAGGCATTCCCAGGTGTTGCCGATGCCGCCGTGCACCTGGATCGAGGTCTCGCAGATCGTGAAAGCGGCTCGCGCGCAGTAGATCTTCGCGACCCGGGCAGCCTGGATCGCCTCGGCCGTATCGAGTTCGTCGACCGCCCAGGCCGCGTGCCGGAGCACGCTGATCGACCCTTCGATCAGCGCCTGGCTCTCGGCGAGCATGTGCGCGACCGCCTGGTACGACCCGATGGTGTGGCCGTACTGCTCGCGCATCTTCGCGTAGTCGACGGCGAGGTCCTGCGCACCGCGGGATACGCCGACGAGGTCGGCGGTGGTCGCGACGAGAGCGAGCGCGTACCAGCGGTCCGCGTCGTCGGCTGACAGTTCACCGAGCGGCTCGCCCGGCTCGC
This sequence comes from Rhodococcus sp. NPDC003382, assembly GCF_053589135.1. Classification (NCBI taxonomy): domain Bacteria; kingdom Bacillati; phylum Actinomycetota; class Actinomycetes; order Mycobacteriales; family Nocardiaceae; genus Rhodococcus; species Rhodococcus sp. NPDC003382. The sequence goes on from NZ_JBSFRH010000021.1 coordinate 2,399, forward strand.
CGAGTTCCGCGAAACAGCGGGTCAGGTCCGCGGCGGCGGCGATGTCGGCACCGACGGGCGCCGAAAGGATCTGCCTGTCCCGCACGATCACCGCATCGGTGAGGCCGCGCGCGTCGACCGCTTCGGAGCCGACACCGATCGCCCACGGCGACTGGTCGTCGCCGAGGTGACGCCGCAGGTCGTCTGCGAGGACGGGACCGAGGAAGGGTACGTCGACGAGACCGCGACCGAACTCCTCGGCGACGATCGCGACCTCGACACCGGACGCGCCGTCGGAGCGCAGGGCGCGCCAGCCGGTCGTGTCGACCGCCTTCTCGAGCCGGGCGACCCGGCTGTCGTCGTCGAGATCCTGGACCGATCCAGGACCGAGGTCGTCGGCGAGTTTCGCTGCCGCATCACGTAATTGTCGTTGTTCACTCGTCAGACGGACGTCCATAGCGCTCCTTGAGTACTCGGCGCAACACCTTGCCGGAGGGCAGGCGAGGGATTTCGGGGACGAACAGGACCCGGCTCGGGCGTTTGTAAGACGCCAGCCGGTCGCCGACCAGGGCGATCAGTTCGGCTTCGGTGACCGGCCCGCCGGTCGTGACCGCGGCGAGGACGGCCTCGCCGGTCACCGGGTCGGGCACGCCGAACACCGCGCAATCGGTGACCTCGGGATGTCCGTGCAGCACGCTTTCGACCTCGACGGGCGCGACCTGGAATCCCTTGACCTTGATCATTTCCTTCGACCGGTCGGTGATCCGCAGCCAGCCGTCCTCGTCGAGGTAGCCGACGTCGCCGGTGCGGTACCAGCCGTCGGCGAAGGCGTCGGGGTTCGCATCGGCCGGAAGGTAACCGGCCATGAGGGAGTCGGCGCGGGCCTGGATTTCGCCGACACCGCCCGCCGGCAGCACCTCCCCGGTGTCCAGTGACACCACGCGCACCGTCACGCCGGGGACGGGACGCCCGACGCTGTCCAGCCGCGCACCGGCGACCGGATTGCAGGCGATGACCGGGAGTTCGCTCGCGCCGTAGGCAGGCAACCACCCGACGCCGGTGCGGCGGGTGACGGTGTCGGCGACGCTCGCCGTGACCGGGGTGGCGCCCCACATGATGTAGCGCAGCGACGACAGGTCGTACGACTCGAGATGCGGGTGCTGCGCGATCGCCAGCGCGATCGGCGCGACGGCCATCTCGACGGTGATCCGGTCGCGTTCGATGTGCCGGAGCATCACGTCGATGTCGAAGCGGCGATGCAGCCGGAACCACGCGCCGACCTCGAGGGCGGTGACGATGTTGAGGATCCCGAGGATGTGGGACGGCGGTGTGAGCACCTGCATCCGGTCCGTGGACGTCAGTTGCAGCGCGTCACGCCAGTGCGTGACGGCGGCGGCGAGGGAGCCGTGGGTGTGCCGGACGGCCTTGGGCAGCCCGGTCGTGCCCGAACTGAACACCAGTACCGCCTCGGCGTCCGGGTCGTGGGCGGTTGTCGTGCCGTCACCGATCGCGGGTGGGATCGGCTCGTCGAGGTGCAGCATGTCGGCGTGCTCGGCGAGGACCGGATTGTCGCCGACCGCGGCGACCGGCCGCGTCACCTCGAGGGCGTGCACGACCTCGTCGTGCTTGTAGGCCGGGCTGAGCAGCACGACGGACGCCCCGAGGCGCCAGATCGCCTGCACGGCCACGACGAACTCGGGCCGGTTCGACGACATCAAGGCGACCCGGTCGCCGGCGCCGACGCCACGTTCGGCGAGCCGGACCGCCAGGCCTGCCGCGAGCGCGTCGAGCTCGACGCGGCTGTAGGCACGGTCCTCGAACACCAGTGCGGTGGTGGTGTTCCGCGTCCGGTCGATCGTTGGGTCCGACAACTGTGCCTCGTCTCGGGTGGGTGTTCGACGTTGAGAAGATCCTATATCGTAGGTGAGAATATAATTCTCCAAGCAGTAGAACAATCCCCGAGGAGGAGACGATCCATGGCGAGACCCCCTATGTTCCAGCGGGCGCGGGTGACCCGGATCGTGAAGGAGACCTCCGACGCTCGGTCGTTCGTCCTGGCGCCCGTGGACGGCCCGTTCACCTACCGGGCGGGGCAGTTCCTGAACTTCAAGGTCACCGTCGACGGCACCGAGTTGTACCGGTCGTACTCGATGTCCAGCGCACCCGAAAGCGACGACGAGCTCACGGTCACCGTCAAGCGCGTACCCGGCGGCAAGGTGTCGAACTGGCTGCTCGACAACGTCTCCGAGGGCGACGAGGTGGAGATCAGTCGCCCCACCGGCACCTTCCTGCTGCGGGAGAGCGACAGGCCGCTCCTCGGATTCAGCGGCGGCAGCGGCATCACCCCGATCCTGTCGCTCGCCAAGTCCACCCTGGCCACCACCGACCGCCCCGTCCGGTTGCTGTGCGCCGACCGCGACCAGCCGTCGGCGATATTCGAATCCGTTCTCGAGGCGCTGGTTGAGCAGTACCCGGACCGGCTGACGGTCGTGCGCCATCTCGACGACGAGAAGGGCCTGCTCGACGCCGAGGCCATCCGCGCGTTCGTCGGCAGCGACGTGGACGCGGACAGCTACCTGTGCGGCCCCGAACCGTTCATGGATCTGATCGAGTCGACGCTGCCCGGCCCGGGCCGCGTGTTCAGCGAGCGCTTCGGCACCCCGCCGGCACCGGCTTCCATCGAGCCGCCCGCCGCCCCCGCCGCGGAGGAATCCGGCGAGCTCGAGGGGACCGTGACGATCTTCGTCGGACGCAAGAAGGGATCGGTACCGCGCCACGCCGGCGAGACCATCCTCGAAAGCGCCCGCCGCGCCGGACTGACCCCGCCGTTCTTCTGCGAGATGGGCAACTGCGGTACCTGCATGGCGCTGGTGACCGAGGGTTGCGCGACGATGCGCACCAACGAGGCACTTTCGGACGACGAGGTCGAGGAAGGCTACGTGCTCACGTGCCAGGCCGTGCCGGACACCCCGTCGATCAAGGTCAAGTACGAGTGACCGACCCCCCGTGCGTGGTTTCGGTAGCCGGTGCTACCGGAACCACGCACGAGGGGCAGGGTCAGGCGCGTGCCGGAAGTACGCCGTGCTCACCGAGCCGCGGCGGCGCGCCGTAGACCGGTTCGTAGCCGGCGACCTTGATGGGACTGCCGACGAGCCGGAAATCGCCCGCCGTGACCACGGCCTCGGGGGTCTGAGCGAGCGCCTCCGGCAACGACCGGACCGCCGCGGACGGCACCCCGAGCGGCCGCAGTCGCGCCTCCCACCCGGCGGCGGTGTCGGTCGCGAGCGCCGCGGTCACCGCGGCGAGCACCTCGTCCCGATTCTGCGCGCGCTCGGCCATCGTCGCGAAACCGTCGATACCCGCTTCCTTCGCGAACGACCGCCAGAACCCGTCGTGCGTGACGAACAGCGCCAGATACCCCTCCGCGGTCGGAAAGAGTTGCGCTGGAACGTAGTACGAGTGCGCGCCGTACGGCATACGCCGCGGCTCGGTGCCCTCGTTCAGGTAGGCGGACGCGCGGTAGTTGAGCTGCGAGAGCATGACGTCGCGCAACGACACGTCGACCTGCCCGCCGCGGCCGGAGACGACCTGGGCGAGCAGACCCAGCGCCGCGGTCAGGCCCGTGGAATTGTCCGCCGCCGAATAGCCGGGCAAGGTCGGCGGACCGTCCGGGTCGCCGGTGAGCGCGGCCACCCCGGTCTCCGCCTGGATGACGTAGTCGAACGCCGGATCGTCGCCGGAGTCGAGACCGTACCCGGTGAGCGCGACGCACACGATCTTGTCGTTGAACCTGCGCAGAGCGTCGTACGTCAGACCGTACTTGCGGATCGCCGACGGCTTGAGATTGACCAGCAGCGCATGGGATTCGGCGGCGAGCTCACCGAGCCGGCGTTGTCCCTCGTCGCTGCCGAGATCGAGGCAGATGCTGCGCTTGCCGCGATTGAGGCTCGCGAAGTAGGCGTCGCTGACCTGACGCGAGAGGTCGCCGGTCGGGGGTTCGACCTTGGTGACCTCCGCGCCGAGATCGGCCAGCATCATCGTCGCGTACGGCCCGGCGAGGATGTGGCCGACTTCGAGGATCTTGATCCCCGCGAGCGGACCCGCATTCACCGCAGTTCCTTGACGAGTTCCGAAACGACCTCGCGAGTACGGTATTTAGACGCGACGAGCTCGTCGCGGGTGTTGCCGATCGGCAGCAGCCGCATCGACAGGTCGGTCACCCCCGCCTCCTCGTACCGGCGGAACCCGGCAAGGATCGCGTCCTCGTCGCCGACGATGGCCATGTCGCCGATGTCCTTCGACTCGCCGTGTTCGAGGAGCCGCTGGTAGTTCGGGGAGATCTCGGCCTCGGCGAGGATCCGGTTGGCGCGTTCACGGGCGACGTCGACCTCCGACGGTGCGCACAGACACACCGGCACACCGGCGATGATCCGCGGACTCGGTCGTCCGGCGTCCGCAGCGGCCTTGGTGATACGCGGTGCGATGTGCTCACCGATCGCGCGTTCGTCGGCCATCCAGAGCACGGTGCCGTCGGCGCGTTCCCCGGCGATCTTCAGCATGACCGGTCCGAGCGCGGCGACGAGCACCGGCATCGGGGCCACGGGTGCGATGTCGAGCGGATTGTGCACCGTGAACGTGTCGTTCTCGACGTCGATCGTGCCGGGCAGATCCTTGATCGCACCGAGCACCTCGAGGTAGTCCCGGGTGAACTTGGCGGGCTTGTCGTAGGGCAGACCCAGCATGTCCTGGACGATCCAATGATGCGACGGGCCGACGCCCAGCGCGAGCCGGCCACCGAGCGCGGCGTGGGTCGACAGCGCCTGGCGCACCAGATGCACCGGGTGCTGCGCCTGCAGCGGCACCACGGCAGTGCCGATCTCGATCCGCGACGTGCGGGTACCCATCAGCGCGACCGCGGTCAATGCGTCGAAGTCCGTGGGAATCTGGGGAACCCACACGGTGTCGAGGCCGGCGGCCTCCGCCCACTCGACGTCCTTCAGCATCCGGTCGACCTTGCGAGCGGTGTCGCCCTGTTCGGGCCCGACCATCACTCCGATCCGCACGATTCCTCCACGTTTGTCGAGATCCGTTCCGCTGCAACCCCCGTAGGGCGTCGCGGCGGTGTTGTTGTTGACGTTGCTGCGCTCAGGCCGGGGTGTCGGTACCGGTCAGCTTGCGGACCTCGGTCACCAGGACGTCCAGCGGTGTGCTGGTGGGGAACACGGCCGCAGCCCCCGCGGAGAGCAGCTTCGGTACGTCGCCCTGCGGGATGGTGCCACCGACGATCACCGCGATGTCGCCGGCGTCGGCGGCCTTGAGCGCCTCGATCGTGCGGGTGGTCAGCGCGATGTGCGCACCCGAGAGGATGCTCAGGCCGACGACCGCGACGTCCTCCTGCAGCGCGATGGACACGATGTCCTCGATCTTCTGGCGGATGCCGGTGTAGATGACCTCGAATCCGGCGTCGCGCAGTGCGCGCGCGACGATCTTGGCGCCCCGGTCGTGGCCGTCGAGTCCGGGCTTGGCGACGAGGATGCGGGCGGTCATCAGAACACCACCGGCTGCTGGAATTCGCCCCACACGGCCTTGAGCGCGGAGACCATTTCGCCGACGGTGCAGTACGCGTTGGCGCAGTCGATCAGTTTGTGCATGAGGTTGTCGGTTCCTTCCGCTGCGCGGGACAGGGCGGCGAGACTGGTCTTGACCAGCTCCGGATCGCGTTCGGCCTTGACCTTGGCGAGTCGCTTGAGCTGCAGCTCACAGCCTTCGGCGTCGAGCTCGTACGTGCCGATCTCCGGTGGCGGCTCGTTCGAGGTGAACTTGTTGACGCCGACGACGGTGCGCTCGCCCGCCTCGATCTGCAGGTGGAGTTTGTAGGCCTCGTCCGCGATGAGGCCCTGCAGGTAGCCGTCCTCGATCGCGCGCACCATGCCGCCGTGCTCTTCGAGATCGCTCATGATCTCGACGATCTTGGCTTCGGTCGCGTCGGTGAGCGCCTCGACGAAGTATGAGCCGCCCAGGGGATCGGCGACCCGCGCGACCCCGGTCTCGTACGCGAGGATCTGTTGCGTGCGCAGTGCGAGCGTCGCCGATTCCTCGCTGGGCAGCGCGAACGGCTCGTCCCACGCGGCGGTGAACATCGACTGGACACCACCGAGCACCGAGGCCATCGCCTCGTAGGCGACGCGCACCAGGTTGTTCTGGGCCTGCGGGGCGTACAGCGACGCACCGCCGGCGACGCAGCCGAACCGGAACATCGACGCCTTCTCGGTCTTCGCCCCGTAGCGATCGCGCACGATCGTCGCCCAACGGCGGCGTCCCGCACGGTATTTCGCGATCTCCTCGAAGAAGTCGCCGTGGGTGTAGAAGAAGAACGAGATCTGCGGGGCGAACTGATCGATCGTCATGCGTCCGCGTTCGACGACGGTGTCGCAGTAGGTGACGCCGTCGGCGAGGGTGAACGCCATCTCCTGCACGGCGTTCGCACCGGCGTCGCGGAAGTGCGCGCCCGCCACCGAGATCGCGTTGAACCGCGGAACCTCCGCGGCGCAGAACTCGATGGTGTCGGCGATCAGCCGCAGCGACGGTTCGGGCGGCCAGATCCAGGTGCCGCGCGAGGCGTATTCCTTGAGGATGTCGTTCTGGATCGTGCCGGTGAGCTTTTCGCGGGGCACGCCGGATTTCTCCGCGGCGGCGACGTAGAACGCGAGCAGGATCGCGGCCGTGCCGTTGATGGTGAAGCTGGTGCTGATCTTGTCGAGCGGGATGCCGTCGAACAGGATCTCGGCGTCGGCGAGGGTGTCGACGGCGACGCCGACACGTCCGACCTCCTCACCGTATTCCGGGTCGTCGGAGTCGTAGCCGCACTGGGTGGGCAGGTCGAGCGCGACGGACAACCCGGTGCCGCCCTGGTCGAGGAGGTACCGGTAGCGCCGGTTGGATTCCTCGGCGGTCCCGAATCCGGAGTACTGGCGGAACGTCCACAGCCGACCGCGATAGCCGGTCGCGAAGTTGCCGCGGGTGAAGGGGAATTCGCCCGGTGCAGGCGGTTCGCCGACTCTGTCGGCCGGTCCGTACACCGCATCCAGGGGGATTCCCGACGAGGTCTCAGCGAAATCGGTCACGCCGGATACGATACTTGCAGAAAATGAGAATGCCAATATCATCAGCGAGAACGCTGCGTGTGAACCACCGATTGCAGGGAGAACGATGTCGAGCCAGCCGAATCCACTGTCCGACCGCACCATGGTGATCTCCGGTGCCAGCCGCGGGATCGGCCTGGCCATCGCGGTCGCCGCGGCGAGACAGGGCGCCAACGTCGTTCTGCTCGCCAAGACCGCCGAGCCCCACCCGAAACTCCAGGGCACCGTCCATACCGCCGTCGCGGACATCGAGGCGGCCGGCGGCAAGGCCGTGGCCGTGGTCGGCGACGTCCGAAACGAGGATGACGTCCAGCGGCTGATCGACACCGCGGTCGAGCGGTTCGGCGGCATCGACATCTGCGTGAACAACGCGAGCGCGATCGCGACGGGTGCAACCGAGGACCTGCCGGTCAAGCGGTACGACCTCATACAGGAGATCAACTGCCGCGGCACGTTCCTCATGACGAAGGCCTCGGCTCCGCACCTCCGCAAGTCCGCGAACCCGCACATCCTGACCGTCTCACCGCCGGTCAACATGAACCCCTACTGGCTCGGAGTCCACCCGGCCTACACCCTGTCGAAGTACGGGATGTCGCTGCTGACATTAGGTTTCGCTGCCGAGTACGCCGGGGACGGGATCGCCGCGAACTGCCTGTGGCCGCAGACCTTCATCGCGACCTCCGCGGTCGCGAACATGAAGGACGGGGACACGCTCCTGTCGTCCTCGCGCAGCCCCGAGATCATGGCCGATGCCGCGGTCGAGATCCTCGGCCGTCCCGCGAGGGAGACCACCGGCCGGTGCTTCATCGACGCCGACGTGCTCACCGAGGCCGGTGTCACCGACCTGTCGCGCTACGGCGGCGGCGACAACCCCCAGATCGACCTGTTCCTGGACTGACGGAGCGTGCGATGTACATCTGCCTGTGCCACGGCGTCACCGGCGACACCGTGAGCGAAATCGTCGACCGGGGTGCGCGCAGTTCGAAGGAGATCGCCGCGGCGTGCGGGGCGGGCTCCGATTGCGGGCGGTGCCGGCGGACCGTGCGGTCGATCATCGCGCAGCACAGCGCCACATAGCACCACACCGACGACAAACGCGCCCCCACCTCTCACGGAGGTGGCGGCGCGTTCTCGTTGCGTATCAGGAACTTTCGCGGATCAGAGGTTCCAGTCCCCGAGGCCGTCCCAGCCGTTCAGCACACCGCCGTCGGTGTTCTGCACGATGACCGGATCGCCCTTCTGGGCGTTCTCGAAGAACCACTTGCCGTCCTCGGTGCTCACGTTGAGGCAGCCGTGGCTGACGTTGGTGTTGCCCTGCGCCCACTCCGACCACGGCGCGGCGTGAACGAAGATGCCGCTGTTGGAGATTCGCGTCGCGTACTCGACGTAGGTGCGGTAGCCCTCCGGGGAGTCCACGGGCACCCCGTAGGTGGACGAGTCCATGTACATGTCCCGGAATCGCTCGCCCACGATGTACGTGCCGTTGGGCGTTTCGTGGCCGGGCTTGCCGAACGACGTCGGCATCGTCCGCACGACCTCGCCGTTGCGGGTCACCGTGACGGTCTTGGTGTTGTCGTCCGCCACGGTGATCTGCGCGTCACCGATCGTGAACGACGAGTGGGTGTCGCCGGCGGCGACCGTGACCTGCGTGTGGGCGGGCCAGAACTCGAACGGACGCCACCGCACCTGACGATCGGACGCCCAGTAGAAGTGGCCGCCGACCGCGGGGCTGGTCGTGATCGAGATGGCGCGCTCCGCGGCCGCGCGGTCGCTGATCGGCTCGTTGAAGCGGATGATGATCGGCTGGGCGACCCCGACCGTCTCACCGTTGGTGGGGTTCACCGACGGCGCCGAGAACGGCGCCACCACGGGAGCCGGCGGCGCCGTGGGCACCTGCCCGCCCAGTCCGGGAAAGACCTCCTGAATGCTCGGCAGCTCCGGGCCCCCGGGCCACAGCGGCGCTGCGCCGGCGGGACCGGCGAGCGTGAGTGCGGCGGCGGTGGTACCGATCAGTGCGGTGGCAACTCGCCCGGACCATCGTCCGGCCCGGTTCCCACCGGTCACCCGAACCTGCTTCAAGGACATGCTCCAACCCATCGTGTAGACCGTGCGCTGCCTCTCTGCCTGCCCCGATCGCAGCGCTTCGTGCCCACCCATTAGACACAGCAGCATCTCGGACCGCCAATCGAGCGGCCCGGCTCACACCCGCATTTCTGCGCGTCTGCGCAGGTCAGAGTATTCAGGACTCCAGTCGTGAGGCCTCGAGCATCTCGGCGACGGACACGAACTTCTGCCGCGCCTTCCCTGCCGCAGCACCACGGGAACGTTCCTGCTTGTCGATCCTCTGCCAACCGCTGTAGTCGACGAACCCGGGCCGGCGCTCGGCGACGAGCGTCGCGAGCTTCTCCCGGTCCTCGGCCGGGGTGGCGAGGCGCCCGGCGACGAAGTCGTCGATGAGCCGCTCGACGGTCTGCGCCGAGCACTGCTTGTTGGTGCCGATCACGCCGCTCGGGCCGCGCTTGATCCAGCCGGCGGTGTAGACGCCCGCGAGCGGCTCGCCGGTCTGCGGATCGACGACGCGACCCTCCTTGTTGGGGATCACGCCGCGACGCTCGTCGAAGGGCAGATCCGCCAGCGGTGTGCCGCGGTAACCGATCGAACGGAGCACCAGACCGGTTTCGAGCGTCTCGCGTTCACCGGTGGGCCGGGCCTCGAGGCGTCCGTCGACCTCGACGAGTTCGTTGCGTTCGAGGGTGATCGACTCGACCTTGCCGTCGCCGTTGATCTCCACCGGCGAGGCGAGGTAGCGCAGCACGATGCGCTTGTTGCCCTCGGTGGGCGTGCGTCGTGCGAATCCTTCGGCCTGCTCGACCTTCAGGGCAATGCGCGGTTCGCAGTCGGGATCGTCGAGAAGCGCACGGCTGGCCGGATCGAGCTCGACCTCGGCGGGGTCGACGATCACGTCGATGCCGCGAAGTTGCCCGAGCGCGAGCAGTTCCGGATTCGTGTAGGCGGCCTGGGCGGGACCACGACGGCCCACGATGACGACCTCGCGGATGTTCGAATTGCGCAGGGCCTCCACGGCGTGGTCGGCCATGTCGGTGCGGGCGAAGATCTCCGGATCCATCACGAGCGCGCGGGCGACGTCGAGCGCGACGTTGCCGTTGCCGATGATCACCGCGCGCTCGCCGGACAGGTCGAACTGCCGGTCCGCGTAGTCGGGGTGCCCGTTGTACCAGGAAACGAACTCCGTTGCGGCGTGCGAACCGGGCAGCTCCTCACCCGGGACGTCCAGATGCCGGTCCCCGGCGGCCCCGACCGCGTAGATCACGGCGTGGTGGTGGGCGAGCAGTTCGTCGTGGCTGATGTGGGTGCCGACCTCGACGTCGAAGTAGCACTGGGTGTTCTTGTGGCCGATGGCGCTGCGGAACAGGTCGCCGACCGCCTTGGTGCTCTTGTGATCCGGCGCGACACCCGCACGGACGAGACCGTACGGGGTGGGAAGCCGATCGAAGATGTCGACCTCGACGCGCGGGCGGGACGTCAGTTCCATCGCGGCGTAGCAGGCGGCAGGTCCGGACCCGACGATCGCGACCCGCAGGGTGCCGAGTTCGGCAGGAATCTTCCTGCGCTCACGCAGTTCCGGCCAGTCCGGGCCGATCGGGTACCGCTCGTAGTAGTCCGCGGCGATCTTCAGGTAGGGCTCGTGTTCGGCGGCCAGCTCGTTGTCCGCGGAGATGGCGTCGACCGGGCATTCGTCCACGCAGGCACCGCAGTCGATGCACGTTTCCGGATCGATGTAGAGCAGTTCGGTGGTGGCGAACTGCGGCTCGTCGGGTGTCGGGTGAATGCAGTTGACCGGACAGACCTCGACGCACGACGCATCGTTACAACACGCCTGGGTGATTACATAAGCCACGGGTATACCTGCCTGAGAGTGCCGGTGTGATACGACGTTTCACATCCAGACTATAACGTGTTGCAGTTATGGTCGAGAATTGCCGATCACCGGCGATGCGCAGGTTTCCCGAGGGGTTCCGGCGCGGAACCGGAAGCCGAACCCGCGGTCTAATCCGCGAACTCGTCGCCCGATTCGATCCGGAAACCGATCTTCAGGGTGACCTGCGTATGCGCGACCGCACCGTCGTCTATGTGGCCGCGCACGTTCACCACTTCGAACCATTCCAGGTGCCGCGTCGTCTCGGCGGCCCTTGCCACTGCTCTCGCGATGGCATCGTCGACACCTTCCGTCGACGACCCGACCACCTCGATGACTCGGTAGACATGGCTCATTGTGGTGCCTCCCTTTCATACCAGACACAGCACCTGTATCCAATAGTGCGAGTGCACCCCGGCCACCGTCTGCGAAACGCGCGAAACCACAAATGTCGCAAGGCGACAGCGCGCAATATCGCAACGCGACAGTGACCGAATTGTCCGCCCGCGAAGGGGCGGGACGGGAGCCCGGACGAAGGGCCCGTGCGTCAGGCCTTCCGAGCCAATTCGCGCGCCACCGGGCCGAGCCGCGCCAGACGCAGATCACCGAGCGGCATCGCACCGGCCCCGAGCCGATTGGTGGTGAACGCCAACGACAATCCGTTGTCGAGGTCCGCGAACGCACCCGACCCGCCGACGCCGTAGTGACCCAGTGCCCCACGCGGCCGCTCCCGGCTCGCGAACAACGGCTGGTGGTAACCCAGCCGCCAGGCCATCGGCACCCCGAGCACGTAGTCGCGGCCACGCACCCGGACCTCGTTCATCGCCTCGATCGTCTCCGGCTTCAGGAAGCACACACCATCGATCGTGCCGCCGGCCGCGATCGCGCCGTACATCCGTGCCAGGGACCGTGCCGTGAACACCCCGTTCCACCCGGGCATCACCGAGTCGTGCACGGCGGGGTTACGAACGAGATCGTCGAACCCGTCGGGCATCGCGGCCTCCGCCAAGCCGCGCGTCGGCGCGATCTTCGACAGCACCGACGCGCTGATCTCCCAATGGAGCCCGGCCGGGTTGATGCGGGGGAACAGCTTGGCGATCCGGTGCCGCTCCGAGGTCGGAACGCGATACCAGAAGTCGGGATTTCCGAGGGGTTCGGCGATCTCCCGCCGGACCACGTCCTCGAAGGGCAGTCCCGTTGCCCGCCGGACGATCTCCGCGACCAGCCACCCGTAGGTGACCGCGTGATAGCCGGTGCCCTGGAGACGGCGACGGGACGGGCGGGCAGCGGCGAGCGCGGCGACCGTCGTGTCGTAGTCGAGGATTCCGTCGCGGCCGGGAACCAGTCCCCGAACCCGGTGCAGACCGGCGCGGTGCGTCATCACGTCCGCGACGGTGATCAATTCCTTGCCGGCCGCGGCGAACTCCGGCCAGTACTGCGCGACCGGAGCGAAGTAGTCGATGATTCCACGTTCCGCGAGCCGGTGCACGACCGTCGAGGCCACGCCCTTGCCCGTCGAGAAGGACAGCGACATGGTGTCGCGGTTCCAGCGCCGGTCCGGACCCGACCACCCGGCCCAGATGTCCAGGACCTTCTCGCCGTGGAGGTAGGCGGACAGAGCGCCGCCGCCGTCCTGGGGCTGCCGGTACATCGCGAAGAAGCGGTCGGCGAGCGGCAGGAACCGCGGGTCCACATGCATCTCGGTCGGTGGCCGCTGGTCGGCCTCGTACTCGAGCTGGACATCCGTCAGCATCGTCATGGAACTCTCCCCATCCCGGCAATTCCGACAGACTATGTGTCGGATTGCATCCACGAAAGGGTTGATTCCGCTGAACGGAAGGGATATAAGCGCTCAGGGTGCCGCGTATCGGAACGACCCGACGACGACACAGCTCCGGCCCGTCGTGAGATTCACCGCCGCCGCCGAGCCCTCACACAGCATCGGATCGGCGCCGTCGCCGACATACGCCTGCGACTGCGGTCCGGCCAGTACGACCGCGGTCGCCGGATCGTCGAGAACGCCCAGGGCGAGGGCCCCGTCGCCGAAACCGAGCGCCGCGAGCTGTCCCCCGCGGCTCTCCCCCGCGCCGACCCCACCGGACAGGCCGGCCCCGACCACGAGCGCACCACCGCTGGCGTCCGCGAAGCCGACACCGCCGTCGGTGTAGCCCCACGCACCGCTGGTCGCATCCGTGTTGGCGCCGCACCCGGTGGTGCCCTCGATCTCGACGATCGATGCCGGGGTTCCCGGGGGCGCCGCGCACGTCAGAGCCTGCGCGGATGCGGCGGAAAGAAGGGGGACGGTGATGGCGGCGGCAACGACCGCGACCGCACCGCCGAGTGCGCGTAGTCGAATCCGGGGGCACGTCACCGCGGTAGTCCTCCTCGGAACCGGTCGGCGAGCTGTTCTCCCGAACAGTTTACGGAGGTTCCTACAGGTGCCGCTCACAGCAGAGGTAACAACCGGAACGCGATTTCGGGAACAGCAGGGATCGCGGTCATCCCCGCGCGCGGTCCTTCCGGTCGGTGTCGCGCGACGGCTGCACCCGCTTGGGTTCACCGGGCATCTTCGGATGCGTGGGCGGATACGGCAGATCACCGAGGCCGGCGGCCGCGTCACGCTCGGCCATCTCGAGCAACACGTCGAGCGTGTGCGCGGTGTCGTCGAGCCCGGCCATCGGGTCGCCGCGGCGGGCCACCAGATCCGGCACCGTCGCGATCGTGAAGTCGTCGGGATCCGCGTCGGCCAGCTCGTCCCAGGTCAACGGCGTCGACACCGTCGCGATCGGCGTGCGGCGCACCGAATACGCGGAGGCGATGGTCTTGTCGCGGGCGTTCTGGTTGTAGTCGAGGAAGATCCGCTCACCGCGTTCCTCCTTCCACCACGCGGTCGTCGCACGACCACCGCTGCGGCGTTCGATCTCGCGCATCAGTGCGATCCCGGCCCGGCGCACCCCGACGAAGTCCCAGTCGGGAACGATCCGCAGATACACGTGCAGACCACGGCCCCCGGACGTCTTCGGAAATCCGGTGAACCCCAGTTCGTCGAGCAGGGGCCGCACGACCTCGAGCGCGATCGCCCGCGCGTCATCGAAATCGGTGCCGGGTTGTGGGTCCAGGTCGATGCGCAATTCGTCGGGACGGTCGGCGTCGGAGCACCGCACGGCCCACGGATGGAACGTGACTGTGCCCAGGTTCGCCGCCCACACGATGTCCGCCGCGGACCGGACGTGCAACACGTCGGCCTTCCGGCCCGAGGGGAACGTGACCTCGCACGTGCCCACGTGGTCGGGATGCCGCGCGGGGACCCGCTTCTGGTAGATCTCCTCGCCCTCGATGCCGTCGGGGAACCGCTGCAGATGGGTGGGGCGGTCCCGCAGTGCGGTCAGGAGCGGCGCGTCGCCGGTCGCGACGGTCCGGTAGTACTCGACGAGGTGCCGTTTCGTGCCGCCGTCGGCGCCGAGTCGCGGGAAGTACACCTTGTGGGGATTCGACAGCCGCACGGCGGTGCCGTCGATGTCGAGTTCCTCCGCCGGGGACCGTTTGCTCGCGCCCGCCACGGTCAGCTTTCCGATCGGTCGAGAACGTCGGCGAGGTCGTACCGCACGGGAACCTCCAGTTGGTCGTAGGTGCAGCTCTTCGGATCACGGTCGGGACGCCAGCGCAGGAATCTCGCGGCGTGCCGGAAGCGAAGGCCGCCCTCGACCGACCCTTCCATCTGGTCGTAGGCGACCTCGAGGACCCGCTCGGGGCGCAACGGCACCCAGCTGCGGTCGATCGCGGATCGCCACCGGGTCGGTTCGCCCTCGGCGACGACGTCGGCTCCCACGCGCAGCGGTTCGAGTTCGGCGAGGAGTTCCTGTCTGCGCTGCACGGTGAACGCCGACGCTCCGCCGACCATCACCAGCTCGCCGTCGTGGTACAGGCCCAGCAGCAACGATCCGACGCCCTCGATGCTCTTGTGCTTCCGGTATCCGGCGAGCACGCAGTCCGCGGTCCGCGAATGCTTGACCTTCACCATCTCCCGTTTGTCCGGGACGTAGAGCCCGTCGAGACGTTTGGCGACCACCCCGTCGAGGCCGGCGCCCTCGAACTCCTCGAACCAGCGTTGCGCGGTCGCCGCGTCGCTGGTCGCGACGGTGACGTGGCAGCTCGGACCGTCACCGGCGATCTCCTGCAGCCGGGTCCGCCGGTCCCGGAAGGGGGTGTCCATGAGGTTCTCGTCGCCGATCGCGACGAGATCGAAACCGACGAACTGCGCGGGTGTCTGCTCGGCCAGCAACGCGATGCGACTCGCGGCCGGGTGGATCCGCTCGGACAGCGACTGCCAGTCCAGCCGGGTACGCCCGTCACGTTCGAACGGCACGACGATCTCCCCGTCGACGACGCACCGGCGCGGCAGTTCCGCGCGCACGGCGTCGACCAGTTCCGGGAAGTACCGGGCCAGGTCCTTGCCTCCGCGGGACGCGAACACCACCTCGTCGCCGTCGCGGAACACGAGGGCCCGGAACCCGTCCCACTTCGGTTCGTAGGACCATTCGGCCGGGCCGTCGGACGGCTGCGAGGGCACCTCCGAGACCGCTTTCGCGAGCATCGGAGCGAGCGGCGGAGCCACGGGAAGATCCACCGCACCATGGTGGCATCCACCGGTCGAACCCGCCCTCCAATGAACCGAATTCGTGCGAATCCGGCTCCCCGCCGGCAACCGCGACCACCGGTTCGCCGTGGTCCTACAGCCAGCCGCGCCGGCGGAAGATCGCGAACAGGCTGCAGCAGGTGATCACCATCATCAGCAGCGCGAAGGGATATCCGCCTACCCAGTGCAACTCCGGCATGTGGTCGAAGTTCATGCCGTACACGGTGCCGATCAAGGTGGGCGCGAACAGGATCGCCGCCCACGCCGACACCTTCTTGATCTCCTCGTTCTGCGCGTAGCTCGCCCGCGTCAGGTTCCGCATCTCCTCGTTCTGCACCTGCGAGACGAGGGTGGCGTTGACGGTCAGGATATTGCCGAGCAGCTGCCGGAACCCGTCTACCTGCTCGACGACGGCGGTCGCGTGGTCCGTCACGTCCCGCAGGTACTTCTGCAGTTCCTCGTCGATGCGGTACTTGCCGAATCCGGCGGACAATCCGCTCAGCACGGCGAGCAGCGGCTTGGCCGCGCGCTGGAACTCGATGACCTCGCGGGACAGCTCGTAGATGCGCCGCGACACCTTCGGATCGCCGCTGAACACTTCCGTCTCGATCTCGTCGATGTCGTTCTGCAGACCCGCGACCACCGGTGCATAGCCGTCGACGACCGCGTCGAGGATCGCGTACAGCACCGCTTCCGGACCGCGCCGCAACAGCTCCGGGTCGTGTTCCATCCGGTTCCGGACGGCCGACAGGTCGGGTGATTCGCTGTGCCGGACGGTGAGAACGAAGGTCGGGCCGACGAACACGTGCAGTTCCCCGAAGTCGACGCGTTCGGATTCGTCGACATATCGCGCGGCGCGCAACACCACGAACAACGTGTCGCCGTACCGTTCGAGCTTCGGGCGTTGATGCGCGACGATCGCGTCCTCGACCGCGAGTTCGTGGAACCCGAACTGCGCGGCCGCCTCGTGCAGCTGGGCGTCGCTGGGCCGGTACATCCCGATCCAGGCCATCGAACCGTCGCCCGGCAGGTGGTCGAGCGCGTCGGCGAGGGTCGCGGGGGACGCCGTGCGCCGGCCGTCCCGGTACACCGCGCTGTCGACGATGCTGCTCTCGGCGCGCGAGTCGGGTGAAGTCACCGGCACCGGGACGCGAGAGTGCGGCGAGACACCGAAGTTCTCGCTCTCGCCGAAGCCACCGGAGGTGGGCACGGTGCGGCGCGGCAGAAGGGCACGGACAGGGCGGTTCCGGAACATGACGGCACGGCTTTCGCAGGACGGGATCGGCGGCGGGACCGTTCCCGCCCGGGTGTACGCGGACAGCAGCGCCGCGCACGATCACCGCGTGCCGGGGCTGCTGTCAGTCGGTACTGGGAGGCTGACTGCTCATCGGAGCACCACACCTCCTCTTCCTCGTCCGGCATGCGAGCCGGGTTGTCGACAACTTCGTGCAGCGTACGCCGCACCTCACCGCGAAGCCATTCGCCGAGGTTGTCGGTGCCACCGGACACAATGCCTCCAGCAGTACCGCTCACGGCACGACACCACGACGGAGGTCCCACGGATGATGCGCTGGCCCGACCGCCCGATCTGTGCGTTCGACCTCGAGACGACCGATCGGGATCCGCGGACCGCGCGCATCGTGTCGGCCTGTGTCGCAACGTTCGACGGCGATCGCATCGAGTCGAGAACGTGGCTGCTCGACCCCGGCATCCCGATACCGGACGAGACGGTCGCGATCCACGGGATCACCACGGAACGCGCCCGCGCCGAGGGGCAGGACTACGCGAGCGGATACGCGCAGATCCGGGAGGCGTTGTGCGAGTCCTGGGTGCGCGACCACATCGTCGTCGCGTTCAATGCGAGCTACGACCTGACGGTGATCGACGCGGAAGGTCGCCGGCTGGGGCTCGCCCCACTCGTGACGGGCACCGTCGTCGACCCCTATGTGATCGATCGGGAGATGGATCGGTCGCGGGAGGGGAAGCGCACGCTGCAGGCGGTGTGCGAGGCGTACGGGGTCGCGCTCTCCGCGGCGCACGAGGCCGAGGCGGACGCACTCGCCGCCGGGTTCCTCACCCGCGCGCTCGTCGAACGTTTCCCGCAACTCGCCGAGCTGGACATCATGGCCGATCAGGCGGCGTGGCACGCCGAGCGGCAGCGCAACTTCGCCGAGTATCTGCGGGAGCTGGGCCGTGAGGCCTCCGACGTCGACGGGGCCTGGCCGATCCGCGGCACAGCCTGACCCTGCGATTCGGTCACGGCAACAATCCCTGCCGACGCGCTTCGACGACGGCCTCGTGCCGGCTGTGCACCTCGAGCTTGCCCATCAGATTCCGCATGTAGCTCTTGACCGTCTCGAGGCTGAGCGACAGACGCTCGGCGATCTCCGCGTTGCGGCATCCCAGCGCGACGTAGCCGAGCACGTCGCGTTCGCGTTCGGACAGGTGCACCCGCGCGGCGGCCGGCGCCCGGCCCGCGGTCAGGCTGCGGAGCTTCTCCCCGACCGCACGCAACTGTGCTTCCAGCGCCGGGTCGGACGTCTGCGCCGCGATCTCCCTCAACGCCAGGTAGCTCTCGGTGATGCCCTCCGAGACCGACGCGGAGACTCCCGTCGATCCGGCGCCCGCGTCCCGTGCGTTCTCGAGGAGTTCGACTCGGCGATCCACCTCGTCCCGGATCTCGATCTCACGGGCCAGCGCCCGCGCACCGGCCATCACCTTCTCCGCGACCGTGTCGCCGATCGGCATGTTGACCCGGAGACCGCCGTAGAGCGTGGCGCGGGTACGCCCGCGCACGACGACGGGTGCGGCGAGCAGCGATTCGATGCCCTCACCCGCCACCTGCGGGTCGTAGTCGTGGGTGATGCGGTCGGAAGCGAAATAGTCGGCGATCGAGACCGGCCGCTGCTCGGCGATGGCCCGGCCCCCGACACCGCACTCGGAGCTGATGACGAGGTTGCGCAGGATGTTGCTGCGGGTCCCGACGAATCCGGACAGGGTCATGTCCCGGCCGTGGACGGCGCCTCCGAAGAGGACGGGCAGTCCGGTGGAGATCTGGAGCAGTCGCAGTTGGGCGCGCAGTGCGTCCTCGTCGCTGGGCCGGAGCCGGCCGATCGGCTGGGGATCGGTCCATGCGTTGGTCATCGACGAATCCTTCCGCCAGCAAACCGCTCGACTACCCACTTCAGAGGGTAGCGGGCCGTCGATCGTGGCCCATAGCCTCCAAACCGACCGGTGTTGCTGCCATCACAGTTGCCCGCTTTTCCCGCTGAGCCCACGTCCCCGGAGGTCATCGTGTCCACGCCGACGGCGCATACCGCCAACCACTCCCCGCTCAGTCCGTTGCGGTTCCTGGAGCGGTCCGCGTCCGTGTTCCCGGATCGGGTCGCCATCGTGCACGGCGACCGTCGCTACTCGTACGCCGAGTTCGCCGCGGAGGCCCAGCGGTTCGCGCAGGCACTGCGCGCCCGCATCAAGCCCGGCGACCGCGTCGCGTTCCTGGCGCCGAACGTGCCGGAACTGCTGATCGCGCACTTCGCGGTACCGCTCGCCGGCGGTGTGCTCATCGCGCTCAATTCCCGGCTGGCCGGACCGGAACTCGAGTACATCCTGAACCACTCGGAGAGTTCGCTGCTCTTCGTCGATTCCGAGCTGGTCGGATCGGTCTCCGGGGTCGCGGCGAACGTGCCGTCCGTCGCCGACATCATCGAGGTGCCGGACTCGACGGTGCCCTGTCCGGACGTGCCCGCCGGGATCGTCACCGCTCGCTACGACGAGTTCCTCGCCTCCGCCGACACCGACGGCACGCCGCTGCCGTGGACCGTCGACGACGAACAGCAGGTCATCGCGATCAACTACACGTCGGGCACCACTGGCAAGCCCAAGGGCGTGATGTACACCCACCGCGGGGCGTACCTCAACTCGATGGGCGAGACCTTCCACAACGGGTTCGACGGCAAGACGAAGTACCTGTGGACGCTGCCGATGTTCCACTGCAACGGCTGGTGCACGCCGTGGGCGGTCACCGCGGCCGGCGGCACCCACATCTGCCTGCGGGCGGTGCGGGCCGACGCCGTGTGGGACGCCATCGACAACCTCGGCGTCACCAATCTGTGCGGTGCACCGGCGGTGTGCTCGACGATCGCGAACGCCGAGCAGGCACACGTCCTGGACCGGCCGCTGCGGATCACCACGGCCGGCGCGCCGCCGTCGCCGACGGTGATCGCGCAGCTCGACGCCATCGGGATCACCGTCGTGCACGTGTACGGGCTGACCGAGGTGTACGGGCCGTACACGATCTGCGAGTACCAGGAGTCGTGGGACGACAAGCCCGCCGAGGAGCGGGCGGCGCTGCTGTCGCGGCAGGGCGTGGGCATGCTGCAGGCGGAAAACGCCCGCGTGGTCGATTCGGAGATGAACGACGTGCCGGCGGACGGGCAGACGATGGGTGAGATCGTGCTGCGCGGCAACAACGTGATGCTCGGGTACTACAAGGACCCGGAGGCGACGGCCGAGGCATTCGCCGGCGGCTGGTTCCACACCGGCGACCTCGGCGTCATGTATCCCGACGGCTACATCCAGCTCAAGGACCGGGCGAAGGACATCATCATCTCGGGCGGCGAGAACATCTCGACGGTCGAGGTGGAGCAGGCGATCGTCAACCACCCGGCGGTGCTGGACGTCGCCGTCGTCGGGGTGCCGGACGAGAAGTGGGGCGAGCGGCCGCGGGCGTTCGTGATCCGCAAGCCGGGCGAATCCGTCACCGCCGAGGAGATCATCGCGCACGTGCGCGCGCAGCTCGCGGGGTACAAGGTGCCGCGTGACATCGTGTTCCCGCACGATCTGCCGCGCACGCCGACCGGCAAGATCCTCAAGTTCGAATTGCGGGCTTCGCAGGACGCTCAGGCGTGACCTTGGATAATCGACAACCATGACCTCCGGATCCGGTACCGCGCGACGTTCCGAGTCGGCGGGACCCGACCCTGCCCAGTTCCGGGTACACGTGGTCACGCAGGCCATCCGATTGTTCTCCGAGCACGGCTACGAGTCGACGACGGTCGAGCAGATCGCGTCGGCCGCCGGGGTGTCCCGGCGCACCTTCTTCCGGCAGTTCCGGTCGAAGGAGGACGTGATCTTCGCCGACCACGAGTCGCTGCTCGAGCAGGTCGCCGCCTATCTGTCGCGCGAGTTCGACGACCCGTGGGCGGCGACCTGCGACGCCGCGCAGCTGGTGTTCCGGCATTTCCGGGATCGCCGGGAACTCGCGGTGTGGCGGTATCGGGTGGTGCAGCGGGTTCCTGCGCTGCGCGACCGCGAGCTCGTCACCACCTATCGGTACGAGCGGTTGTTCACCGAATACCTGCGGTCCGCCGTGCCCGGTGAGAAGCCCATCCGCATCGTCAGTTACGCCGCGGCGATCACGTCGGCGCACAACTACCTGCTGCGGGCGATGATCCGCGGGGACGAGACCGCGACGGCCGAGGCGCTGGCACGCGAGCTGTTCGAGCTCCGGCTGACGTTCGGGGTGGTGCCCGGTATCGAGGCGCCGGCGGTGGACTCGGCACCGCGTGCCGTGACGGTTCTGACGTACCCGATCGGCACGTCTCCCGAGGAGATCGCCGAGCAGGTCCGTCGCCAGCTCGGCGGCTGACCCCGCTCCTCCGTGCGTGCTTTCGGTAGCCCCCGCTACCGAAAGCACGCACGACACCCATTGACCTGGCACTCCGTGCCGTGTTTAGAATTGGGTGATTCCGTGACGTCGCGAGCCCGACTATCGAGAAAGGGCCGCGGATCCACCCTCACGAATGGCACCGCGTGCCGATAGGAGTTCCACCCTCATGGCTCTCAACGCCGATTTCGATCTGTTCAAGCTCAGCGACGAGCACGACGCCCTGCGTGAGGCCATCCGCGCGCTGTCCGAGAAGGAAATCGCCCCCTACGCCAAGGACGTCGACGAGAACTCCCGCTTCCCGCAGGAGGCCCTCGACGCCCTCAACAAGTCCGGCTTCAACGCGATCCACGTGCCCGAGCAGTTCGAGGGCCAGGGCGCCGATTCGATCGCCGCGTGCATCGTCATCGAAGAGGTAGCCCGCGTATGTGGCTCCTCGTCGCTGATCCCCGCCGTCAACAAGCTCGGCACCATGGGCCTGATCCTGCGCGGCTCCGACGAGCTCAAGGCGAAGGTGCTGCCGGACATCGTCAACGGTGCGATGGCCTCCTACGCGCTGTCCGAGCGTGAGGCCGGCTCCGACGCCGCGTCGATGCGCACCCGCGCGAAGGCCGACGGCGACGACTGGATCCTCAACGGCTCCAAGTGCTGGATCACCAACGGTGGTAAGTCCACGTGGTACACGGTCATGGCCGTCACCGACCCGGAGAAGGGCGCCAACGGCATCTCGTCGTTCATGGTCCACAAGGACGACGAGGGCTTCGTCGTCGGCCCGAAGGAGAAGAAGCTCGGCATCAAGGGCTCCCCAACCGCCGAGCTGTACTTCGAGAACTGCCGCATCCCCGGCGACCGCATCGTCGGCGAGCCCGGCACCGGCTTCAAGACCGCGCTCGCGACCCTCGACCACACCCGCCCGACCATCGGCGCGCAGGCCGTCGGCCTCGCCCAGGGTGCGCTCGACGCGGCGCTCGCCTACGTCAAGGAGCGCAAGCAGTTCGGCCGGCCGATCGCCGACAACCAGGGCGTGCAGTTCATGCTCGCCGACATGGCCATGAAGGTCGAGGCCGCCCGCCTGATGGTCTACACGTCCGCAGCTCGCGCCGAGCGCGGCGAGGGCAACCTCGGCTTCATCTCCGCCGCAGCGAAGTGCTTCGCCTCGGACGTCGCCATGGAGGTCACCACCGACGCCGTGCAGCTGTTCGGCGGTGCCGGCTACACCACCGACTTCCCCGTCGAGCGCATGATGCGCGACGCCAAGATCACCCAGATCTACGAGGGCACCAACCAGATCCAGCGCGTCGTCATGTCCCGCGCGCTGCTCCGCTGAACCCGCCGCAGTACTTTCGTCTGGACAAACTTTCGTCTCCGAGGAGTATTTCGTGGCAATTGAACTGGTAGGCGTGGTCGGCGGCGGCACGATGGGCGCCGGCATCGCCGAGGTGTGCGCCAAGGCCGGCAGTGACGTGATCGTGCTCGAAACGAGCGAAGAGTTCGCCGCCAAGGCCCTCGACCGCGTCACCACTTCGATCAACAAGGGTGTCGCCCGCGGCAAGATCAGCCAGGAGGACGCCGACGCCGCCGTCGCGCGGGTCCGCGTCACCACCGACATGGCCGATCTCACCGACCGCGACCTGGTCATCGAGGCCGCACCCGAGATCGAGTCCCTGAAGACCGACATCTTCGCCAAGCTCGACGCGGTCGTGAAGCCGGGCGCCATCCTGGCGACGAACACGTCGTCGCTCGCGGTCATCAAGATGGCCCAGGCGACGAAGCGCCCGGGCCAGGTCGTCGGCGTCCACTTCTTCAACCCGGTGCCGGTGATGCCGCTGGTCGAGGTCATCTCGGCTCTCACCACCGACGAAGAGGCCGCGAACGTCGTCTTCGACTACGTCAAGAACACCCTCGGCAAGACGGCGGTCCGCGCGGGCGACCGCGCCGGCTTCATCGTCAACGCCCTTCTGATCCCGTACCTGTGCCAGGCGGTGCGGATGCTCGAGTCGGGCTACGCGACGAAGGAAGACATCGACGCCGCGATGAAGGGTGGCTGCGGCTACCCGATGGGTCCGCTCACGCTGCTCGACACCGTCGGCCTCGATGTCGCGCTCAACGCGGCACAGTCGCTGTACGACGAGTTCGCCGAGCCGCACCTCGCGCCGCCGGCGCTGCTGCGCCGCATGGTCGACGCCGGTCGCCTCGGCCGCAAGACCGGTGAGGGCTTCTACTCCTACAAGTAGATCCTGAGCTCAGACGCCCCCGCGGTTTCCCTCCGGAACCGCGGGGGCGTTTCTGTATTCGTCACCCGGAGCCGCCGAGGGGAAAGACAGCAGCGCGATGTCGGCAGCGCGCGGATATCTTCCGCCCGTGCGGATTCCATCGGCATTACTTGGCCGCCGATGGCTGGCACATCGTTTGCTATGGTTCGACGGAACACATCGGGGGATTCTGTTCGGGGGGACAGTGACGTTGAAGGTCGATCCGGAGGCACTACGTGCGTTTGCCGCATCCGTCACCGGCACGGCCGAAGCTATCGCCGAATGGAATATCGGAGAACCGTTCGAACAGTCGCAATCGGCGCTTCCCGGAACCGATTTCGCAGAACTGTGTGTCCGCACGAATCTGGCAGCTGCATTCGCACTGAGCAACGTGCACTCGCGGTTGCTGGAGATCGCCGACCTCGCCGACGGCTCCGCGAACGACTACGAGATCACCGAAGCTGATTTCGTTGCCGCACTCTCCGCGATGGATCTGCCCCGGTGACGCCGACGGTCTCCGCCGTAGCCGCCTGGAATCCCGACGCGCTGCGGGGGACGGCAGGCTCTCTCGACGGACTCGTCGCGAAGTTGGACGGACGCCTCAGAAGCCTCGTCGACGACCAGGACGCACTCGCCGAGCAGTGGACGAGTGATGCCGCAAGTTCTGCGGCCGCACGAATCGTGCGTGAAAGGTCACTGGGCAGCGCAATCGCCGGGGCTCTCCAACAGGTCGCAGACGCCTATCGCACAGGCGCCGTCATCGTCGAAGGTGCGCGCACGCATCTGACGGCGGTCGTGCGCAGCGCCGAGCAACAGGAGTTCACTGTCCACGACGACGGCATCGTCGATGCGTCCTCCCAGATCGCTCTGCTGCAACTACTTCTTCCGGACCGGGAAAGCTTCGAGATCGCCCGAGTCCGGCTCGAGCGGGATGCCGCTGTGCTCACCGTCGCGGTCCTCGAAGGACTCCTCCAGGCCGAAGCTGCCGCCGTCGACGCATCTGCCCGAATCGGAACTGCGGTAACAGCACTCGAAGATGCAGGTCGAGCAGCTATACCCGGAAAGATCATTCGCTCCGAGAACGGCGAGTTTTCGTGGCGACCGGACATGGAAGCCACCGTTGCAGCCTCGACCATCGGTCTGATGGCAGACGCAACCGGAACGGGGTTGTTGAACGCAGCGATTTCGTCGGCCGACGACGTCGCCCGAAGCGTCGCGCGGGGGCTCGGACCGTTCGCTACCGCAATCGGCACCGTCCCGGCCATCCACAACGACATCGAAGGGGGCATGGAACCGACCCAAGCGGTGGTGACGGAAAGCGTCGGCTCTGCTGTCGGTTTCGGCGCTGCATTCTATGGGGCCAAGGGCGGCGCCGCTCTCGGAACCATGATCGCTCCAGGTTTAGGGACCGCAGTCGGTCTGGTGGCGGGCGCATTGGCCGGTGCAGGCGCGACATACCTCACTTCGAAGTCCATGCAGGCAGGTTGGCAGTGGCTCGAGCAATAGCACCGCAAACCACCTATGAACTGGAGTGCAAATGACCGGGCCTCTGCCGGAATCCGATTCGCCGAGGGTGGGAACAACTCCGGACGGGGAGGAACACACACCGTGGCCGCAGTTCCTGCGTCTGTTACCGCTCCTCCTGTCGTGTGCGCTCTCGGGAATCGGAATGCTGTGCCTCATTCTTTCCCTGCACAACCTGGCCCACGCTCCCGTGTTCGTGTCCGTCGGGTTTTTCGGTGGAGCAGCGGTGACGCTTTCGCTTTCCCTTGTCTCGTTCCGGGAATCAGGATTTCGACATATCCGCCTGCCGAGCACTGTTCACGTCCGCGAACATTCCGACTACGGCGCAGGAGTGCACATCCCGATGAGCCGGAAGTTGGTTCCCTTCCTGACAACAGCGTTGGCCGGTGGGGCCGCATACGGCGCATCCGCCGCAATCGGCTGGCACCTGGGCGTCGGGGAATTTCTGCTTCCGTCCGGTCGCGACACTCGCGACGATGCGACCTTCATGGCGGTCTTCGCGGCAGGCTCGATCAGCCTCATCCTGTTGTTCACGCTGATCCGCATCGATACAGCGGTGAGCATTTATCAGGGCGGTGTCGAACGCTACGTTCGACGACGAATACTGTTTTCCACCACGGTTTCCCGACTGTTTCTTCCCTGGGACGAAATCTCTGCCATCGACGTCGGTGATCTCGGGGGGAACTTCGGTCCGGACAAGCATCCTGCGATCGACTTGCACACCGCGTTCGTACCCGAGTTCGCGCGAACGCCGCACGACAACGCGCACAGGATCACACTGATGGCGCACGTACTGCCTGTCGAACCCAACACTTTGCTCGGGCTCCTCAGGCAACTGCGCGACGAACCCGATCGACGCGCGCTCATCGCCCGGCCCGACGCAGTCGAACTTCTGCGCCCACCGCCACTTCGCGATCGCTTTCGGGTTGCCCGTGCACTGAAGCGGGCGCGATGAGTTTGCGCTCCCCGGATCCGATACGAGTCCGGACTGTCACGGAATCCACCGAGCGAAACGACAAACGCGCGGTGCGGGCAGCGCGCGGATACCTTCCGCCCGTGCGGATTTCGATCAGAATGTTCCGTGGACGCGTTCGTGCAGCGACTCCATGCGCAGGTCGAGGTCGCGCGCGGTGTCGGCCGCGAGACGCAGTTCGTCGCGCAGCTCGTCGGGAACGGCACGGTCGTGCTTGTAGTAGATCTTGTGCTCGAGACTCGCCCAGAAATCCATTGCGACCGTGCGGATCTGCAGTTCGACGTACACGGATTCGACGCGGTCGGACATGAACACCGGGATCTCGACGATCACGTGCACACTGCGGTAGCCGTTGGGTTTGGGATGCTCGATGTAGTCCTCGATCTCGACCACACCCACGTCGCCCTGCCGGGTGATCATCTCCATGATCCGATAGACATCGGAGGTGAAACTGCACGTGATGCGGATACCCGCAATGTCGCGGATGTGCTCGCGAATGGCTTCGAGATTTCGCGGCACGCCCTTGCGCCGAGCCTTCTGCAGGATCGAGTCGGGGGACTTGAGCCGCGATTTGACGTGCTCGATCGGGTTGTAGTCGTGGATGTACGAGAACTCGTCGCGCAGGATGTTGATCTTCGTCATCATCTCGTCGATGCCGAACTTGTACACCATGAGGAACCGCTGGATATCGCGCTGCAGCTCGACCGGGGGACGCTCGTGTTCGGAAATCGGGTCGATCACGGGATCCTGCAGAGCGACCAGATCGCCGTGATCCGTGTCGCCCACCGCCGCTGTCACTGTCAATCCTCCTCGAACGTGCTCTCGTCCGAGTCTGCCAGCTTTCTGCGACGGCCGCCGGAACGGTCGAACAGCACCTGCCGAAGCGTGCGGGGTGACACCCCCGCGACGCGGCGGGCCTTGCCGCGCGAGATCAGGATGCCGGTGATCGCGATCGCCCAGATCGGGTACTGCGCCAGCCAGGCCACCCGGAAAGAATCGAACGTGTATCCGCCGAGCCGCTCGAGCACGATACCCATGACCTGCACGACGATGAGGGTCGCGAGGAAGCCGCCGATGTTCACGATGCCGTTGGCGGTGCCCAGCGCCGTGCTCGGGTTGAAGGCGCGGGCGTAGTCGAAGCCGATCATCGAACCGGGGCCGCCGACCGAGATGACGATGATCAGCAGCACCAGCAGCCACAGCGGGGCGGGGCCCGGCAACGCCAGCACCACCGACCACATGGTGACGCTGGCGAGCACGCTGCCGAGCACCAGCCAGGATCGGTGGTTCGGGAACCGCCCCGACAGCACGCCGAGGATCGGTCCGGCGAGGATGGCGGTCGCCACCGACACGGTGAGCAGCGAACCGGCCGCCGCGGCGGACAGGCCCTGCGCGGACTGCAGGTACGGGATGCCCCACATCAGCGCGAACGTGGTGACCGAGAACTGGGTGCCCATGTGCGTGAAGAACCCGAGCCGGGTGCCCGGGCGCTTCCACACGACGGCGATCTGCCCACCGACCGCGCGCAGACCGGCCGGTTCCGAGCGCACCTCGACGCCGGGCGGTGCGTCGCGCACGATCGCGACGACCAGCACACACGCGAGCACGCCGAGCGCCGCGGCGCTTCCGTACGCGGCGGTCCAGCCGGCGCCGGACAGGATCAGGACGAACGGCACCGCGGAGAGCACCTGCCCCAGCTGACCGAGGATGCCGGTCAGCTGGGACATCAGCGGTACCCGCCGCGGCTCGAACCACACCGGAACCAGCCGCAGCACCGAGATGAACGTCAGCGCGTCACCGGCGCCGACGAACACCCGGGCCGCGTAGGCGACGGGAAGCGATTCGGTGGTCGCGAGGACGAGTTGCGCGATCGCCATGACCGCGGCGCCGGTCGCGATCATCGTGCGCGAACCGAACCTGTCCAGCAGCACCCCGGCCGGGATCTGCATGCCGGCGTAGACGACGATCTGCAGGACGACGAACCCGGACAGGACGGCCGGGGAGACGTCGAACCGGTCGCTTGCGGCCAGACCCGAGACACCGAAGGCCGTGCGGTGCAGGACTGCGACGACGTAAGCGAAGACTCCGATGCCCCAGACCAGCCACACGCGCTTCATGATGTCTAGACCTTAACCCGTCCAGACAGGTTACTTTCGGGTACTACTCGCGGCCGAGGGACACCCACGTCGGGTCGGCGGCCCGCTGACCGACCACCAGATCCGCCAGCGCGTCCAGGCGAGCGACCTGCTCCCGGTCGAGCGTCAGGTCCAGCGCACCCACGTTCTCGGTGACCCGCTCGGCGAAACGGGTGCCCGGAATCGACACCGACGGCAGCCCGAACGTGCGGGCCTTGTCGTCGAGCCACGCCAGCGCCACCTGCGCGATGGTCGCGTCGAGCTCGTCGGCGACCGCCCGGACCTCACCGCGCACCTTCAGGTTCCCCGGCAGTGCATCCTCCGCAAAGCGCGGGAACCGGCGACGCAGGTCCTTCTCCTCGATCTGCGTCGCGTCGAACGCGTCGGTCAGCAGACCGCGGCTCACCGGCGAGTACGGCACGAACCCGATGCCGAGTTCCGCGGCGGTCGGGACCACGTGCTTCTCGACGTCGCGCGAGACGATGCTCCACTCGGACTGGATCGCCGCGATCGGATGGACGGCGTGCGCGCGGCGCAGTTCGTCGCCGGTCGCCTCCGACAGTCCGATGTTCCGGATCTTGCCGGCGCGGACCAGTTCGGCCAGTGCGCCGACCGTCTCCTCGATCGGGACCTCGGGGTCGACGCGGTGCAGGTAGTACAGGTCGACGCTGTCGACGCCCAGCCGCTGCAGCGACTCGTCGATCGCCTGCCGGGCGTACTCGGGACGACCGTTGATGCGGCGGTTGCCGGCGGGAGTGCTGCCGCCCAGCGCGCCGACCAGCCCGAACTTGGTGGCCAGCTGCACCTCGTCGCGGCGGTCCTTCAGCAGCTTGCCGACCACGGTCTCGCTGAGGCCGTCGCCGTAGACATTGGCGGTGTCGATGAACGTCACGCCCAGGTCCACGGCGTGGTGCAGCGTCGCCAGCGCCGCGTCGGGATCGGTCCCGCCGTAGACGGGGGCGACCGACATGGCGCCGTAGCCCTGTGCGCTGACGGTCAGGCCGGGGGCCAGTTCGACGGTGGGGACGGGCATGAACTCTCCTCGTGATTCCTCGGTTCCCGGGCCTGCGGAGCCCGGGCACGTATCCGTCGTTCGATCCTTCCCGAAATCCCCGACGCAGGCAGGACTTGAAATCGCGATGATCCCAACACCGTCGGACCTACGCTGAATCCATGGCAGTCGACTGGCTCGAATTGCAGCGCACGGCGGCCCGCGGATTCACCGAGCGGCTCGCACAGGTGACCGACTGGAAGGCCCCCACACCGGACACCGAGTGGGACATCGCCCAACTGGTCGAGCACATGGTCGACGAACAGCGGTGGATCCCGCCGTTGTTGGCGGGCATGACCATCGCCGAAGCCGAAGCCTCGCTCGCGCCGATCGGTGACGACCTGCGCGCCGAATGGTCCCGCTACGCCGAGTCCGCGACCACCGCATGGGCAGCCACCGCCCCGGACGCTCCCGTGCACCTGTCGTACGGCGTCGTGCCCTGCCTCAACTATCTGAAACAGCAGGTCGCGGACATCGCGATCCACACCTGGGATCTCGCCCGAGGCGTCGGGGGCGACGACCGCCTCGACCCGGACCTGGTGGCGGCGGTGTGGGCGGACCTGCAGCCCCAGAAGGACATGCTCGCGGCGAGCGGCCTGTTCGCCGACCCGGTACCGGTCCCGGACGACGCACCACTGCAGGACCGATTGCTCGCCCTGACCGGCCGCGACCCCCGAGGAGACACGTCATGAGCGAAGGCGCCCCCGACATCAAACCCCGCAGCCGCGACGTCACGGACGGTCTCGAGAAGGCGGCCTCCCGCGGCATGCTCCGCGCGGTCGGCATGGGCGACGACGACTGGGACAAGCCGCAGATCGGGGTCGCGTCGTCGTGGAACGAGATCACCCCGTGCAACCTGTCGCTGGAACGCCTGGCCCGGGCCGTCAAGGACGGGGTGCACGCGGCGGGAGGCTACCCGCTGGAATTCGGGACCATCTCCGTCTCCGACGGCATCTCGATGGGACACGAGGGCATGCACTTCTCGCTGGTCTCCCGCGAGGTGATCGCCGACAGCGTGGAGACGGTGATGCAGGCCGAGCGTCTCGACGGATCGGTACTGCTCGCCGGATGCGACAAGTCGCTACCCGGGATGCTCATGGCCGCGGCACGGCTGAACCTGGCCGGCGTGTTCCTCTACGCCGGATCGATCCTGCCCGGCACGGCGAAGCTGTCCGACGGCACCGAACGCGACGTCACGATCATCGACGCGTTCGAAGCGGTCGGCGCGTGCGCGCGGGGGCTGATGTCCCGCGACGACCTCGACGCCATCGAACGAGCGATCTGCCCCGGCGAAGGCGCGTGCGGCGGGATGTACACCGCGAACACGATGGCCAGCGCCGCCGAAGCGCTCGGCATGTCCCTGCCCGGCAGCGCTTCGCCGCCCGCCACGGACCGGCGACGCGACGGCTTCGCGCGCCGCAGCGGGCAGGCCGTCGTGGACCTGCTGCGCCGCGGAATCACCACCGCCGACATCCTCACCAAGGAGGCATTCGAGAATGCCATCGCGGTCGTGATGGCATTCGGAGGTTCGACGAACGCGGTCCTGCATCTGCTGGCGATCGCGCACGAAGCCGACGTGGAACTGACACTCGACGATTTCGTCCGAGTGGGCGCGCGGGTCCCCCACCTCGCCGACGTCAAACCGTTCGGGGCGCACGTCATGAAGGACGTCGACCACATCGGCGGTGTACCCGTGGTCATGAAGGCCCTGCTCGACGCCGGTCTGCTGCACGGCGACTGCCTGACCGTCACCGGACGCACCGTGGCCGAGAACCTCGCCGACATCGCGCCGCCCGACCCGGACGGCAAGGTGCTGCGTGCACTCGGCAACCCCATCCATCCGACCGGCGGCATCACCATCCTGCGGGGCACGCTCGCCCCGGAGGGCGCGGTGGTCAAGTCCGCGGGATTCGACGAATCGGTGTTCGAGGGCACCGCGCGCGTCTTCGAACGTGAACGGGCCGCGATGGACGCCCTCGAGGACGGCACCATCACCGCCGGCGACGTGGTGGTCATCCGCTACGAAGGTCCGAAGGGCGGGCCCGGGATGCGAGAAATGCTCGCCATCACCGGAGCCATCAAGGGCGCGGGTCTGGGCAAGGACGTCCTGCTGCTCACCGACGGCCGGTTCTCCGGCGGCACCACCGGCTTGTGCGTCGGGCACGTCGCGCCGGAAGCCGTCGACGGGGGCCCGATCGCGTTCGTACGCGACGGCGACCGGATCCG
This sequence comes from Rhodococcus sp. NPDC003382, assembly GCF_053589135.1. Taxonomy (NCBI): domain Bacteria; kingdom Bacillati; phylum Actinomycetota; class Actinomycetes; order Mycobacteriales; family Nocardiaceae; genus Rhodococcus; species Rhodococcus sp. NPDC003382. The sequence continues at coordinate 33,922 of NZ_JBSFRH010000021.1, forward strand.
GCTCGACGTCGCGAACGGCACCCTCGATCTCCTCGTCGACGACGCGGAACTCGAGCAGCGCCGGACCGGCTGGGAACCGCTGCCGCCCAGGTACACCCGCGGGGTCCTCGCCAAGTACACGAAGCTGGTCGGGTCCGCGTCGATCGGCGCCGTGTGCGTCTGACCCCTCGTGCGTGGTTTCGGTAGCGGCAACTACCGGAACCACGCACGAGCACGGGAATCAGATGGGACGGAAGCCGCTTCCGACACCGCCGCGTGCGTTCACATCCGCCAGGATCGCGCTGAAGTTGGTGCCGACCTCCGGGCCGATGCACGGCGCTGCGAGGTACGCGTTCACCATCGCGACGAGGGTCGTGCCGATGACCAGAGGCGCACCGGAGTCGCCCTCGACGACGCAGACCTGGGTCCATGTCTCCTGCGACTCGAACACGTCACCCCAGACGAGACCACAGGTATTGCCGGTGGTGCGGCCCTCCTTGCAGGCCAGGTTCGGGAACTGCGGCGGCGCACCCACATCGGTGATCGTCACGTTCCCGACCCGATTCACCGGCGTGACCCTGCCCGGATCGAACTGGATCACCGCGTAGTCGAGTGCCTCGTTGCCGGCCACCACACGGCCGAGTACGCCAGCGCCCAGGTTGCGCTCGGACTTGACCGTCGCGCCCGGGCCACCGCAGTGGGCCGCGGTGAATCCGACCAGACGACCGGCAGCGTCGTAACCGATCGTGCTCAGGGTGCAGTCGAAGATGTCGGTGGTTCCGTCACCGAGCGTGATGCCGGACCCACCGCCGAGCGGTATCCCTCCGGGTACCGCCGTCGCCACCCCGGCGCCGCCTCCGATCAGGGCAATCGTTGCCGCGAACGCCATCGCCAACTTCTTGAACATTAGGCCCCTCCCGCCCGGCCACGACAGGCCGCGTCAGCGAGTCAGCCTATCTGGATGCCGGTCGCTCCGAGGCTCTCCAGAGCTTTTTTGGCTTCCTCCAATTGAGCGCTGAGCTGAGCGACCCGCTCCTCGGCGGCCTGCCGCGCCTCGTCGATCACCGACTGCACGGCCTCGAGCGCGGTCTCGTCACCCAGTTCCCGCACGGCCCGTTCGACCGCGTCCGGACCGACCGGCGTGGGCTTTCCGACCCGTCGCGCACCGTGTGCGACCGCCACCGTCCATTCGTTGTCCGGGTCGATCGTGATCGTGATGCTGACGCCGGGCTGCTTCTTCGGCCTGCGGGTCGCGGTCTTCGGCTTCGGGGCGGGCTCGGCGGACTGCGAGGGGGGTGTGGGCACAGCGGTCTCCTTCGTCGCGGGCTTCGGCGCCGCGTTCGAGGCGGGCTTCGGTGTCGGATTCGAGGCGGCGGGCTTCGACACGGACGCGGCGGCCGGCTTCGGTGCGGGAGCGGGTGCCGGTTTCGCGGACGGGCGCGGCGCGGCCGGAGTCGGCTCGGCGGCCCGGGACTTCGGCGTCGCCGGCCGGGTCAGGCGCAGTTCGTCGTATTCGAAGGGCAGTTCGTCGTTGACGCCCTTGGGCCGGACCGTGACGGTGCGACCGTCGATACCGATGACCTTCGCCGATGTCCCCGGCTCGATGCCCAAACTCGGAATACCCTCGATGAGATAGACGGTCGCGCGCCGGTCCTCAGCAAGTGCGGTGGTCAGCTCGGCAAGCTGCTCGTCGCTGAGGTGGTCTGCTCCGGCTCGTCTGCGGGGCGGCATGCCACGTCCTTCCTGGCTTCGGGTGAATTCGGTCCCGGGGTGGGTGGATCGCGAACACTGTCGCACAGAGGTACGACACGACCGTGTGCGACTCTTCGAAGGTCACGTCGTGTCCGCGGCGTGAACGGTGGGTGTTCGCCGAGCAGGTGGTCGGTCGCCCCGGCGGCGGTGAGGAGAGCAGGCGTGGAGGCTTCGGATCGGCAGACGGACGACCGCGGGTCGGCGGTGTCGGAGGCGACCATGTCGCTCGACCCGGAGTTGCTGACAGGAGTGCAGCGCGCATTCGAACGTTCCCTGCTCGGAGGCGACCGCCGCTACACCCAGCGACAGGCCGCGGAACTCGCCGGGGTTTCGACCGAGCGTGCCCAGCGTCTTTGGCAGGCATTGGGTTTCGCCGTCGACCCGGATCCGGGTGCGGTGATGTTCACCGACGGGGACGTGCAGGCACTGCGGAACATCTCGGCGCTCGTCTCCAGCGGCGCGGTCTCCCCCGACATGGAGGTGCCCGCCGCGCGGTCACTCGGCCAGTCGATGTCCCGCCTCGCCGAATGGCAGGTGTCGCTGCTCAACACCCATCTCCTCGACCGGCTCGACACGGCCTATGCGGGAACCGCCCCGGCCCCCGCGGAGATCGACGAGTTCGTCGGCACCCTGCTGCGCGACGTCCTGCAACTCGTCGAGGAGACCCAGATGTTCGTGTGGCGCCGCCACCTGGTCGCGACGACCGAACGCAACATCGTGCGGGCCCGCGAGGACGCGACGAGCCGCGACCTGGTCGTGGGTTTCGCCGACATGGTCGGCTACACGCGCCTGACGAGCCGCATCGAGGCCGACGAACTCAGCGACCTGCTCGAGGAGTTCGAGTCCGCTGTGACCACCGTCATCGCGCAGGGCCACGGATGGGTGATCAAGACCGTCGGCGACGAGGTGATGTTCGCAGCGGAGGATCCCGTCGACGGAGCCCGGATCGCGCTGGCGCTGCAGGAGTCGTTCGGGGCCCGGCCGGACGCCCCGGAGCTGAGGGTGGGGCTGGCATGGGGTCCGGCCCTGGCACGGTTCGGCGACCTGTTCGGCTCGGTCGTCAACATCGCGGCGCGATTGACCGGTGTGGCACGCCCCGGCACGATCCTCGTCGATTCGGCACTGGCCGACCGGCTCCGCGCGTCCGGCGAGTTCGAGGTGCGGTCGATCTGGAACCTACGCGTCAAGGACTTTCATCGGTTGCGACCGTCGGTACTGCGCGCGGCCCGTTCCTGACCGGGCGGCATCCCCGTGCGGCCAGGAAGTCGTCGACGATGCGTTCGCACGCCGCGTGATCGAGTGACGGCAGGGTCGCGAGTTTCGTGAACACGACGGGCCCGATCAGCTGCGCGAGCGCGAGGTCGTAGTCGAAGTCACCGAGCTGCTCCCGCGCGGTCGGGGTGACGAAGACGCGGTCGAATGCCTCGCGGTACCGCTCGACGAGACGCTCACGCAGCGAGAGCAGTTCCGGGCGTTCGTGGCTCAGCGCCTCGGCGCTGGAGTAGTCCCCGAGCCCCGGTCCGAGCCCCATCCAGCACATCGCGGTCAGCGGGATCGGGATCTCGTCGAGGATCCGGGCCTGCGCGACGACCAGCGCCACCAGCTGATCGCGCAGGTCACCGTCCGGCACGGGCGGGATCGGGGGCAGCATTCGCGCGAAGGCCGCCGCGACGAGTTCCTCGCCGTTGGCGAAATGCCGGTAGAGGGTGGCCCGCGCGACGCGTGCCAGTCCGGTCACCGCATCGATGGTGACCGCTTCCGCTCCGCCCTTCGCGAGCAGTGCGGTCGCAGCATCGAGCAGCCGTGCCCGCGACCTCGCCTTGCGGGGGTCCTCGTCGCCGTACCGACCGGGGGCGACCGGGTCGCGACCGTCGTCATCGGGGGCAGGCAGGGGCTGGGTACTCACGTCCACAGTTGTATCCGTTCGGCTTCGCCCTTGCCTGTGATACCGACAGTTCGGTTACGATACCGACAGTCTCGTTTCTTCGTGACCCCGCTCCGGGAAGGCCGGCTCGTGTCCGAAACATCGGAAAAAAGCTCGACCAGCACCACCGCAACACTCGAACACCCGTCACGCCTGACGCGGGCGCAGTGGTGGTTGCTGATCGTCGCCTGCGCGGCCGTGGCCCTCGTCGTCGCCGCGATGGCGTCGCTGAACATGGCGTTGCCCGACATCGCCGTCGACATCGGTGCGACCCAGAGCGAGCTGACCTGGATCGTGGACAGCTACACGCTCGTGCTCGCGGCGTTCCTGCTCCCGGCCGGCGCACTCGGCGACCGCTACGGCCGCCGCGGCGTGCTGGTCGCAGGTCTGGCGGTCGTCGCCGTATCGTCGGCACTGCCCCTCGTGCTCGACAGCCCGACATGGATCATCGCCGCGCGCGGCCTCGCCGGACTGGGCGCGGCCCTGGTCATGCCCGCGACCCTCTCGGTGATCACCGCCGGATTCCCGGAGGAACGCCGTGCACGGGCGGTCGGTGTCTGGGCCGGAACCGCGGGTGCGGGATGCATCGCCGGCCTGCTCGTTTCCGGCGTCATCCTCGAATACAGCTCGTGGATCATGATCTTCGTCAGCTTCGCGGTGGCCGCCGTGGTGCTGCTCGTGGCGTCGCTGACGATCGCGTCGTCGCGGGCTCACGAACACTTCCCGCCGGACCTGGTCGGCAGCGCCCTGTCGATCATCGCGGTGGGCCTGTTCGTGTTCGGGCTCATGGAGGGGCCACACCGCGGCTGGACCGACGCGACGGTCCTCGCCTGCATCATTCTGGGTCTCGCTGCCGCAACGGGTTTCGTCCTCACCGAACTACGGACGCCCGCTCCCCTGCTCGACGTCCGGTTGTTCACCCATCGCGCATTCGGCTCCGGGGCACTGACACTGCTGTTCCAGTTCGTCGCGATGTTCGGCGTCTTCTTCATCGTCGTGCAGTACCTGCAGCTGGTGCTCGGCTACTCGCCGCTCGGCTCGTCGATCCAGTTGATCCCGCTCATCCTGCTGGTGATGACGGTGTCGGTGCTCATCCCACCGCTCGTCCCGCGAGTCGGGCTGCGCTTCCTCTTCACCGGCGGCCTCGCCGTCCTCACGGGCTCGTTCGTGCTGATCGGGAATCTCGATCCGCAGTCGTCGACCGTTCTCATCAACGTGGCCCTGTTGCTGCCGGGCGTCGGGCTGGGCATGGTCTCTGCGCCGGCGACACACGCGATCGTGTCGAGCACGCCCGACGACAAGCAGGGAGTGGCGTCCGCGGTCAACGACGCCACCCGCGAACTCGGCGCGGCGATCGGCGTGGCGGTCGCGGGCAGCATGCTCGCCGCGATGTACGGCCGGAAGATCGAACCGGTCGCGGCCGCGATTCCGGATCCGACCGCCAGTACCGCCGTCTCGGATTCGCTGGCGTCGGCACTGAAGGTCGCGGAGGCCGCGGGACCACGTGGGGACGAACTCGCGGACCTGGCGCGGTCGGCGTTCCTCGCCGGCATGCAGCAGGCGTCGTGGACGATCGCGGTGATCCTCGCGATCGGCGCCGTGGTCGCGGCGTTCCTCTCCCCGGGCCGTTCCCGGGTCACGAAGGCCCGCGAACCGCACTGACCCCGGTTCGCGGCAGCGGCGTCAGCGTCCCGCGACTGCCTGGTCGGCGCACGTGCACCGTTCGGCGACCGGGACGTCGCGCATCACGTCGTCGACGTGCTGGCCGCATCCTTCCCAGCCGGTCTTGCCACACACCGGGCAGGTCACGGGATAACACATGGCGATGTACCTCCAGATACTTCGGGTCTGTCGATTGTGCATGCGCGTCGGCGAGCCCGCTGCAGCGGGCCGGGACCACTCGGCTGCACTTCACCCATTGTGCCGTGCGGGCACTGACTGTAGCCTCGGGTTAACAGTTACTGTCCGTCACACTAAAGGTGGAGACATGACCGCATCGCTCACGCGCTCCCAGGATGTTGCCGACACCGCCACCACCCGGGGATTCGTGCCGAAGGTGGCCCTGTCGGACCGCGAGGACACGGCCCGGCGCCTGCTCGCATCGGTCGCCCGGAAGTCGTACGACCCGATGATCGAGGTCGACTGGGAGGCACCCATCCCCGAGGACAAGTACGGCATGACCCCCGAGTGGAGCACGCTGTACGGCACCGCCCTGTGGGACGAGATGACCGAAGAACAGCGCATCGAACTGACCAAGCACGAGGCCGCAAGCGTCTCCAGCGTCGGCCTGTGGTTCGAGATCCTGCTCATGCAGATGCTTCTGCGCGACGTGTACAACCGCAACAAGCACTCACGTCACGTGCAGTTCGCCCTCACCGAGGTGGCCGACGAGTGCCGCCACTCGGTGATGTTCGCCCGCGCCGGCGAGCGCCTCGGCATGCCCGGCTACGGACCCGCGCCGTACATTCATCGCCTCGGCCGACTGTGGGGTGGTTTCTTCCGCGGCGCGAACGCCTACGCGAGCGTCATGGCCGCCGAGGAGATCCTCGACATGATGCAGCGCGACTTCATGCGCGACGAACGCGTGCAACCGGTCACCCGTACGGTCAGCAAGATCCACGTCCTCGAAGAGGCCCGGCACATCCGGTTCGCCCGCGAGGAGGTCGCACGGCGACTGACCGGCGCGAGCAAGCTGCGCCTGCAGGTCGAGCGGATCAATACGGCCGTAACGGTCTACTTCGTGGTCAAGAGCATGATCCGCGAAGAGGTCTACGCCAACGCCGGCCTGGACCGCGATCGCGCGGTCGCCGAGGCGAAGGCCAACACGCACTACCACGACCGGGTTCGCAAGTCCGGCGCGAAGCTCATGACGTTCCTCGACAGCGTCGGACTGATCGGCGGCCCGTCGAAGATCCTGTACAAGAAGGTGCACCTGCTCTGAGTTCTCCGCCCACGCCTGCGGGACCTTCCGGCGGGCACGGGCCGGGACATTCCGTCGATCTGCTCCTACCATCGGGAAAGGACCGACGAATCGATCCGGCCGAGCCCGCCGGACGCGGACCCGACTCCACCGCATCGGCCACACCCTGAATCGACGAGGGTGCCGGATCACCGAGCGTTTCTCCGGCGACTCGCTCGGCGGGCGAAGGAGGCCGGCATCCGGCAGGAGCAGGAATGACGAACGTCATCGAAACGCGGGACCTCGTGAAGACCTTCGGCTCCACCCGCGCACTCGCGGGTCTCGACCTCGAGGTCGGTCGCGCGGAAATCCACGGATTCCTCGGACCCAACGGCGCCGGCAAGTCCACGACCATCCGCATCCTGCTCGGGAGTCTGCGCGCAACCTCGGGTACCGCAACCGTTTTCGGTCGCGATCCGTGGACCGATGCGGTGGACCTGCACCGTTCGCTGGCGTACGTCCCCGGCGACGTGACACTGTGGCCGTCCTTGACCGGCGGTGAAGTCATCGACCTGCTCGGCCGGATGCGCGGCGGTCTCGACCCGGATCGCCGCGCCGAGCTGATCGAGCGTTTCGAGCTGGATCCGACCAAGCGATCCCGCGCGTACTCGAAGGGGAACCGCCAGAAGGTCGCGCTGATCTCGGCCTTCTCGTCCCACGCGGACCTGCTCCTGCTCGATGAACCGACCACCGGCCTCGACCCGCTGAAGGAGACGGTCTTCCGCGAATGCATCTCCGAGGCCCGTGATCGCGGCACGACGGTCCTGCTGTCGAGTCACATCCTCTCCGAGGTGGAAGCCCTATGCGAACGCGTGACGATCATCCGCGACGGCCGCGTGGTCGAATCCGGGTCTCTGGCGGACATGCGGCACCTGCGTCGGACGTCGATCACGGCCGAACTGCTCGGGGACCCGGGCGACGTCGAACACCTGCCCGGCGTCGCGGACGTGCGGCGCGACGGCAACGTCCTGCACTGCCAGGTGGACGGCGAGCACCTGGGCGCGCTGATCCGGACGCTCGGCGACGCCGGGGTCCGCAGCCTGATCTCGGCGCCTCCGACTCTGGAAGAGCTCTTCCTGCAGCACTACCGGACGGATACACCCATCGATGCCGAACGGGTGCCGCGATGACCACGACACGCGAGCGCCCCTCGACCACCGGTCACGATCTCGCGGGTACCGGCGCGCTGCTGCGTCTGTACCTGCGGCGCGACCGGATCTCGATGCCGTTGTGGGTCGCACTGTTCGCGATCGCCCCACCCCTCTATGTCGCGAGCGTCCAGAGCCTGTACACATCCGACGCCGAGCTCGCCCGCTTCGCGGCGGCGACGAACGCGAGTCACGCCGAAATCGCCATGTACGGACCGATGTTCGGCACGAGCCTCGGTTCGGTCGGCCTGTGGAAGGCCGGCGCCTACTTCACGCTGATCGCGATAGCGACGATCCTCACGGTCGTGCGGCACACCCGAGCCGAGGAGGAAACCGGGCGGGCGGAGTTGATCGGGTCCACCGTGGTGGGACGGTACGCCGGGCTCACCGCGGCACTGCTGATGGCATTCGGCGCATCGATTCTCACCGGCTTCCTTTGCACCGCAGCTCTTCTCGGCAAGGGATTGCCGCTCGGCGGATCGGCAGGTTACGGAGCCGCGCTGGCGCTGTCCGGGGCGGTGTTCGCAGCGATCGCGGCGGTCGCGGCACAGCTCAGCGCGAGCGCACGGATCTCGCGCGGTATCGCGTTCGCGGTGCTGGGTACCGCTTTCGCGCTGCGGGCCGTCGGCGATGCCGGATCCGGGACCCTCTCCTGGTTCTCCCCGCTCGGCTGGGCACTGCAGATGCGGCCGTTCGCGGCGGAACGGTGGTGGGTGGTGGTGCCACTGCTCGCCACGACCGCGGGCGCGACCACCCTGGCCTACGCACTCGCGCGCAGGCGTGACATCGGTGCGGGATTGATCGAGCCACGCCCCGGGCCGTCCGAGGCGCCGCCCGCTCTGGCCGGACCGCTGGGACTGGCCTGGCGGATGCAGCGCGGCACCCTGCTCGCCTGGACCGTCGGCCTGGGGTTGTACGGCCTGCTCATCGGAAGCGCAGCGAAGGGTGTCGGCGATCAGCTCGGCGACAACGCGGCGATCCGCGACCTGGTCGTGCGGATGGGTGGGTCCCAGTCGCTCGAACTCTCGTTCATCGGGTACGCGATGAGTCTGCTCGGCGTCGCCGGCGCGGCGTACGCGATCTCGGCGGCCCTGCGGCTGCACTCCGAGGAGGATGCACAGCGCACCGAGCCGGTGCTCGCTGGGTCGGTCGGGCGAATGCGTTGGGCTGCCGGACATATCGTGTTCTCGCTGGCGGGCCCGATCGTGGCGATGACCGTCGCCGGTGTCAGTGCGGCCCTGACCTACACGGTCGCGGTCGGTGACGGCAGCGTCCTGGGAAAGGTGCTCGGTGCGGCCCTGGTCCAACTGCCCGCCATATGGGTTCTCACCGGAGTGACCGTCGCCCTGTTCGGTATGGCACCGCGCTTCGCACCGGTCGCGTGGGGCGTGCTGGCCGCATTCCTGGCCGTGTTGTTCATCGGGCCGATCGCGCATCTCCCCCAATGGGTGCTCGATCTCGAGCCGTTCGGCCACGCACCGAAACTGCCCGGGAGCGAGTTCACGGCCACTCCCGTGCTGTGGCTGACCACCGTCGCCGCGGCCCTCATCGTGGCCGGTCTGTTCGCGTTCCGACAGCGCGATCTGCGCTGATCCTCGCTCACGAATGCCGTCGGGCGTCGGTATCGACGCTCGCGTGAGCGCTGCAGTGCCGAATGCGCAAGGCCGAAAATCCGTGCGCGCAATTCCCTAGTGCATAGATCGGAAATGTGGTTCCGTCGCGATACCCAACCGGCACTCCGCTTCGAAGGACCCTCATGACCACTGCACCCGTCTCCCACCTGCAGGCCGTCGTCGCGGCCAACCACGACGCCGTGAGCGAGGACCCGACCAAGGCCGCGGTCGTGTTCCGCGCCGACGCCCGAGCCCACTCCGCGGTCGCGAGCACCGTGACCCTCGGCCGGTTCGAGGTCGAGGTCGACGAACCCCCCGCGCTCGGCGGCGAGAACACCGCCCCCAACCCCGTCGAGTACTACCTCGCCTCGCTGTTGTCCTGCCAGGTCGTGACGTACCGGGTGTGGGCCGAGAAGCTCGGTATCACCGTCGACGGGATCACCGCCCGCGCCGAGGGCGATCTGGACGTGCGCGGCTTCTTCGGTTTCGACGACTCCGTCCGTGCGGGGTTCGGCGAGGTCCGCGTCGTCGTGACCCTCACCGGACCGGAATCGCGGGAACGCTACCTGGAACTGCAGGAAGCGGTCGACGCACACTGCCCGGTGCTCGACCTGACCCGCAACGCGACGCCGGTCCGCACGGTCCTCGAAACGGCCTGACCCTCGCCCGCCGGGCCGACGCGACGCGTCCCCGGAACGCTGGTCGGGATCAGGTTCACCGGTTATTGTCGGGTTCGTGAGCAACACACGAGCATGGTCGACGGGTCGCCCGTCGATGCGTCGTCGTGCGCAGTACATGTGTATCTGCGGGTGTTCGGGTCGCTGAGCGTCCCCGCCCGATCCTCCCCAGCGTGGTGTCCGCGCCGGCCGGCGAGTCGGCCGCAGCCGTCTGTCCGAACGCCGCCTCGTGCCGGACCACCGCCGAGTTCCTTCCCCGAAGTCCCAGAAATATCGAGTAGTACGGAGCAGCACCGATGAGCGAGACCACCCCCGACGCCGTCGATCCCACGGCGAGCTGGAGTTTCGAAACCAAGCAGATCCACGTCGGCCAGCCCGCCGGTGGCGACACCAAGGCCCGCGCCCTGCCGATCTACCAGACCACCAGCTACACCTTCGACAGCACCGATCACGCTGCCGCACTGTTCGGTCTCGCCGAGCCCGGCAACATCTACACGCGCATCATGAACCCCACCCAGGACGCGGTGGAGCAGCGCATCGCCGCGCTCGAGGGTGGCGTCGCGGCGCTGCTGCTGTCGTCCGGCCAGGCCGCCGAGACCTTCGCGATCCTCAACCTCGCCGAGGCAGGCGACCACATCGTCGCCAGCCCCTACCTGTACGGCGGCACCTACAATCTGCTGCACTACACGCTGCCCAAGCTCGGCATCGAGGTCACCTTCGTCGAGGATCCCGACGACCTCGAGCAGTGGGCCGCGGCGATCCGCCCGAACACCAAGGCGTTCTACGGCGAGACCATCGCGAATCCGAAGAATCACATCCTCGACATCCCCGGCATCTCCGGGGTCGCGCACGACAACGGCCTGCCGCTGATCGTCGACAACACGGTCGCCACCCCCTATCTGCTGCGTCCGCTCGAGCACGGCGCCGACATCGTCGTGCACTCGGCCACCAAGTACCTCGGCGGCCACGGCACCGCGATCGCCGGTGTGATCATCGACGGCGGCAAGTTCGACTGGACGCAGGGGCGTCACACCAACTTCACGACGCCCGATCCGAGCTACCACGGCGTCGTCTTCGCCGACCTCGGCGCGCCGGCCTACGCACTCAAGGCCCGCGTCCAGCTGCTGCGCGACCTCGGTTCCGCCGTCGCACCGTTCAACGCGTTCCTCATTGCCCAGGGCCTGGAGACCCTGTCGCTGCGCGTCGAGCGGCACGTCGCCAACGCCCAGCGCGTCGCCGAATTCCTCGAGGCCCGGCCGGAGGTCGAGTCGGTGTCGTACGCCGGTCTGCCGTCGTCCCCGTGGTTCGAACGCGGCAAGCAGCTCGCGCCGCGCGGCACCGGCGCGATCGTCGTGTTCGAGCTCGCGGGCGGTGTCGACGCCGGCAAGAAGTTCGTCGACGCCCTGACGCTGCACAGCCACGTCGCCAACATCGGTGACGTCCGCTCGCTGGTCATCCACCCCGCGTCGACGACGCATTCGCAGCTCACGGCCGAGGAACAGCTCGCCGCGGGTGTCACGCCCGGCCTGGTGCGCCTGGCGGTCGGCATCGAGCACATCGACGACATCCTCGCCGACATCGAAAGCGGTCTCGCCGCAGCCGCCAACTGACGGCGGATCCATCGCGAGGCCCGCTCCCGATTCCCGGGGGCGGGCCTCGTTGTCTGTTCACGCACCGTCGCGTGCACTCCCGTTCAGTGGTACAGGCCACTTTTCACGTCGATTCTGATGAGATGTTGTCAGCCGAGAACGGGGCCGGGTACTCGTCGGAAGGGCACGTCCATGTCAGCACCAGCAGATCTACAGCAGATGGTTCAGCAGGTCGTCGCGGCACTCACCGGGCCGGGGGGTCGCTTCGAGATCGCCCCGGAGGAGGTGCGCGGCAACCGAATTCCCGTGGTGCGCAACCGCGACCGCCGGGTCGGCGACCTGGTTGCCGCGTCGAAGACCTGGGGCGACCGCGACTACCTCGTCACCGCGGACCGCCGCCTGTCCTTCGCCGAGCACGCCGATGCGGTCGCCGCCGTGGCCACCGCACTGCGCGAGGACCACGGTGTCGGCAAGGGCGACCGGGTCGGGATCCTCGCCGCGAACTCGCCCGAGTGGGTCGTCACGTTCTGGGCGGCACAGTGCCTGGGTGCGATCGCGGTCGGTCTCAACTCGTGGTGGACACCGAAGGAGATCGAGTACGGCGTCGGTCTGGTGCGACCGAAGGTGATCGTCGCCGACGCCAAACGCGCTGCACTGCTTGCCGATTCGGGACTGTCCGGATTCGCGTTGCTCACCGTCGAGGACGACCTGCCGCGCATCGTCGCCGCCGGCGCCGGCGCGGAACTGCCCACGGCCGACGTGGACGAGGACGACCCGGCGGTCATCCTGTTCACCAGCGGCACGAGCGGACGCCCCAAGGGCGCCGTGCACTCGCAGCGGAACCTGCTGGCCGTCGTCGACTACCACCGGTTCTCCGATGCGCTGGTCGCGCACATGTACGGGCGCACCTACGACGACGCCGTGCCGAGCGACAACCGCTACCTGCTCACGTCCCCGCTGTTCCACATCGCGAGCCTGCACAATCTCGCGGTCCCGCGACTGGCGACGGGCAGCGCCGTGATCATGACCGAGGGCGGTTTCGACGTCGACAAGGTCTTCGGCCTGATCGAACGCGAACGGGTCACCAACTGGGGTGCGGTTCCGACGATGGCCGCGCGCATGCTCGAACACCCGGACACCGACCGTTACGACCTGTCGTCGCTGACCGCGTTCGCGCTGGCGTCGGCGCCGTCGTCGCCGGAATTCAAGCAGCGACTCCGCGCGAAGTTCCCGTTCGCGCAGCAGGCACTGGTGGACAGCTACGGCCTGACCGAGTGCAGCACCGCCATCGCGGTCGCCACCGCACCCGAACTCGAGGCGTTCCCAGGCACATTGGGCCGCCCGATCATGACCGTCGCGCTCGAGATCCGCGATCCCTTCGGGGAGGTGGTGCCCGACGGTGTCGAGGGCGAGATCTGTGTCCGCAGTCCGTTCGTGATGCTGGGGTACTGGGAGGACGAGACGGCGACCGCCGCCGCCCTCACGTCCGACGGATGGTTGCGCACCGGCGACTACGGCGTCGTCGAGGACGGCCGGTTGCGGTTGGCCGGCCGCCGTTCGGATCTGATCCTGCGCGGCGGAGAGAACGTGTACCCCACCGAGGTCGAACAGTGCCTCGAAGAACATCCCGCAGTGCACGAATGCGCGGTCATCGGTGTCGATCACGAGGATCTGGGCCAGGAGGTCGCCGCGGTCGTGGTGCTGCGGGCCGGTCACGATGCGAGCGAGGACGACCTGCGCGAGTTCTGCCGCGAGCGCCTCTCCTACTACAAAGTTCCCTCGCAGTGGCGGATCACTCGTGATCTGTTGCCTCGCAATGCAACCGGAAAGGTCCTGCGGCGCAACGTGACCGTCTGACCGCCCCTCCCCTCGTGCGCGTTTTCGGTAGCCCTCGCTACCGGAATCGCGCACGGCGGGCGGGGTCGCCGGACATCGGATACAGCGCGTGGGTGATCTCCCGGGCAGCCGCGGCCACGAGCGGACCGAGCCGGTCGGGGTCGACGGCCTGCTCCGCGCCGCACAGCGAGATACCCGCGACCGGACCGTCCGTACCGAGTACCGCGGCACCGACACACGCGACACCCGGCACCGATTCACCGCTCTCGAACGCCAGTCCGCCCCGCTCCCGGATTCGCTCGAGTTCGCGGCGCAGAACGTCCGGATCGGCGATCGTGCGGTCCGTGCACATTCGGATCCCGCCCTCGAACAAGCCGGCCAGGGATTCGTCGGGCAGCCACGCGAGCATCGCTTTCCCGCCGGCGTTGGCGTGGGCCGGCCGGCGACCGCCGACGCGGGTGGGAAGGGCCGCGGCGAGCCGGCCGCCGACCTTGTCGAGGTAGACGCTGTCGGCTCCGTCGAGGACCGTCAGATGCGCGACGGTGCCTGTCTGCAGCGCCATACGGTGCAACACCGGTGCCGCCGCGGCGCGGAGCCGGTCGTGCCCCGGTACGACGTCGGTACCTCTGCTGCGACGCCCGAGCCGGTAGCCGAGAGGGGCCCGGTCGATCCACTCGAGCCGGACGAGCTGGTCGAGAATGCGGTGCACCGTCGATCGCGGCAGGCCGGTACGCAGCTCCAGGTCTTCGAGGGACAGCTGGGCTGTCCGGCTGTCGAACGCGTCGAGGATCCACGTCATGCGCGCGATCATCGATTGGGGTTCGTCTCGCCTCGGCCCTGTCGACGCCCCCACGGGCCGATCCACGACGGTCACGCCCCCACCTCCGCCTTCTGTGTTCCCCACCACACTGAAATTGATTCCTGCACGGTAGCGGGTACAGCGAGGAAAGGGAATAGCGTCCGGTCGAGCCTCCTGCTCTCCCCGTACCGGACAGGACCGGCGTCAGGCGATGTCGAACAGGGCGGCCGCGTTGTCGTGACACACCGCGCGCATCCACGCGGAATCCGGGGCCACCCGTTCGAGCGATTCGAGCTGGTGCACGTATCCGTACGGGATGTTGGGAAAGTCGCTGCCCAGCAGAATCTTCGAACGCAGCTCGCCGAGTCGCGGCAGCTCACCCACCGGGAAGGGGGCGTCCTCCTCGGCGAAGTCGGTGAACGCCATGGTCGTATCCAGAAACACCCGCGGATACCGCTCCGCGAGGTCGAGGAAATCGACGTACTCGGGCATCCCCATGTGCGCGATGATCAGGGTCAGATCCGGGAATCGTTGCAGCAGGGACACAATCGGTTTCGGTCCGGTGTGGGTTCCCGGTGCCGGGCCGGATCCGCAGTGAATGACCGTCGGCACACCCGAGTCGGCGAGCATCCCCCACACCGGGTCGAGCAGCGGGTCGTTCGGGTCGTAGTCACCGACCTGGATGTGCGACTTGAAGACCCGGACGCCGTCGGCGAGCGCGGCGGCCACGTAGTCCTCGACACCCGGCTCCGGATAGAACGTCGCCGTGTGCAGGCAGTCGGGGGTACGGGCGGCGAACTGCGCGGACCACGCGTTGAGCCACGCCGCCATCTCGGGGCGATGCGGATACAGCATCGAGGTGAACCGGGAGACGCCGAACGACCGAAGCGTCGCCACCCGCTCGTCCTCGTCGTGCCGGTAGGTGATGGGCCAGGGACGCCCCACGAGCGGCCCGGCCGCGTCGAAGTACTTCCACACCTTGTCCATCACGTTCGCAGGCATGAAGTGGGTGTGCACGTCGATGAGTGCGGCCAGTCCGTGTTCGCGCCGGAATCGGCCGATCCGTTCCGCTTCGTCCATCCCCCGACCGTACCGACCGGCCCGGGGAACCGGACCCGCGCACGCCCCGCCGGGGAGACGGAGACCACAGGAACATTCAAGATTTGACTTTTACTCGTAGTGTCCCGAACGAATGGGTAGGTAAGCCTAGGGTAAACTCCCGTCCGCTGCGGCGCCGTGCCGCTCACCCGAAGCAGAACTCGAGGATCACCGTATGAAAGCCACCCGCATGTATCGGCGCGCCGCTGTCGGCGCGTTGGCTGTAGTCGCTCTGGCCGGCTGCTCGACCTCCACCACGGACTCGTCCGAGGACACCGCCTCGGCGACGACGATCACGGTCGAGGACAACTTCGGTGAGCAGACCGTGACCGTGCCGCCGAAGTCGGTCGTGGCCACCGACAACAGCACGTTCGAGACCCTCGACACCTGGGGTGTGAAGCTCTCGGCGGGTGCCGTGAGCCTGATGCCCAACACCATCGGCTTCACGCAGGACGACAGCATCGTCAACCTGGGCAGCCACCGCGAGCCGAATCTCGAGGCCATCGTCGCCGTCGAGCCCGACCTGATCATCAACGGCGGTCGTTTCGCTCAGTTCCGCGAGGACTTCCAGCGGCTGGCGCCGGACGCCGCGATCGTCGAGGTCGCGCCGCGCGACGACCAGCCCTTCGACGCCGAACTAAAGCGCGGCACCACCGTGCTCGGCGAGATCTTCGGCAAGGAGTCCGAGGCGCAGGCCCTCAACGACGCACTCGACGCCTCGATCGCACGGGTGAAGGCCGCCTACTCCCCCGACACGAAGGTCATGGGCCTGATCACCTCGGGTGGCGAGATCGGCTACGTCGCCCCGAGCACCGGCCGCACCATCGGCCCCATGTTCGACATCTTCGGCCTCACCCCGGCTCTCGAGGTTCCGGAAGGCACCGACAACCACCAAGGCGACGACATCTCGGTCGAGGCCATCGCGGCTTCCAACCCGGATCTGATCATCGTGATGGACCGCGATGCCGGCACCGCCACCGGCGCCTCGGCCGAGGGCTACCGTCCCGCCGCGAACATCATCGAGACCACCGAAGCCCTGAAGTCGGTCACCGCGGTCAAGGACGGCAAGGTGATCTACCTGCCCACCGACACCTACACCAACGAGAGCATCCAGACCTACACGGAGTTCTTCAACGCTCTCGCGGACCTGCTCGAGCAGCAGAAGTCCTGATTCTCGTCTCGTCCTGTCACCCCGCGGGCCCGCCCGCGGGGCACAGGCATAAGTGCACTACGGAAGACGACGGCACCACATGAGCGTTACGACAGCTCCCACCCGCAGCAAAGGGCGCCTGTTCGACTGGAAACTCCTCCTGGGCATCCTCGGCGTCGGTGTCCTGCTGACCCTGTCGCTGTTCACGGGGGTCTACGACATCTTCGGCGGCGAACAGGGCTGGGAGATGTTCGAGATCACTCGCATCCCCCGAACCATCGCGCTGGTTCTCGCCGGTGCCGCGATGGCGATGTCCGGACTGGTGATGCAGTTGCTCACCCAGAACCGATTCGTGGAACCGACCACCGCCGGCACCACGGAATGGGCCGGTCTCGGCCTCATCCTGATGCTGATCCTCGTGCCCGACGCGGGTCTCATGCCCCGGATGATCGGCGCCATCGCCGCCGCGTTCGTCGGAACCATGATCTTCTTCCTGTTCCTGCGCCGGGTCGCGTTGTCGTCCTCGCTGATCGTGCCGATCGTCGGGATCATGCTCGGCGCCGTCGTCGGCTCCGTCACCACCTACCTGGCCCTGGCCACCGACACGCTCCAGAGCCTCAGCGTGTGGTTCGCCGGCAGCTTCACCTCGATCCTGCGCGGGCAGTACGAGGTGCTGTGGATCGTGGCGCTCGTCGCGATCGCGATCTTCGTCGTCGCCGACCGCTTCACCGTCGCCGGCCTCGGTGAGGACGTGGCGACCAACGTCGGGTTGAACTACAACCGCCTCATCCTCCTGGGTACGGGCCTCATCGCGATCGCCACCGGCGTCGTGACGGTCGTCGTGGGGAACCTGCCGTTCATCGGGCTCATCGTGCCCAACATCGTCTCGATGTTCCGCGGAGACGACCTGCGCAGCAATCTGCCGTGGGTGTGCCTGCTGGGCATCGCCATCGTGACGGTGTGCGATCTCATCGGCCGGACGATCATCGCGCCGTTCGAGATTCCGGTGTCCCTCATCCTCGGTGTGGTCGGCGCCGTCGTGTTCATCGCCCTTCTGCTGCGGAGCCGCCGCCATGCTTGAAACCTCGACCCCGCACGCCGACATCACCGCGGCGCCCGCGCCCGCGGGGGGCTCCACGTCCGACGCCTTTCCCGATGCCAAGTCGCGGCGCCGCTACTGGATCCTCCTCGCCGCACTGGCCGTCCTCTCGTGCCTGTTCGCCGCCGGAACGCTGGTGTGGGACAACCCCATGCCGTTCGGCAGCGCCGGCTTCTGGCGGATCACCGAGATGCGAGCGACCAGCCTGATCGTCATCGCGATCGTCGTCGTGTGCCAGGCCACCGCCACCGTCGCGTTCCAGACCGCGACGAACAACCGGATCATCACGCCGTCGATCATGGGGTTCGAGTCGCTGTACGTGGCGATCTCCACCGCCGCCGTGTACTTCCTCGGCGCCACCGGTGTGGTTGCGCTCCAGGGCACCCCGCAGTTCATCCTGCAGATCGCGCTGATGGTCGTCTTCTCGCTGATGCTCTACGGATGGCTGCTCTCGGGCAAGTACGGCAACCTGCAGGTCATGCTGCTCGTCGGCATCGTCCTCGGTGGCGGGCTAGGCTCCGTCTCGACCTTCATGCAGCGACTGCTCACCCCGAGCGAGTTCGACGTCCTCACCGCCCGGCTCTTCGGGTCGGTGTCCAACGCGGACGCCGACTACCTGCCGATCGCGATTCCCCTGTGCGTCGCGGCCGCGGTCGCGTTGTGGTGGCGTGCACGCAGACTCAACCTCGTCGCGATGGGCCGGGACGTCACCACCAACCTCGGGCTCGATCATCGCCGCGAGATCATGATCGTGCTGTTCCTCGTGTCCGTCCTCATGGCGGTCTCGACCGCGCTCATCGGCCCCATGACCTTCCTGGGCTTCCTCGTCGCCACGCTGGCGTACCAGTTCGCGAACACCTACGACCACCGCTACGTGTTCCCCGTGGCTGTGCTCACGGGATTCACGGTTCTCACCGGGGCCTACTTCGTCCTGAAGAACATCTTCTACACCGAGGGCGCCGTGTCCATCATCATCGAGGCCGTCGGCGGATCGGTGTTCCTCTTCGTCATCCTCCGAAAGGGCAGACTGTGATCGAACTCAAGAGTGTCCGTAAGGATTACAACAGTGAGGTGTCGATCGGCCCGGTCGATCTGCAGATTCCGGCCGGGGGCATCACCGCGCTGGTCGGCCCCAACGGAGCAGGCAAGTCGACACTGCTGACGATCATCGGCCGACTGCTCGGCGCCGATTCCGGATCCATCGAGATCGCCGGATACGACATCGCGCGGACCCCCTCGAAGGACCTGGCCAAGATCGTCTCCATCCTGCGTCAGGAGAACCACTTCGTCACCCGGCTGACGGTGCGCCAGCTCGTCGGGTTCGGCCGGTTCCCGCACTCGAAGGGGCGGATCACGCAGCGGGATCAGGAGATCATCACCCGTTCTATCGAGTTCTTCGACCTCGGCCCGCTGGAGAACCGGTACCTGGACCAGTTGTCCGGCGGGCAGCGCCAGCGCGCCTACGTCGCCATGGTGCTGTGCCAGGACACCGATTACGTCCTGCTCGACGAGCCTCTCAACAACCTGGACATGCGCCATTCGGTGCTCATGATGCAGCACCTGCGCAGGGCGGCCGACGAACTCGGGCGCACGGTGGTCATCGTGCTGCACGACATCAACTTCGCGGCGCACTACGCGGACCGGATCTGCGCGGTGAAGAACGGCCGCGTCGTCGAGTTCGGCACCTCCGAGGAGATCATGGTCGACGACACGCTCTCACGCGTGTTCGACACCCCCGTCACCTGTGTCGACGGGCCCAACGGCCCGCTGGCGGTCTACTACCGCTAGAGCGGGCCGGTTGGTACAGCCCCGGATCAGAACAGCGTCAGCTCCGTGTCGTCCGTACCGCGCGCAACCACGGGCTTGACGACGTGCCGCACCGACCGGGGCACCTCGATCGGACCCGGACGGGCGGCGGCCTCGCGCGCGGCGGCACCGGCGAGCGTGTCGGCCACCTCGTTGAAGTGGTTGCCGACGTGCCCGCGCACCCAGCGGAAGCGAACCGGACCCGAGCGCTCCGCGATCTCCTGGTCGATGGCGCGCACGAGTTCGACGTTCTTCACCGGCGCGCCGGTGGAGGTCTTCCAGCCCTTGCGCTTCCACCCCGGAAGCCATTCCGAGGCGCACTTGATCGCGTACTGCGAATCGGATTCGATGATCATCGGTTCGGAACCGGGATGGGCACGCAGCGCCTCGAGCAACGCGCGCAGTTCGGCGATCTGGTTCGTACCCGACCGCTCACCCCCCGATGCGCTGGGGCCCTCGTGGTTGACCCACGCCCACCCGATGGCGCCACCGGGATTCCGCAGGCAGGACCCGTCGGTGCTCACGATGATCATGTTGCAGACCATAGCCTTTCCGTCCGACACCGTGGAAACCGATGCGGTCGCCGTGCGAGGTACGGTGAACCGGTGACCGCGTACGTCGGTGAAGCCACCCCTTTCGACACCCGGGTCGAGCTGCCGTGGCCCGTCGACGTCGCTCAAACCCTACGCCCGTTGCAGCGCGGACCGTATGACCCCTGTCACCGGCACGTCGCCGATGACGTCTGGCGCACGTCCCGGATGGAGTCCGGGCCCGTCACCTATCGCATCCGTCAGGACGGCCCCACCGGCGCCCGGTGCCTCGCGTGGGGCCCCGGCGCCGAGGAACTCCTCTCCGCCCTGCCCGCGCTGCTCGGGGCCGGTGACGACGCATCCGGGTTCGCCCCCGAGCATCCGCTGCTGGCCGACGCGCACCGGCGCCTGCCGGGGCTGCGCATCACCCGCACCGGCCGGGTGTTCGAAGCGCTCGTGCCGGCGATCCTCGAGCAGCGCGTGCACGGCGTCGCGGCGTTCGCGTCGTGGCGTCGTCTCGTGCTGCGGTTCGGCGACCCGGCGCCCGGCCCGGCACCGCGCGGCATGGCGGTGCCGCCGTCCGCAGACACGTGGCGGCGGGTCCCGTCGTGGGAGT
Source organism: Rhodococcus sp. NPDC003382 (assembly GCF_053589135.1). Classification (NCBI taxonomy): domain Bacteria; kingdom Bacillati; phylum Actinomycetota; class Actinomycetes; order Mycobacteriales; family Nocardiaceae; genus Rhodococcus; species Rhodococcus sp. NPDC003382. Next base: position 54,497 of record NZ_JBSFRH010000021.1, read on the forward strand.
TCCACAAGGCGAACGTCGACCCCGGCCGCGCCCGCACCGTCGTGCGATGCGCGCAACTCGGCGACAGCCTCGAACGCCTCACCGCCGAATCCCCGCAGCAGGCGCAACGCAAGCTGCGGTCGGTGCCCGGCGTCGGCATCTGGACGGCGGCGGAGGTCGCCCAGCGCGCGTTCGGCGACGCCGACGCACTCTCGGTCGGCGACTACCATCTCGCGTCCGTCGTCGGATGGTCGTTGCTCGGGCGGCCGCTGGACGACGCGGGCATGGTGGAACTCCTGGAACCGCTACGGCCACACCGCTATCGGGTGATCCGGCTGATCACCGAGACCGGTGGTTACCGCCGGGTGCCCCGGCGTGGGCCCCGCACCGCGATCACCGACCACCGCCACCACTGACATTTCGTTGGTTGCACCAACGATAGGTAGGATGGACCCGTGTCCGACCCCGACAACTACCCCGTGCCGACCCGGCTCGATCACCTCCCGAGCTTCCTGCTGATGCAGTCCGCACGGCACGTGCACCGCATGGTGTTCGACCGACTCGACGCCGCCGACGCCCGCGGCCACCACTACCGCATCCTGGCCGCGCTCGGCGAGGGCGGCCCGTCCAGCCAGATCGAACTCGGCCGCCGGTGCGGACTCGACCGCAGCGACGTCGCCGCCGCCGTGGACGCCCTGTCCGACCGCCGCTTCGTCGAGCGCGCCCCCGATCCGAAGGACCGCAGGCGCAACATCATCAGCCTCACCCGGAGGGGACGCCACCGCCTGTCGGAGCTCGACGACGTCCTCACCGCCGTGCAGGACGAGGCCTTCGCGCCGCTCGACGCCGACGAACGCGCACAGCTGACCGCGATGCTCACGAAGATCATCGGCCATCACACCCGGGACCGTGCCCGGCACAACGGACACGTGGTCCCGCGCGAGTCGTAGGCTGGAAAGGGCCGTGCGACGGAGATCCCGCCGCACGCAACCCCCGAAAGGACGATCGTGCAGCCGAAACCGTGCCGCGAATCCCGAGTTGTCAAGACCAGCAGGGTCTTTCCCAACGACGTCAACGACCACAACACGTTGTTCGGCGGGAAACTGATGAGCGACATCGACATGACAGCGTCGATCTCCGCGACCCGGCACAGTCGTGCATCGGTGGTCACGGCGTCGACGGACTCTGTGGCGTTCCTCGCACCCGTCCGCCCGTCGGATTCGGTGTGCCTCGAATCGTTCGTCACCCGGACCGGCCGCAGTTCGATGGAAGTGTTCGTGAAGGTCACCGCCGAGGATCTGCGCAGCGGTGATCGCCGCATCGCCGCGACCGCGTTCCTCACGTTCGTCGCGATCGACGACGCGGGCCGGCCCACCGAGGTGCCCCCGGTGCTGCCCGAGTCCGAGGAGGAACGCCGGCTCAACAAGAGCGGCGACGAACGCGCCGAGCACCGGCGCATCCACCGCCGCCAGAGTCAGGAAATGGCCGAATATCTGTCCACCAGTCGTCCCTGGTGACTTCGCGCTCCGGGTGACGGGAACCGATACGATCGGTTCCCGTCACTCCGGCGTCTACAGCGACCGCGAGATGAGCATCTTCATCACTTCGTTGGCGCCGGCGTAGATCCGCTGCACCCGCGCGTCCTCGTACATCCGCGCGATCAGGTACTCGCGCATGTAGCCGTAGCCGCCGTGCAACTGGACGCAGCGGTCGATGACCTCGCACTGCTTGTCGGTCAGCCAGTACTTGACCATCGCGGCGTCCGCGGGATCGAGTTGCCCCTTCAGGTGCTGTTCGATGCAGTGGTCCAGGAAGACCTGGCACGTGCGGGCGATGGTCTGACACTCGGCGAGTTCGAAGGCGGTGTTCTGGAAGTCGAACAGCGTGTGCCCGAACGCCTGCCGCTGCTTGGTGTAGCGCACCGTCTCGTCGACCGCCCGCTGCATCGCACCGGCCGCCTGCGCGCCGATGATCAGCCGTTCCTGCACCAGCTGCGCCATCAACTGCGCGAAGCCCTGGCCTTCGCTGTCCCCCAGCAGATTCGACACGGGAACCCGCACGTCGGTGAACGACAGCTCGGAGGTGTCGGCGCCGTGCTGGCCGACCTTGTCGAGCACTCGGCCGACGGCGAAGCCCGGGCAATCGCGCAGGTCGACGATGAGCAGCGAGATGCCTTTGGCGCCGGCCTTCGGGTCGGTCTTGACCGCCAGCACGATCATGTCGGCGGAGGCGCCGTTGGTGATGAACGTCTTCGAGCCGTTGACGACGTACTCGTCGCCGTCGCGGATCGCCGTGGTCTTGATCGCCTTCAGATCCGATCCGGCGCCGGGCTCGGTCATGCCGAGCGCACCGAGGATCTCGCCGGTGGCCATGCCCGGCAACCAGGTTCGCTTCTGCTCCTCGGTGCCGTACTCGAGGAGGTAGTGCGCGACGATACCGCTGTGGATGGAGATACCGAACGCGAGATCACCCGCGTAGCCCTGCGCCTCGAGGACCGCGAGGTCGTGCGCGAATGTGCCTCCGCCGCCGCCGTATTCCTCCGGAATCGAGCACAGCAGCAGCCCGAGCTTGCCGGCCTCGAGCCACACCTGCCGGTCGATGCGGTGCTGCGCGTCCCACTTCTCGGCGTGCGCCATCACCTCGCGTTCGAAGAAGTCACCGGCCAGTTCCGACAGTGCCCGGACTTCGTCGTCGTGCCAGGACGGCACGTGCTTGATCCCCATTGGTTCCCTTTGCTTTTCGACGGCCGCTACCGGCCGTGCATTCCCACCGACGGTAGTTCGCGGCTCACACCGCACGCAGTTCGCGCTTGAGCAGCTTGCCGCTCTGGTTGCGCGGGAGCGTGTCGACGAAGCGCACGATCTTGGGCACCTTGAACGGAGCGAGCCGTTCCTTGACGTGCACGATGAGATCGGACTCGGCGACCTCGTGGCCGTCCTTGAGCACGACGACGGCGGTGACCGCCTCGATCCACTTCTCGTCGGGCGTGCCGATCACTGCCACTTCCGCGACCGCCGGGTGCGTGTACAGCGCGTCCTCGACCTCGCGGGACGCGACGAGGATGCCACCGGTGTTGATGACGTCCTTGATGCGGTCGACGACGGTGATGTAGCCCTCCGCGTCGCGGGTGACCAGGTCGCCCGAGTGGAACCAGCCGTCGCGGAACGCTTCCGCGGTGGCCTCCGGGTTGTCCCAGTAACCCAGGCACAGCTGCGGCGACCGGTACAGGATCTCGCCGGGCTCGCCGTCGGGCACGTCGTTGCCGTCGGCGTCGACGACGCGGGTCTCGACGAACAGCACGGCCCGGCCGCAGGAGGACGGACGATCGGCGTGCTCGTCGGGGCCGAGCACGCATGCGAGCGGGCCGATCTCGGACTGTCCGAAGCAGTTGTAGAACCCGAGATCCGGGTAGCGCTCGCGCAGCCGGTTCAGCACGGTCACCGGCATGATCGACGCCCCGTACTGGGCCTTGCGCAGCGACGACAGGTCCCGGGTCTCGAGATCGGGATGGTTCGCGAGCGGCACCCACACGGTCGGAGCGAGGAACAGCGATCCGATGCGCTCGGATTCGATCAGCCGCAGGATCTCCGGGATGTCCGGGGACGGCAGCAGGGTGATCGTGGCGCCGACCGCGAGGTACGGCATGAGGAACACGTGCATGGCCGCCGAGTGGTACAGCGGCATGCAGATCAGCGGGTTGTCGTCGGCGGCGAGGTCGAGCGCGACGATCGACGACGTGTACTCGTGGACGAGCGCACCGTGGGTCATCATGGCGCCCTTGGGCTTCGACGTGGTGCCCGACGTGTAGAGCAGCTGAACCAGGTCGCCGCCGGACGCGCCGCCGTCCACGTCCGGGACCTCGCCCGCCGAGGCGACGGCGAGCAGCGAGTCGTCGGCGTCGCGCAGCGGCACCACGTGCTCGGCCGGCACGACCGGGAGGACGTCGTCGAGGTTGGTGCGCAGCGGCGGGTCGAAGAGCACGGCCTTCGCCCCGGACTGGCCGAGCAGGTAGCTCAGTTCCTCGCCGCGCAGCGCGTAGTTGATCGGCACGTGCACGAGCCCGGCGCGCGCGGCACCGAGGTAGCCGAGTACGTAGGCATCGGAGTTGGTGCCGTATCCGGCGACGCGGTCGCCCTGCTCGAGCCCGAGGGATCGCAGGTGAGCCGCAGTGCGGGAGACCGCGGCGTCGAGTTCCCGGTAGGTGAACGTGCGGTCCGCGAAGCGCAGCGCGACGCGGTCGGGGAAGCGGGCAGCCGAGCGGTGCAGCACACCGTCGACGGTGTTCGAGCGAGGATCGAGACTCATGGAAGTCAGGCTATAGGACGTCCAACCTTTGGTCGAGACCCAAGATCACCGCTCTTTCGACCCCGGTTCAGCGTCCCTGCCAGACCGGCGAACGCTTCTCGACGAACGCCGACATGCCCTCCTGCGCATCGCAGATCACCGCATTCGCCGCCATCGTCTCGGCCATCGCCTCGTACGCCTCGTCCTGCGGCAGATCGATCTGCCGGTAGAACGCTTCCTTGCCGATCCGCACCGTCGCCGACGACGCCGAGACGATCTTCGCCGCCAGTTCCGTCGTCCGGATCTCCAGCTCCTCGGGCGGCACCACGAAGTTCACCAGCCCCCAGTCGGCGGCCGTCTCGGCGTCGATCGTGTCGCCGGTCAGCAGCATCTGCAGCGCACGCTTGCGGCCGACGGCGCGGCTCACCGCGACCATCGGCGTCGAACAGAACAGGCCGATCCGCACACCCGGAGTTCCGAACACCGCGTCGGTCGCCGCGACCGCGAGATCGCACGACGCGACGAGCTGGCATCCCGCCGCGACGGCCGGGCCCTGCACCGATGCGATGACCGGCTGCGGAATCGACTGCACGGTGCGCATCATTTCGTTGCACACGTCGAAGATCGCGCGTTCCTCCTCGAGCGTGCGCCCGATCATCTCCCGCAGGTCGTGCCCCGCCGAGAACACCGGACCGTCCGCCCGGATCACGATCACCCGGCTGTCCGCGGAGAGCGCGCGCAATCCCCGGATCACCTCGCGCATCGTGTCGACCGACAGCGGGTTGCGCTGCTGCGGGCGATTGAGGGTGAGGACGCCGATTCCGCTGGCGTCGTCGACGGCGATGAGAACGGGAGCAACACTGGTCTCGGTCATGGCCCCAGACTGCCGCACGAATACGTCCGGCACCACCGCAACGGGCCGGCCCGTCAGCGCGGTTGCAGGACCCGGATGTCCCCCGCCGCGTGACGTACGTCGAACAGCAACTCCGTGACCCGCCAGCCGTCCGCGGTTCGGTGCAGCGTGTGCCGGTAGACGCCGAAGCATTCGTACGGCTCGAGCGAGACTCGCTCCCCGGCACCGAAGTGGCAGACGCGGGCCTTGCACGACGACCTGGCGAGGTCCCCGTCGATCTCGACGACGAGATTGCCGAACAGGTGCTGTGACGGGCCGCAACCGTCGAGATTCGACCGGATCATCCGGACGATCTCGGTCCGTCCCGTCAGCGGTGTGCTGTCCACGCTGCCGTAGCGTGCCACCGCGTCCTCGGTGAAGAAGTCGTCCAGGCTCGCCCAGTCGCGGTCGTCGAGGGCATCCGAGTAGCGGTTGATCACCGCGGCGACATCCGCGCGGTCGGTAGGGAGACTGCGTGTGGTGCCGCGCAGATGTTCACCCGTGTTCCCCGGCAGGTCGAACAACGAGTAGTCACGGAACGCGAAGCGCCACCGACCGTCCACTCGTTCGAACTCGTCGAGGTAACGGCCGGCTGCGACGACCTGCAACGGGAGATCCTCGGTCGCCTGCAGCACGGTGTAGTACGAGCGGCACGTGGCGCGCCCGACGGCGGCATCGACGTCGAGCAGCGGATTCGCGACGACATGCTTCGTTCGCGGGGTGCCGCATCGATGGATCTTCACCATCGAGCGCCACATGTCGGCCAGACCCGCTCCCCCGACGCTCTCGTGCTCGCCCCCGAACCGCACGCGTGCGTGCGAGAACAACGACGCCGCATCCTCGAACCTGCCCGCATCCATGTGCTCGGCGTAGCGGTAGAGCAGATTGGTGATCGCCGTGGCATCGGTGCTCGACTCGTGAGTCATCGCCCGAGGCTCGCACCGCATCGGCAAACGCACAACCGGCCGTACCGATGGACGGGAGGCCCGGATCGAACGGCCCGGGCGCCGGGCATTCGACGTGGGCAACGAGTCGCGGAGCAAGGACCGATCAGACCGCGCTGCGCTGCAGCGGTCCGTCGACCGGGCGGAAAGTACCGAGCAACCGCCCCAGCGCGGACGCCACCTGATCAGGGCATTCGGCGAGGATCCGATGCCCGGCCCCCACGATCCGCACGAACTCGGCGTGCGGCAGGAGATCGACGATCGCCTCCGAATGCGCGATGGGGACGTATCGATCCGCGGTTCCGGCGGCGACGACGACCGGCACCCTCGCGAGGGCGACCAGCGCCGCGGATTCGTCGAGCACCGCGAACGCCGCGAGCAGACGCGACCACGCCACCACCGACGTGGTGCTCGACAGCACCAGCCCGGCGGTCCGCAGCCACGAGTCGCCCTCGCGGCCGCGGGACAGCAATGAGCACAACCGGCCACCGGCCCGTTTCGACACCTCCATCGCCCGAGGTGCGCGCGCGACCGCCCCGTGCAGCATCGACGCGGCCGGGTGCCGCAGATAGCGACCCACCCCGTGTTCCGCGAGCCCCGACGCAGCGGTCGCGATGAGCGCGACCCCGACGATGCGGGCGCCGATCGCGGCGGGATACAGCCGCGCGTAGGCCATCGCCACCATGCCGCCCATCGAGTACCCGGCGAGCACGATCGGTCCCGTGGGCACCAGCGTCCGCAACACGGCGTCGAGGTCGCCTGCGAGGCCGTCGAGCGTAAGCGAGGACACTTCACCGGATCCCGAACGTCCGTGTCCCCGTTGGTCGTAACGCACGATGCGCACTTCGGCCGCCAGGTGGCGGCGGACGTCGTTCCAGCTGTCGGCGTCCTGACAGTGGCCGTGCACGAGGACGACGGTCAGCGCGGCGTCCCGCGGTCCCTCGATCGTCGCGGCCAGCGGCACCCCGTCGTCGGCCACTACTGTGACACGCGAGATCCCGCTACTGGCGGGCCTCCTCGGCATCACGGAGGCGGGCCTCCTCGGCATCTCGGAGGCGGGCCTCCTCGGCATCTCGGAGGCGGGCCTCCTCGGCGTCTCGGACATGGGCACTCCTGCGATGAGGTCTGCCCGAATAGTCGCCCGAGGGTCGAATGTCGTTAACCGCTTTCACCGAATCGTGATCACTGCTCGACGATCAGCCCGAGCGCGGAGGCCATCGCGACCGCCTGCGTGAGGTCGATCTTCGCGCCTTCGAGCTTCGCCGTCGTCCACAGCGCCGGTCCGGTCTGTGCGCCGCGCAGGTCCGCACCGTCGAGTCGCACACCCGTCGTGCGCGCACCCGTCAGGTCGACGCCGCGCAGCGTGGCGGTGCGCAGGTCCGCTTCGACGAGATTGGTCTCCCGCAGCCGGCAGCCGGTGAAGTCGACGCCGCGCAGATCGGCCCGGCCGAGCGAGGCCAGGGTCAGGTCCACCTCGTCGAGCACCACCGGCCGCATCCGGCACTGCTCGAAGGTCGAGCCCAGCAAACTGGAAAATCGGAATTCACTGTGCCACAGAGTTGTTCGATCGAAGGTGCAGGATCGGAAAGCGGTGGCGGTGTGGCGGGACCCGGACAGGTCCGCGCCTGTGAAGTCGCAGTCGGTGAACACCACGTGATCGGTGATCAGTCCACTGAGGTCGGCATCGCGGAACGTGCAATCGGTGTAGGTGTGGTTCGTCCACTCCCGGCCGTCCAGCCGCGCATCCGAGAAGTCCTCGCCGACGATCTCCACCGTGTCTTCCGCGCCCATGCACCCGATCCTGCCCGACGGCCGGGGCGGCACCGGCCCCGGCTCGCCGCGCAGTCGATCCCGTCAGTTGGCGGGTGTGTGGTGCTCGTGGGTGAACGGTTTCGTTCCGTGCACCTCGGGCCCGCCCTGCGGGTTGGTGTCCACGCCGTGGTTCTCCCGGATATCGGTGCCGAGCCACTGCTCCGTCGGCGCTTCGACGTACTTCCATTCCATGCCCTGGGGCCACGGTCCCTGGCCTTCGTTCCAGGGTCCTCGCACCGAGTCCGCACCGTTGGACATGTTGAACGCAAGGTTCTGGAATCGGTCGTCACCTGCGAGCGCACCGGGCGGGAAGTTCACCGGCAGTTCGTTCAGGGCCGCGGTGAACTGCTGGTAGTGCGCGACCTCGCGTGTCATCAGGAAGGTGAGCGTCTCCTGCACGCCGGGGTCGTCGGTGAACTGCTTGAGGTACTCGTAGACGATCTTCGCCCGCGTTTCCGCGCCGAGATTGCTGCGCAGGTCGACGGTCGGATCGCCGTTGGCGTTGACGTATGCACCCGTCCAGGGGACTCCGGCCGAGTTGCTCACGTCGGGACCGCCGCCGGTCAGCGCCAGGTACAGCGGATTCACGGCAACCTGATGGATCGCCTGTTCCTTACCGTCGGCGGTGGACACCAGCGGCATCCAGTCGCACCGTTCGTTCGCCATCTTCAGGTCGTCGTTGAGACCGTCCAACAGCATCGTGATCATCGATCCCACCATCTCGAGGTGACTCAACTCCTCGGTGGCGATGTCCATGAACAAGTCGTACATCTTCGGGTTCTTGCGGCGCAGAATGAACGCCTGCGTGAAGTACTGCATCGCGGCTTTCAGCTCGCCGTTGGCGCCACCGAACTGCTCTTGGAGCAACGTGGCGAATCGCGGGTCGGGTCGGTCGACCCGCACCTCGAACTGCAGGTCCTTGTTGTGGATGAACATGTCACTCCTCGTCTGTGTGTGCACAGGGTCTGGAGGCGGGTACCCGGGACGCACGCAGGGAAACTGCCTCCGCCGGACACCGTGCGTCGTTTACCGCAGGACCGCGCCGGGTATCACGTCGCGACCACCACCGAACCGGAGGCGATGACAATGGTGGATGCGTTCACAGTCCTGAGAAACGACCACGAGAGCGTGCTGGGCATGTTCGAGGTTCTCGACGGAGCCCCGCAGGGCAGCGGTGCCCAGCTCAGCGGATTGGGCACCATGGTGACCGATCTGGTCGTCGCGGAGTCGAGACACGAAGCGATCGAACAACAATACTTCTGGCCCCTGGTACGGGAACGACTCGAGGACGGCGACAAACTCGCCGACGACGCGATGTCACAGGAGAACTCGGGCAAGCATCTCCTTCAGAAGCTCGAGAACGGCAAACCCGGCGAAGACGAATACCACGGTGCACTGGCCGCTTTCATCACTGCGGGCCGTAAGCACATCGCGTACGAGCAGAACGTGGTCTGGCCGCGTCTGGCCGCCGAACTGAGCGAAAGCGAACTTCAGGAACTGGGGACAACTCTCCTCAACGCCAAGAAGAAAGCGCCCACGCGCCCGCATCCGGACACACCGTCCGGACCGGGCGCGCAGAAGATGATGGGCACGGCCGCCGCCACGCTCGACAAGATGCGCGATGCGGTCACCGGGCGCAGCCACCCACCGGACCCACCGACTCCGTAGTCGATCCGAGCGAGGCGATCAGCGCGGAGCCAGCGCGCGGATCGCTTCCGCGGGATCGCCCGGGGTCGCCAGCGCGATCGCCGGCGTCGTCACGCCGGCCTCGGTGTAGCGCTCGATGTGTTCCCTGCAGGCGTCCGGATGGCCGTGGATCACGAGGTCGTCGACGACGCTGTCCGGGATCGCGTCGAGCGCGCCCTTGCGGTCGCCTTCCTCCCACAGCCGCCACATGCCGGCGAACTCGTCCGATCGTCCGAGGAACTCGTGGAACGCGCGATAGACGGGGACGTTCATATAGGCGGCGATCATGCGCCGCCCGAGCGCGCGGGCGGTGTCGGTGTCGAAGCCCTGGAGCACGAAGATGCGCGCGACGATCTCCTTGCCGTCGCCGCCTTCGTGCACGTAGGGGGCCACGGTGCGCACGTCGTCCGCGGACAACCAGTTGACGATCGCCCCGTCCGCTTCCCGGCCGGCGAGCCGCAGCATGCCGGGTCGCAGGGCGGCGAGCAGCACCGGCGGTGCGGGATCGGCGACGAGTCCCGGACGGAACCCGTCGACCGTGAACGTGTCGTACTCCTGGCTCACCTTCTCCCCCGCGAGCGCGGACTTCAGGAAGCGCAGGGTGTCGCGGGCACGTTTGAACGGCTCCTCGAACGGTATGCCGTTCCACTTCTCGACGATCACGTTGGACGAGGTGCCCACGCCGAGCACGAACCGTCCCGGCGCCGCGCTCGCCAGGGTCGCCGCGGACATGGCGAGGGTTGCGGGGCCGCGCGTGCAGACGGGGACGATCGCGGTACCGAGACGGAGGGTCGGCGCCCACACGCTCGCGAGGGCGAGCGGAGTGAAGGCATCGGCGACGCCCGCCTCCGCCGACCACACGTCCGTGTAGCCGAGATCCGGGAGCTCTTCGATCAGTTTGCGCTGGTCCGGGAGCGGAATCCCGTCGAGGGGAACGGTCAGTCCCCAACGTCGTGTGGTGTGCGTCATGTTCGCCACCCTAACTGCACGGCGTCACCGGCAACATCGCCGACAGCACAGCGCCGGGCATGCTCGCCGCGCGCGACCCGTGACCAAACCGTTATAGTCGGCGTCATGACGTCAGTTCTCGGTATGTCGGTCGGTGCCAGCGCTGTGCGGTTCGCGCGCCGCGACACCGAGCGCCTCGACGGCCCCATCTTCCGATCGCACTCGGTGACCGCACTACTCGAACGGCCGGAGGAACCGGCCACAGAATCCCTCGAGACGGTCCTCACCCGAACCGGCGAGATCGACCAGATACAGGCCATCGGCGTCGCGTACCGGAACGAGGCACAGGCCGATGCCGTTCAAACCGCGATGGCCCGACTGGACATCGACAACTTCCAACTGGTCCCCGAAGTGACCGCCGCGCTCGAAATGCTGGAAGCGTCAGGCGATCTCGGCGACCACGAGACGCTCGTGCTCTACGATCTCGGCAGTTCCGGCCTCACCATCACGGTCGTCGACCGCGCCACGAGATTCGTGCTGAGCACCGCACGCTCGAACGAGATCAGCGGCGACCTCGTCGACCGGCTGATCTACGACTACCACCTCGAACAGCACCGCTTGACCGGCCCCACCGACACAGCGGCACAACTGGCCCTGACTGCCAGGTGCCGCGACGCGAAGGAGCAGCTGTCCACCAGCGGGGCGGTGTGCATGCCGGGCGAAGGCGGTCTGCTGCTGCTCTCCCAGGACAGCTTCGACTCGCTCATCGACGACCCCGTCAAGACGTCGGCTCGTCTCACCCGCGAAGTCATCCGCCGCTCGGGGCGCACCCCCGACGCCGCGGTACTCATCGGTGGCGGTGCCAACATCCCGCTGGTCACCTCCGTGATGGAGTCGTGGCTCAACATTCCGGTGATCGTGCCCGCACAGCCCGAACTCGTCGCGGCGGACGGTGCGGCCCTGCTCGCGCAGCCGGCGACCGACACCCTCACCAGCGCGGTGGTAGCCCCGACGGAAACACCCGCGCTCGGCCCGTCGAGCCACGACCTCGACACTGTCGAACTCCGGACCGTCGAAATCCGGCACACCACCGACACGACCGACACGGTCGACACGACCGCACTGCCGTCGAAACGTCTGGGCTTACTCATCGCCGGCGGTGTCGTCGCCGCTGTCGCTGTCGTCGGCCTCGCCATCGGCCTGCTTCCGGGTTCCGACGACGACGCGCAACCGGCCGTCACGCCACAGAACACCCAGGCACCCTCGGCTACGCAGACAGTGGCGCCACAGCCCACCACGATCGCGGGTGCGTCGACGTCTCCGGAAGACGCTCCGCCGGTGATCGACAACCAGCCGGTGATCGAAGACCAGCCGAGCGTCCCCGCACAGACCCGGGCGCCGGCCACCTATCAGTCTCGGACACAGTCTCCGACGCAGACGTTCACGACCCCGCAAACGCAGGAAAGTGCGTCGGACGACGCGTCGGATCCGGCGGCCCCACCGCAACCAGCGGGGCTCCTTCCCAACGTGCCGCAGTTCCAGCTGCCCGCACTTCCCGCGCCCCCGCAGATCCCCCTTCCCGAACTGCCCCGCAGACCAGGGTTCTGAATCCGGGTGCGACGACGAGATCGATGTTGTTTGCGGAATCTGCAGGGGAAGTCGCGAACAACACCGGTCTCGACCGACAAGTAATGCCCGGGACCTCGTGGGTCCCGGGCATCACTCTTGTGGTCCGACGTTCGTTCCAGAGGCGCTCCGGTTACTACGCGGACCTGGTCTCGATGAAGACCGGGCTCAGTTGCCGGCGCCGGTGGCGGGCAGGATCCGGGTGCGGACCTCGCCGAAGCCGATCCGGGAGCCGTTCGGGCCGGGCGCGGTCGCCGAGATCGCGATCTCGTCGCCGTCCTCGATGAAGGTGCGGGTCTCGTCGCCGACCTGGACGGGTTCGGCTCCACCCCACGTGAGTTCGATGAACGCGCCGCGCTGGTTCTTCTCCGGGCCGGAGATGGTGCCGGAGCCGAACAGGTCACCGGTGCGGGTGGCGGCGCCGTTGACGGACGTGTGCGCGAGCATCTGCGCGGGCGACCAGTACATCTGCGCATACGGCGGGCGGCTGACGACGACCCCGTTCCATTCGACCTCGAGGTCGATGTCCAGGCCCCACTTCTCGTTGCCCTGCAGGTACGGCAGCGGTTCCGGGTCCTGCACCGGAGTGTCGATGCGGGCGGCTTCGAGTGCGGCGAGCGGCACGACCCACGGGGAGATCGACGTCGCGAACGACTTGCCGAGGTTCGGGCCGAGCGGCACGTACTCCCAGGCCTGGATGTCGCGGGCGGACCAGTCGTTGAGGATGACCGCGCCGAAGCAGTGCTCGGCGAACTCGTCCGGCTCGATCTGCGAGCCCATCGGGCTGCCGACACCGACGATGAACCCCATCTCGGCTTCGATGTCGAGGCGGATGGACGGTCCGAAGACCGGCGCCGGATCGTTCGGGCCCTTGCGCTGGCCGCACGGGCGCACGATGTCGACACCCGAGGTGACCACCGTCGACGACCGGCCGTGGTAGCCGACGGGAAGGTGCTTCCAGTTCGGCATCAGCGGATCGGGGTTCTGCGGGCGGAACAACCGTCCGAGGTTCGACGCGTGGTTCTCCGACGCGTAGAAGTCGACGTAGTCCGCGACCTCGATCGGAAGGTGCAGCGTCACGTCCGCGATCGGGAACACCGCGTCGTCCGCGACCTCCCCGGACACGAGTTCCTTGATGGCGGAACGCACTTCGTCCCAGCGACGGCGGCCCTGTGCCATGAAGGCATTGAGCGACGGCTCGGCGAAGACCACGTCGTCCTCGAAGACCCGGCTCAGGTCGAGCACCGTGTCGCCGACGCGGACGCCGACGCGCGGTTCGGAGTCCTCGGTGGAGAAGATGCCGTAGGGAAGGTTGTCGATGCCGAAGAGCGAACCCTCGGGAATGTCGATGACGGTCATGCGGGTGATCCTTCGGTAATCGGGAGAACGGTTGCGGGCACCAGGCCGAGGTCGATCAGATCGACGAGCGGTTCGACGATGCTGCAGGTACCGAACGACCGGAACCGGCTGCGCACCTCGGTGATACGTGCCGGCGACAGCGCGGAGAGGCGGGTGGCGACGGCGGCACCGTCGCGGTCGGCGAGCACCGTCGCGAGGCCGGCCACGTCCGCGCCGTCCAGTGCGGCATCCACCGCGGCGAGCACGTTGAGGAAGCCGTGCTGCTCGAAGCCGGTGTGCGGGTCCGTGTTCCGGATCGCGTGGTGCAGACCCGCGGTCGCCTTGAACGGCACGCCGGCGTTGACTGCGGTCCGGATGGCTTCGGCCAGTTCGGTCTCGTCCGGGTAGGCCTCGGCGACGACACCGCCGGTGCGGAACTTGGCCGCGTGCGGCGTCCCGGCGAGCCCGGCCAGGAGGGCGGGCCGACGGTCGTCGCGGGGCACCTCGACGAACAGTGCGACGCCGGGGAGTTCGGCGGCGACAACGTCGAGCGCAGCGAGGAATTCCTCGGCGCTGCTGTCGGCGGGAACCGCGATCTCCGCCGCCTCGACGGTCACGCCGTCGAGTTCACGCAGCCGAGCCACCGCGGCGGACACGGTCGCGGGACCACCCGGAGCCGTGATGCTCAGAGCGAGTTCGCCGCCGAGCGGACGGGATTCGAGCGACTCGACCAGTTCTTCGATGCGCGGAACGGGAAAGACGAACAGCCCCACCAGATCCGAGTAGTCGGAGATACGGTGTCCGGCGTGCGCCGGCAGTGCCTGCTCCAGCGGGGCATTGCCCGGCGGGAACAGTGCGGCGTCGTCACACAGTCCGGTGAACAGAGTTCCGAGAGTTGTCACTTGCCTGCACCTCGATTGCGGTTCCAGCTTCCGGCGTAGGTGGTGTCCTCGCACGCGAACGCACCCTCGCCGAGTTCGAGCGGGCGGAACGTGTCGACCATGACGGCGAGTTCGTCGAAGAACTCGACGCCGATGCTGCGCTCGTATGCGCCGGGCTGCGGGCCGTGCGCGTGCCCACCCGGGTGGACCGAGATGGAGCCCTGCCCGATGCCGGATCCCTTGCGGGCCTCGTAGTCGCCGCCGCAGTAGAACATGATCTCGTCGGAGTCGACGTTGGAGTGGTAGTACGGCACCGGGACGGCGAGCGGGTGGTAGTCCACCTTGCGCGGCACGAAGTTGCAGATGACGAAGTTGTTGCCCTCGAACGCCTGGTGTGCCGGCGGCGGCTGGTGCACGCGACCGGTGATGGGCTCGTAGTCGTGGATGGAGAAGGTGTACGGGTAGAGGCAGCCGTCCCAGCCGACCACGTCGAACGGGTGCGTGGGCACCACGTAGCGGGTGCCGACGATGCCGTGCGACGTGCGGTGCTTGACGAGCACCTCGACCTCGCCCTCGAGGTTCTCGACCTCGACGAGGGCGGTCGGGCCGTGCAGGTCGCGCTCGCAGAACGGGGAGTTCTCGAGGAACTGGCCGAACCGCGACAGGTAACGCTTCGGCGGCACGATGTGGCTGTTGGCCTCGATGACGTAGGCGCGCAGCGGCTCGTCGCCGGTGGGGATCCAGCGGTGCGTCGTCGCCATCGGCAGCAGCACGTAGTCGCCGGACTTCGCCTCGAGCGTGCCGAAGACGGTTTCGACTGTGGCCGTGCCGGATTCGACGTAGACCATCTCGTCGCCGACGACGTTGCGGTACAGCGGCGATTCCTTCTTCGACACCACGTACGAGATGCGCACGTCGGCGTTGCCGAGGATCAGGCGGCGGCCGGTGACGACGTCGGTGTCCGCCCACAGGTTCTCGGGGAACAGGTCGTGGAGCTTGAGGTGCCGCGGCGTGAGCGGATGATTCGGCGTGGTCGTCTGGTCCGGCAGGTCCCACACGGTCGCGTCGACGATCGCCGACGGGATGTGCCGGTGGTACAGCAGCGACGAGTCGGACGAGAAGCCCTCCTCGCCCATCAGCTCCTCGTAGTAGAGGTTGCCGTTCTCGTCGCGGTGCTGGGTGTGACGCTTCGGCGGGATGACGCCGAGCTGTCGGTAGAACGCCATGGGGTTCAGCTCCTCGCAGGTTCCTCAGGCCGATCGAGGCGGTTGCGCCCCGGTATTAATAAACACATTAACTAGTTTTCCGGGACGAAAGCAACCACGGAACGGTCACGAGGTCGTGACGATCGGAGTATCCACACCCTTGACCGGGCACGGAGCTCCCGCGATCAGTTGCGTCCGCGCACGTCGAACTGGCTGCGGTTCGTGATCAGCTTGTTCAGGAGCATGACGAGGATCTGCTGTTCGGCCTCGGTCAGCACCTCGACCCACGCCGCCTCGCGCTCGTTCTGCGCGCGGAACGCCTCGGAGATCTCGCGCTCCCCCGCCTCGGTGAGCGACAACTGCACCGAACGGCCGTCGTGACTCGCCGGGGTCCGCTCCAGGAGACCTGCCTCGACCAGCGGTTTTGCTAGATTCGACACAGCCGCGCGGCTCATGCCGGTCAGCCGTGCGGCGCCCTTCGGCTCGATCGGCCCGGCCAGCCACACGACGAACAGCAGGCGGTAGGCGGACCACGAGCGGCCGTTGGGCCGGTGCACGGTGGATTCGAGGTCGTAGGTGACGACGTCCGACGCCCGGTTCAGGGTGAGCAGCACCTCGGTTGCGTTGCGGTGGTAGTCGCCGTATCTGCTGCCCAGCCGGCTTTTCGCGAGTTCGACGAACGACCAGTAGTCGACGTCGCGGGGGTCGGTCATGAGCGTGAGGGTACCGCAGAATCCATTTGATACATACATATACAAAAAGCCGGGCCGCCGGCGAAGATCGAGAGGGGATCGATCGATTCACCGGCGGCCCGGCCGCCTTGCACCCGAGAGGCTACGACTCGGCAGTCACGGCCTCGCGGGAGGATTCCTCACCGCGAACCATCGCCGGGACCTTCACCAGGACCAGCATGACTGCGGAGAGCACGAGGCAGCCGATCGGGAAGTACAGGCCGATCGTGACGTCGTCGGCGGAGGCGTTCTTGCCGATGACGTACGGCCCGAAGAAGCCGCCCAGCGCGGCGATCGTGTTGATCGCGGCCAACCCGACGACGGTTTCGGCGCGGGTGAGCACCTGAGAGGCCATCGCCCAGTACGGCGCCAGGTAGCCGAGCACACCGATCGCCGTCATCGACAGGAAGATCATCGCTACCACCGGCGTCGACACGAACTGGATCGTGCCGAACAGGCCGATCGCGGCGAGCACCAGCGATCCTGCGGTGTGGAACTTACGCTCGCCACTGCGGTCGGAATGCCGGGCGATGAGCACCATGCCGACGGCACCGACGAGGAACGGCAGGGCGCCGAGGAAGCCGATGTTCGTGGCGGAGTACTCCGGGTTCATCTGCTTGATGATCTGCGGCAGGAAGAACGTGAAGCCGTACAGACCACACGCGGCGAACAGGTTCGCGACCGCCATGTGCAGGATGCGCGGATTCTTGACGGCGGCGAGCTGCTGCTTGAAACCCTCGGCGTCGTGCGGCTCGGTGTACTCCGCCTTGATCGACCCCTCGAGCCATTCGGCCTCGCGACGGGTGAGGAACTTGGCCTTCGACGGGGTGTCCGGCAGGAGGAACAGAACGACGATGCCGAGCAGGATCGTCGGGACGCCCTGAAGGATGAAGACCCAGCGCCAGCCGCTCAGGTCGAACCACGTGATGTGGTCGAGGATGAGACCGCCGGTGAAGCTGCCGAGGATCATCGCGATCGGCTGGGCGAGCGCCATCGCGGCGATCGCGCGGCCCCGCTCACCCTGCCGGAACCAGAACGTCAGGTACAGCAGCAGACCGGGGTACAGACCGGCCTCGGCGATGCCGAGTGCGATCCGCGCCGCGTACAGCTGGGTGACGCTGTTGACGAAGCCCATGATCACGGTGACGATGCCCCACGTGATCGCGATGCGCGCCAACCAGATTCGCGCGCCGAACCGCTTGAGGGCCATGTTGCTCGGGATCTCGAAGACCACGTACGCGAGGAAGAAGATCGACGCGGCCGCACCGAACGTCGCTGCGGTGATCCCGAGCTCGTGCTGCATGCCGAGCTGGGCGTAGCTGATGTTGGTCCGGTCCATGTAGTTGAAGATGTACAACAACATGACGATCGGCATGATCCGGACGGCGACCTTCCGGATCGTCGCACGGCCGAGGTCGCTGTCCGCAACCTCCGTTGTCGTCGCTCCCATGGCATATCTCCTTGTCGATGGGGGCTCGGTGCGCTCGACATATCTCGCGCACCTGTCGCTGGGGGATGTGTATGGGGTCAGGCCCCGTGGGCTCGGCCGGCGGCGCGTTGTCCCGCGATCCGGCCCATGGTCAACGCGTTGGCGACGGCGTTGCCGCCACCGACGTAGCGAAGCCCGAGGATGCCGGCACCTGCTTCACCGGCGGCATATAGCCCCGGAACCGGCACTCCGCAGGCGTCGAGGACCTCCGCGTCGGCGTTGATCTCGAGGCCCGCATGAGTACAGACCAGTTCTGCGGGCAGCATACGCACCGCGTAGAACGGGCCGGCCTCGATGGGGTCCGGCGTGGACGTCGATCCCTTGTTCTCGAGGGTGCGGTGACGCAGGAAGTCCTCGTCGACACCGCGGGGAAGCTGATCGTTCCAGCGCGCGACCGTCGCCAGCAGACCCGCGGCGGGCACGCCCATGAGGTCGGCGAGGTGCTCGAGGCTGTCGGCGCGGAGCGTGCGCCCCGCGTCGGCCTCGGCGGTGATGCGGTCGGCGTCCCAGTCGGCGTAGCCGGCGGGCAGACCGATGCGGGCCTTCTCGTCGAAGATCGCCCAGACCGGCCCGTTCTGGCGGTCCATCAGCCCGCCCGACACCGCGTACGAGGCGTCCTCGTCCATGAAGCGGCGGCCGTGGCTGTTGACGTACATGCGCGACTTCGGCGGGAAACCGGCCTGCCAGTGGTGGTAGCGCTGGAAGTAAGCGGTGGGCAGCATCAGGCCCCAGCCGTCACCTGCGATCGCCGAGTCGACCTGCTCACCGAAACGGATGTGGTCACCGCGGCTACCGGGGGCGGCGACGACGAACAGCGACTCCCCCGCCTCGAGCGCGTACGGGTAGAACCGCTGCACGAGCTCGGGGTCCTGCGCGAGGCCACCACTGGCGATGACGACGGCGTGGGCGCGCACTTCGATGTCGTCGGCGACGACACCGGCGACGCGGCCGTCCTCGACGATCAGCGACTGGACCCTCGTGCCGAGGATCGCCTCGACCCCGTGCGCCCGCCGGGCCTTGTCGAGCGTCTGCACCAGGCCGTAGCCCTGGTCCTTGGGCACGTGACCGCGCCAGACGTCCTCGACACCGGCCTGACACAGGCCCGGCATGTGGGCGTTCGACGACACCCGTGCCGGGATCTCGGCGCCGAGGCCGATCAGCCATTCGAGCGTCGGACCCGCATTCTCACAGAACGCACGAACCAGACCGGGAGCGAGCAGCCACTGGTTCAGGTCCATGTAGTGCTGGAAGAACTTCTCCGCCGAGTCCTCGATGCCGAGACCGGCCTGCACACTGGTGCCGGCGGCGGTGAACACGCCCGCGGACAGCTGGGTGGAACCCCCGAGTTCGGTTTCGGCTTCGAACAGTAGGACGCTAGCGCCGGCTTCGGCTGCGGACACGGCGGCAGCCAGTCCTGCGCCCCCGCCGCCCACCACGACGACGTCGATGATGTCCTCGTCGTGTTCGCTCACGACAGCTCTCCTCCGGTTTCCTCGATGATGCGGTGGTACAGGCCGTTCGACACGAGGCCGCCGTCGACGGTGACCTCGCTTCCGGTCATGTAGGTGGACCGGTCGGACAGCAGGAACAGCACCGCGTCGGTGATTTCGTCGGGAGTTCCCATGCGGCCGAACGGGATACTGTCGACCGCGGCCTTCACGAACGCGTCGGCGCCTCCGAGCAGTGCCGTGCCGACCAGGCCCGGATGCACGGAATTGACCCGGATACCCCACCGCGCGAAGTTGCCTGCGGCGGACTTCGACAGCCCGGTCAGGCCCCATTTGCTCGACGAATAGGCCGGCGAGAAGTAGCCGATCTGCCCGGCGATCGACGAGATGTTGACGATGGAGCCACCGCCGGATTCGCGCATGAGCGGTGCGACGGCCTTCATCCCGTAGAAGGGGCCGAACAGGTTGATCCGCATGGTCAGTTCCCACACTTCGTCCGGGGTGTCGAGGAACTCGAGCCGGCGGGAGATACCCGCGTTGTTGACTAGGCCGCCCAGTTCACCTCGTTCCGAACGGATCTCGCCGACCACCCGCGACCACGCCGCGGAATCGGTGACGTCGAGCGCGTGTACCGAGGCCGAGCCCCCGGCCGCCGCGATCTCCTCGGCCACCGGCGTGGCATCCGAGACGTCGGCCAGGCACACGTGCACGCCGCGCGCGGCGAGCTCGCGGGAGTGGTTGGCGCCCATGCCTGCCGCCGCGCCGGTGACCAGCACGACCGACGGATAGTTCACGGTCTCAGACATGCTGCGACCCGCCGTCGACGGCGATGCAGTGCCCGGTGACGTAGCGCGAACTGTCGGACAGCAGGAACAGCAGAGGTCCGAAGACCTCCTCGGGCGAACCGAGGCGGTGCAGCGGCACGGTGTCGAGCGCGTGCTTCAGCGCGACCGGATCGTCCTGCACCCAGCGGGTCATCTCGGTGTCGATGTAGCCCGGCGCGATCGAGTTGACGCGGATTCCCTTGTCGCCGAACTCGACTGCGAGAGATTCGGTGAGGTGGTGCACGGCGGCCTTGGAAGCGCAGTAGGCCCCGCGGCCACGGCGCACACGCACGGCCGACACCGAGGCCATGTTCACGATGGCGCCACCCTCGGCCATGTGCCGCGCGGCGGCCTGTGCACCGAAGAGCACACCTTCGACGTTGACGTCGAGGGTGGCGGCGATCTGCTCGGCCGAGATCTCCTCGGCGAACGCGAACGGGAAGATTCCGGCGTTGTTGATCCAGAAGTCGATGCGTCCGTGCTCGCGCAGGGCGACCTGGGCGAGTTCCTCGTGGTCGTCGGGCACGGTCACGTCGACTCGGGCGGCGAGGACGGTGCCGGGCGTGGCGGCCAGGGACTCGGCGGCCAGATCCGTGTTGATCTGCTCGGCCGTTTCCTTCATCGCCGCGTCGTTGATGTCGGCGGCGACGACGTGCACGCCGCGGGTGGCCAGGCCACGAGTGAACCGGGCGCCCATGCCGCGGGCCGCGCCGGTGATGACGGCGACCTTGCCGGCCATCTCCGGGTACTCGGCGACGATCTGGGTGGTCACGGTGCGCCCGGGGTTCGGAACGTCTGCAGTCATTGGGGTGGTCCTCCGAAATTATTGCGAAACAAACAGGTTTCGAGTCGAGTCAGGAATCGTCGCGGGTGACGGACCGGCGTGCGATCCGCCAGTGCCCGTCGTGGCGCACGACCCGGTCGGCGACCGTGGTCATCCGCACCAGGCGGGAATCCCCGTCGAGGGTGGTCGCGACGATCTGCAGGTAGGCACGCACATCGAGGGCGTCACCGGCGTCGCCGACGACGCACAGGTTGGTGATCACGTGCCGGTACACCTCGCCCGCGGCGACTCCACCGTCGTGGAAGTTGCGCGCGAACTCGGTCAGTTCGGCGGCACCGACGGCCGGTGCCGGGTAGCTCGGCGAGTGGAATTCGCCGTCGGGCGTGAATGTTTCGGCCCAGCCGGCAGCCTCACCGCCGTCGATGAGGTGGCTCTGCCGCGCGTAGAGCTGATGCAACTCCACGAGTGCCGCCCCGTCGTATGTCGTCACCTTGAAACCCGTTCCTTGTGTGTGCGATAATCGCACTCACTGTGCGATTAATGACGATGCTAGGTGGCACAGTTCACAGGAGTCAAGACGGAGGGGTTGCCACACTATGGAAACGAGCGGGTTCGGGGCCGCACCGCGCATCGAGCCGGATTCGGGAATGTCCAAGACGCTGCACCACGGAATCGAGATCCTCGAAGCGCTCGCGGCACACCCGCACGGGCTGACGATCAGCGAGATCGCCGAGGTCGTCGGGGTGCATCGCACGGTCGCGCACCGGCTGGTGCGCACCCTCGAAGCGCACAGGTTGTGCCGGCGCGACGACCACAAGCGGATCTCACTGGCCACCGGACTGGTCACCCTCGCCGAGCCCGTCGAGCAGGACCTGCGCACGCTCGCACGACCCGTCCTCGAAGATCTGGCCGACGCGGTCGGCGCCACCGCCCACCTCGTGGTGCGCGAATCCGAACACGAGGCGCGTGCCCTGATGGTCGTCGAACCGCGGCGCGCGACCGTCCACATCGCGTTCCGGCCCGGTCAGAGCATCCCGATCGATCGTGGATCTGCCGCGATGGCGATCCTGTCCGCACTACCGCCGATGGAGGGGGAACGCCCCGAGATCACGGAGGGTCGCCGACGGGGCTGGACGATCTCGGAGGGCGAGGTCGTGCCGACCACGATCGGCATCTCGGCACCGGTACCGGCGCGCCGTGGCGGACTGCAGGCGGCGATCGGCATCTCGGTCTTCGACGACACGCGCGCCGAGGAACAGGCCGCGGCGGTCACGGTCGCAGCGCGGGAACTGGGTGGGCTGCTGCGCTGACGGATCGGCGCTGCGGAACAGGCGCTAGACGCGAGTCCCCCTGTCCCGCAGCGCCTTCACCCACCCTTCGCCGATGTCCCACACCGCGACGAGGGCGACCACGACGATCACCGCCGTCGAAGCGGCGCCGGCCGAGTCCGTCGCTTCGCCGAACGCGGCGACGAGATAGTCGGGGTTGAACAGTTCGTCGCTCGCGGCGAGCCAGATCACCGGCAGCGTGAACAGCAAACTGAGAACCGTGTTGATCACCGCCATGGAAATCGTCCATCCGCCGATGGCGTAGAGGACGACTTCGAAGACGGCGCTGAGCACCAGCAGGACGAGCAACGCCGGGATCCAGAACGACCAGAGATCGGGGTCGAGAATCGCAATTGCCGATCCGTCGTCGGATCGGAACCCGGAATAGGTTCGCTGGAGGATCAGGAACACGAACAGGAACACGTAGATCGCAACCGTGAACACGGTGTCGGACAACGGCACTCGTCGAGATTCGTCCACCTGCGGAAGCCGGTCGACGGTCCACGCGCCCGTCGGATTCGTGACGGAAGCGCCGGTGCGTTCGAGCACGGCGAAGACGACGGTCGTCCAGAATGCGATGTGCAGCGCGACCGTCCCCGCCGTCCAGATTCCGGACCCGAGTGCCGAGATCGCCGAGGCTCCGTCGAGGACATCCAGCACCAGCACGACGACCCCGGGGATCGGCGCGATCCACAGGAGCACCGACAGCAGCCGTCGCCAGTCCAGATACAGTTCCGGCCCGATGAGGTAGAGCGGCCGCTCCGAGTATTCGGCGGCGAGACGGGCCGGGTCACCGAGTTCGGTGAGCACGCGTTCTTCGGCTTGGGCCGGGTCGGAACCGGACTCGACCCGCGCGTCGACGGCGTCGGTGATCGACGCACGCAGTTCCCGGTCGATGTCGTCGCGCTTGTCCACCGGGATACTGCGCAAGGTCGCGGCGACGTAGCGATCGGTGAGAGTCATGGTGCGCCTCCTTCGGTGGTGGGTGGGGCGGTCCCGCGATCGAGCGCTTCGAGACTGCGACCGAGTGCCGTCCATTCCCGCAGCAACTCCGTCGCGAGTTCCTCGCCCGCGGCGGACGTTCGATAGAACTTGCGTGGTCGCGATTCGTCGGTGTTCCACTCGCTGACGAGCAACCCTTGCTTCTCGAGCCGCCGGAGCAGCGGATACAGCGTGTTCGCCTCGACGGCGAAGCCCGCATCGGCCAGCGCTTCGAGCAGTCCGTAGCCGTACCCGGGCGTGCGCAACATCAACAAGCTGGCGACCACGACGGATCCGCGGCGCACTTCCTGTCCGTGTACGGCGACGACCTCGGGATCGAGCATGGCCAACACGATAGTGTGTGCAACACACTATTGCAACGGACGCAAGTGGCTCGGGTCCTGCAGGTGACTCAGCGTTCGTAGCCGCGGCGCATGTCGTCGACGATGCGCGGCCGGTCCAATGTCGAGGGTTCGAGGGAGCGCCGCTCGCGGTCCAGCGGGAACACCGCCGCCGCCGCGAGGGTCGCGGGATCCAGGAAGCGCCGCGGCGCGGCAGTCGGCGACAACGCGAGTTCCGGTGCGGTGCCCGCCTGCGCCAGCGTGAATCCCCAGTCCCCGAAACTCGGCACGTACACGTGATAGGGGGTGACCCCCAGGCCCGCCGCTTCGACGCTGGCCACCGTCCGCCAGAACGCATCCGGCGTC
The DNA here is from genome assembly GCF_053589135.1 of Rhodococcus sp. NPDC003382. Classification (NCBI taxonomy): domain Bacteria; kingdom Bacillati; phylum Actinomycetota; class Actinomycetes; order Mycobacteriales; family Nocardiaceae; genus Rhodococcus; species Rhodococcus sp. NPDC003382. Next base: position 78,384 of record NZ_JBSFRH010000021.1, read on the forward strand.
GAATACGGACTGCCCGACTGCACGACGAGCAGGCCGCCCGGATTCAGGGCCGCAGCGGCCAGTCCGTAGAACTCCGTGGAGTAGAGCCGGCCCAGCGCCGGGGTGTCCGGGTCGGGCAGGTCCGCGATCACCGCGTCGAACCCGCCGCCGCTGCGTTCACGCAGCCACCGGAACGCGTCGTCGATCACGAGGGTGACCCGATCGTCCTGCAGCGCAGCCGCATTGAGATCCCGCAGGCGGGTGTTCGCCAGATCGACGACCGCGGGGTCCAGTTCGATCTGCACGATCTCGCGAACGGTGTCGTGGCGCAACACCTCTCGTGCCGCGAGACCGTCACCGCCGCCGAGGATCAGCACCCGCTCGGGGTTGCGCGCCAGCGCCGGGTACACCAGCGCCTCGGTGTAACGGTGTTCGTCGCGGCTCGAGAACTGCAGGTCTCCGTCGAGATACAACCGCACGTCACCGGCGCGGTCGGTGACGACGATCTCCTGGTACTGCGAACGCTGCGCGAACACCACCGGATCCGGGTACAACCGTTGCCGCGAAGTCGTCTCGATGTCGGCGGCGCGCACCAGCAGCCACCCCAGCACGACGGCCGCGAGCAGCAACGCGGCGACCGCCAGTATCCGTGCGGCCGGCCGCAACTGCCCGCGCAGCAGGAACAGTGCCGCGACCGCCGCGGCACCCAGATTCACCATCCCGGTCAGCGCCGCACCGCGGATCAGCCCGGCCATCGGCAGCAGAATCAGCGGCCACACCAGCCCGCCGAGCAGCGCGCCCGCGTAGTCGGCGGCATTGAGATTCGCCAGTACCTTCCCGGTTTCGCGGGCGTCGGAGTCCCGGCCGGTCTGCAGCAACGTCATCAGCAGCGGCACCTCGGCGCCGACGAGCATGCCGATCGCAGCGGTCGCGACGACGAGCACCCAGGTCGACGAGCCGACGAACGTGAACGCGACGTACAGCGCCGCCGCGCTGAGTCCCCCGACGAGCCCGAGCACCACCTCGACACCGACGAAGGCCTGCGCCGCGTACGGCAGGAGTGGCTTGGCGAGCAGCGCTCCGGCGCCGAGTGCCGCAACGAATCCGGCGACGATCAACGATGTTTCGGTGATGCCGCCGCCGGTCAGGCTCACCGACAGGGTGAGCAGCGCCAGTTCGTACACCAGCCCGCACGCCGCGCACGCCGCCACCGCGGCGAGCAGCACCACCCGCGCCCGGCGACCGAGGGGCCGCGCCGCCGTGATCGGTTCCGGGTCGAGAATCGTCACGACAATGCGGCGGCGTTGACCAGGCCCACGGAGACGAGCGTGACCGCGACGGCCCATGCCGCACCACTCATGTGGGGTTCGCCGACCAGCGACACGAGACGCCCGGGCAGCGCCCGATTCATGATCACCAGCGCCACCGCCTGCAACACGATTCCGACGAGTCCGTAGACAGCCGAATCCACCAGGCCCTGCGCGAATCCGTCGGAGCTGGTGAGGATCGCGGTGACCACGATGACGGCGAGCGCGAGATGGTTGGCACCGAGCAGCAACGCCGCATTCGGGTTTCGGTCCACGTACACCTGGTGGCGCAGATTACCGGGGGTCAGTGCGTCGAGCACGGCGAATCCTGCTGCCAGGACTCCGATTCCGACGACGAAGTAGGCGAGTGTCGCGAGGACGCCGCCGACCAGCAGTGCCGGGTCGACGGTGCCGATCTCGATGTCCGCAGCCAACCAGGTGACGGTCATGTTCTGTACTCCCGAATAGGTGTTCGCGGTCATTTTGCGTCTCCCGATCCGCCCGAGGTGTTCCCGGCCGCGGGTGATCCCGGCGTGAAACCTGGACCCAGATAGGCGTATCCGCCGCTGCTGTAGCGGCCGCCGAGGTCTTCGACGGTGATGGTGCTGCCGCCGCCGGCGGCCGCCCCGACGGTGACGATGTCGTCGTCGTACCGCAGGTACTCGCGACCACCGTCCGCACTGCGTGCTGCGGGTTCCATCTCGTCGACGATGTTCGCCACCGTGATGCCCACAGGATCCGGGCTGTAGTAGGTGGCGATGTCTCCGTTCCTGTCGCGCAGTTCGTAGGTGTCCGCGAGCCAGTCCCGGACCGGCGCACCACAACCGGCGACTGCCAGTGCCATCACGCCGAGCACGATCAGGGCGAACATCCGCTTCACGGCTGCCACCGGCTCTCGGTCTCGACGATCACCGACTCGTCCCGGTAGGGATACAGATGCCAGGTGCGCCAATGCCAGTGGCCTCCGGTAGCGGCGGCGGTCAGGACGGTGAGCGCGTCGCGGTCGCCGGGAAATTCGGCGCACAGCCAGCCGGACCGGTCGGCGGCCTCGGTGCGCAGCATCTCGGCGCGACGGCCCAGTGTCCGGCGGGAGACCGTCTCGGTGTGGCTGGCGAACCGGTAGCCCGGCCGGTGTTCGACGTCGGGCAACGGCCGGCCACCCGCTGCGATCGCGTCGCACGACACCTGCTCGGTGAGGGTGCGGCCGCGCGCGGTCGCGGTGACGACGTGCGAGGCACCGAGCACCCCGAGGGTCAGCTCCCCCGCTGCAGGATCGGTCAGATTCAACTCCACGAGCGGACGCGGCGCGGGGGCATCGACGACGAGACCCAGTTGCCCCGCCGAGATGTCCCGGGTCTCGACGTCGAGCAGATGCACACTCATTGCGCGGGACCGGCGTGGATGACGGTGAGCTCGCTGCGGGTGACGGCGCGCCCGGTGGACACCTCCCACGACGCGGTGCGCGCCCACCGTTCGAACGACAGCAGGCCGGTGCGGTCGGCCGTCGCGTAGTCGGCGTAGTCGACGGTGCCCGTCGGCGCGGTGCCGGTCGTTCCCTCCGCGGTGAACCGCGCGGTGCCGCGTTCGATCTGCCGGTACACGCGGTCGTCCAGGATCACGTCGCCGTTCGGTTCCAGACCGGTGCCCTCGCGACGCATCCACAGCGTCATCTCGAGTTCACCCTCGTCGTTCTCGACGGTGAGCCAGCGTCGGCCGGTGGAGCCGTCGAGCAGGTGCTCGTGCCAGCGGTATCCCTCCTCGTCGAGGGTGATGGTGCCGCGCACGACGTGGTCGATGCCCGCGTAGGTGATGATGTCGCCCACCCCGATGGTGTACGGATCCCACACCTCCGGATAGTCCGCGAGCGGATCGACCCGCGCGGCCGGCTTCGGCCTGCGAGTCCGGACCACGACGACGACCGCCGCCACGACGACGACCACGATCAGGACAGCGATCAGTATCTCGGTCACAGCTGTGAATCCCCCTCGGATGTATGTCCGGGCAGACCATACCGGTGCGGAGTGAGGCGTCTCGCGTCACGGGCTACGGCGTGGTTCTCGACACCAGCAGTTCGTCGGAGGTCGGTTTCGCAGGGGTGGGTGTGCACAATCTATGGGCCGGACCATCGGCCCGGTACACGTGGACGAAGGACCTCGCCACACGCTGTTCGCCGCCATCCCCCGGAAGGCCGGAATGAGTTCCACCGAGAGCATCGTCGATCCGCATCACGACACCCTGCGCGGTCCGCGCTTCTGGGTCGGACCGATCGTCGTGGTGACCGCCTTGATGGCGGCGCTCGCCTATCTGTACCTCGGCAGCATGATCAGCCCCGCCGATCACCTGCGGAAATTCCCGATGGCGATCGTCAATCAGGACGTCGGCGACGTGATGCCAGGATCGGACGCCCGCCGGAACCTCGGTGACGAGATCACCGCCGGGATCCTCGACGGCATCGACCCCGAGCGCATCGACATGCAGCCGATGGGTATCTCGGCGATGAACTCCGGGCTCGACAACGGCACGCTGTACGGCGCGATCGTCATCCCCAGCGACTTCACCAAGCGCACCTCGATCCTCGCGCAGGCCAGCGTCGTGCCCGGCGACATCGAGAAACCGATCATCACGGTCTACACCAACCCGCGTACCGGCACGTTCGGCACGAACATCACGCAGACCATCGCCAACCAGGCCATGGCCACGGTGAACGCCACGATCGGCGAACAGCTCACCCGCACGGTCGAGGACACCCTCGCGACCTCGGCACCGGACCTGCAACTGTCCGGCGGCAGCCGGATCACGCTGGCCGACCCCATCAATGTGCTCACCGTCCCGCACAAGCCGCTGCCCGACAACACCGGCGCCGGCCTGTCCGCGTTCTACTACACGCTGCTGCTGATCCTCGCCGGTTTCACCGGCGGCATGATCGTCAACACGATGGTCGACCAGGCCCTCGGCTTCCAGCCCGCCGAGTACGGCCCGCGGTTCATCGCCCGCGAGACGACCCACCTGTCCCGGATGCGGGTGCTGCTCATCAAGTGGGGAATCATGTTCGTCGTCGCGATGATCGTCTCGGCCCTGTATCTGTGGATCGGCACCGCGCTCGGTATGCCGTTCCCGCGCGCACTGCTGATGTGGGAGTACGGCACCCTCGCGATCACCGCCGTCGGGGTGACCGCACTGGCCGTGGTGTCGATCTTCGGTCAGGCCGGTCTGCTCGTGAACCTGCTGCTGTTCGTCGTGCTCGGCCTGCCGTCGTCCGGCGGCACGGTGCCCCTCGAGGCGATGCCACCGCTGTTCGATTGGCTCTCGACGTTCGAGCCGATGCACCAGATGTACATCGCGACCCGCGCGATCCTGTACTTCGACGGCCGCGGCGCCGCCGGGCTGGCGCACGGCGTGTGGATGACGCTGCTGGGTCTGGCGATCGGACTGGTGCTCGGCGCGGTGATCACGATGATCTACGACAAGCGCGGTTTCCACCGTCGCGCAGACGCCGCGCAACTGCCCGCGTAGCAACCCTGGCTCCGGTCGGCCCGGCGTGTTGTACTGATGCGACGCGTCTACCGACCGGACGATTCAGGGGGCCCGATGGCCGAATCGGTATCGACGGAAACTCGGAGCGACGACGGATCGATCCCGCCGCCGCGGCGAAAGCTGCCGATCTTCACGATCGTCGCGCTCGCGATCATCGCGTTCCTCGTCGGCGGCATCGGCGGGTCGTTCCAGGCCAAACTCACCGAGGTCCAGAAGAACGACAACGCCTCGTTCCTGTCACGCACCGCGGAATCGACGCTCGTCGCCGACGAGACGGAACGATTCGTGCCCGTCCAGTCCCTGCCGGGTTCCGTGGTGTTCCACCGCGACAGCGGCCTGACCGACGCGGACCGTGCCGCCGTTGAATCCGCGCGCACCGCGATCGCCGGAGTGGAGGGTGTCGACGTCGAGGGCATGACCCCGACCGCATTCTCCGCCGACGGCACCACCGCCGCGGTGCCCGTGCCGCTTCTCGCCAGCCGTGACGGCACCGACGTCACCGGCGATCAGCTCGTCGCCACCGAGGAGGCGGTGCTCGACGCCGCGCGCACCGCCGTCGGCGACACCGGGCTCGCGGTGTATCCGGCCGGGGTCGGCGGGTTGCTCACCGCATTCATCGGCGCATTCGAGGGCATCGACAGCTCGCTGCTGCTGACGGCGCTCGCGGTGGTCGTGCTGATCCTGCTCGTCGTCTACCGCTCCCCCGTGCTGTGGGTGTTTCCGCTGTTGTCGGCGCTGCTCGCCCTCGGCATGGCGTCGATGATCGTGTACTTCCTCGCGAAGGCCGACATACTCACCCTCAACGGGCAGAGCCAGGGCATCCTGTTCGTCCTCGTGATCGGTGCCGGCACCGACTACGCCCTGTTGCTGGTGTCGCGCTACCGCGAGGAACTGCACACCTACCCGAACCGGTTCGACGCGATGATCCGCGCGTGGCGGGAGTCGGTGGGGGCTATCACCGCTTCTGCGGCGACCGTGACCGTGGCGCTGCTGTGCCTGATGTTCTCCGAGCTCAATTCCAACAAGGGTCTCGGGCCGGTCGCGGCGATCGGCATAGCTTGCACCTACCTGGTGATGATGACGTTTTTGCCGGTGTCGCTGGCGGTCGCGGGCCGGTGGGTGTTCTGGCCGCGGCGGCCGATGCCCGATCATGCCGTCGACCTCGCCACGCACGGGATGTGGGGGCGGATCGCGTCGTGGGTGGGCCGGCACGACCGGCCGGCGTGGATCGGCACCACCCTCGCGCTGCTCGTGCTGTTCGCCGCGGGCATCGGCAGCCTGCACACCGACGGGCTCACGACCACCGAGAGTTTCACGACGAAACCGGACGCGGTTACCGGCCAGGAGCTCTATGCCCAGAAGTTCTCCCCCGGCGCCGGCGCACCCGCGGTCGTCACCGCGAACGCCGACACCGCCGATGCCGTAATCGCGGCGATCTCCGGGGTCGAGGGCATCGCGCCCGGTCCGGGCGCGGTGTGCCCGCAGATCGACTATGCGAAGGCGCGGGCCCTGCTCGCCGCGAACCCGGGTCTTGCGTCCGCGCCGGTTCAGGGATGTCCGCCCGCGGCGCTGACCGTCGCCCCGATCGACGGTCGCACCATGATCAACGCCGAGCTCGCCAACTCCTACGATTCACCCGCGGCGCTCGCCACGATCGAACGGCTGCGCGACGCCGTGCACGCCGTACCCGGCGCCGACGCGCGGGTCGGCGGCACCACGGCCGCGACACTGGACGTGCAGCAGTCCTCGGTGCGCGACCGGAACCTCATCATCCCGATCGTTCTGGTCGTTATCTTCGTGGTTCTGTCCGTGCTGCTCCGGTCGCTGCTCGCGCCGCTGCTGCTCATTGCGACGGTGGTGCTGTCGTTCGCGACGGCCCTCGGTGTCAGCGGCTTCTTCTTCACGCACGTCTTCGGATTCGCCGGCGCCGATCCAGCGTTCCCCCTGTTCGCCTTCGTGTTCCTCGTGGCGCTGGGCATCGACTACAACATCTTCCTGATGACGCGGGTTCGCGAGGAAACCGTCCAGCACGGCACCCGATCCGGAGTGCTGCGCGGGCTGGCCGTGACCGGCGGTGTCATCACCTCCGCGGGTGTGGTGCTGGCCGCGACATTTTCGGTGCTCGGAATCCTTCCGCTGGTGTTCCTCGCCGAGATCGGTTTCACGGTCGCGTTCGGGGTGCTGCTCGATACCATCGTGGTGCGCAGCATTCTCGTCCCGGCCCTGTCCCACGACCTCGGCCGGATCATCTGGTGGCCGTCGGCGATGGCTCGCGGACGCCCGTAGGGCTTTTCCGACGAATGCTTCGCCCAGACGACGGTGCTCACCACGGTTCCGCCCCTCGGGCGGTTCTCGTACTCTGTGAAATGGGGTTTTCCTCAACGAAGGAGGCTGCAATGAGTCAGCCGATCATGGACCCGACCTTCTATCGGACGGCAGCGGACGCGGCCGCCGCCCCGCCGGAGCGATTGGCCTACGTGGCCGCGTTCGATCGCGCGGCGGACAAGCCCGACGCGATGAGCGTGATCGACGTGGATCCCGACTCGGACACCTACGGCCGCGTGGTGGGCTGGACCGAGGTTCCCGGGCTGGGCAACGAGCTGCATCATTTCGGCTGGAACGCCTGCAGCAGCGCGTTGAAACACGAGGGCCACGATATGGCGGGGTTGGCGCGCCGATACCTGATCGTCCCGGGTCTGCGCTCGTCTTCCCTCAACGTGCTCGACACCCAGCCCGACCCGCGTCAACCCACCGTGACCAGGGTCGTGGACGCCGTCGACCTCGCCGCCAAGGCAGGCTACTCCCGGCCGCACACGTTGCATTGCGGGCCGGACGGCGTGTTCATGACCTGCCTGGGCAGTGCCGACGGATCGGACGGCCCGGGCGGGATCGCCCTGCTCGATCACGGCACGTTCGACGTGCTCCGTCAATGGGAAACCGACCGGGGGCCACAATATTTCGCGTACGACGCTTGGTGGCATCTCAACCAGAACACGCTGATCAGCAGCGAATGGGGCACACCGTCGATGATCGAGGACGGGTTGGTACCCGAGCTGCTGCTGGCGAACGAGTACGGCCATGCGATTCACTTCTGGGACCTGTCCACGGGCGCGCACCAGCAGCGAGTGGACCTCGGCGCGCAGCACCAGATGCCGCTCGAGCTGCGCCCCTCGCACGACCCGGAGGCCACGTGGGGTTTCGTCGGCGTAGTCGTCTCGACCGAGGACCTGTCCGCGTCGGTATGGCGTTGGCACCGTGACGATGGCGGCTGGGCAGTGGACAAGGTGATCACCATCGCCGCCGAGCCGGCCGAGCCGGACCTGCTGCCGCCGGCGCTGAAGCCGTTCGGAGCGGTGCCTCCGCTGATCACCGACATCGACCTGTCCGTCGACGACGCGTTCCTCTACGTCTCGTGCTGGGGCACCGGCGAACTCAAGCAGTTCGACGTGCGCGACCCCGCCCACCCGAGGCAGACCGGGTCCGTCCGGCTCGGCGGAATCGTCGGGCGCGGCGCACATCCGGCGGTACCGAGCGAGCCGCTGTCCGGCGGTCCACAGATGGTCGAGATCAGCCGGGACGGTAAGCGGGTCTACGTCACCAACTCCCTGTACGGCGCCTGGGACGACCAGTTCTACCCGGAGGGGGTCGGCGCCTGGATGGCACTGCTGCACACCGACCCTCGCGGCGGGATGGCCATCGACGAGCGCTTCTTCCCACACGGCGAGGACTTTCGGGGCCTGCGGGCGCACCAGGTTCGCCTCCAGGGTGGCGACGCTTCGTCCGATTCCTACTGCTACCGGTAGCGACCGCCGGCGGGAATGTCGGAGGGTGCGGGCACACTGGACCGATGCGAATGGTCGTGGTCCCCGACGCCGCTGCGGGCGGTGAGACGCCGGGCGCGAGCATCGTCGCCGTCGACGACGCCGGTGGTCCGCTGGGCGCGGTGACCCGGCATCGCGATCTCGCCGAGGCCGTGCGCGACATCGAGGCCGCGGATCGTCCCCGATGGGTCTGGTCGAACACCGCCGCCGTGTATCCGGCGCTGTTGCGCGCCGGCGTGCGGGTTCAGCGATGCCACGACCTCGCGACCACCCGCGCGATCCTGGGCATGCGCGCGGGTGTGCCGGTTCCCCTGGGCGACGAGCCGATCGACGACCGCCCCGGCCTGTTCGACGCGGCGCCCGCCGCCGACCCGAACGCGGTGATCACAGAATTCACCGAGCACCGGACGGCGCTGGCCGGCAACGCCCGGCTCGAACTGCTGGTGGCGGCGGAATCGGCGGGCACCCTCGCGGCCGCCGAGATGGGATTCGACGGACTGCCGTTCTCCGCCGACGCGCACCGGCGGCTACTCGAGGACGCGCTGGGGCCACGGCCGCTCGGATACGACCTGCCCGTGCGGATCGCGGAGTTGAACGAGCGGATCGGGGACGCCTTCGGCCGTCGGCTCAATCCCGCTTCCCCCGCCGAGGTGATCGACGCGTTCCGCCGCGCCGGAATCGAGCTGACGTCGACCCGCAAGTGGGTGCTGCGGGAAATCGACCATCCCGCCGTGCCGTTGCTGCTGCAACACCGCGACCTGTCGAAGCTGTTCAGCGCCAACGGGTGGCAGTGGCTCGACACCTGGGTACGCGGGTCGCGGTTCCGGCCCGTGTACGTGCCGGGCGCGGTGGTGTCGGGCCGGTGGGCCAGCCGCGGCGGCGGCGCACTGCAGATTCCGAAATCATTGCGGTCCAGTGTGATTGCCGACCCCGGGCACACATTCGTGATCGCCGACGCCGGGCAGCTCGAACCACGGATCCTCGCGGCGATCTCGGGCGATCCCCGCATGGTCGCCGCGGCCGGCGCCGACGATCTGTATGCACCGGTCGCGGCGGACGTGTTCGGCGGCGACCGTGGCAAGGCGAAGGTCGCGATTCTCGCCGTCCTGTACGGCGGGACATCCGGCGACGCGCGCCCGCTGTTGCCCTTGCTGCGCAGTCGTTTTCCGATCGCCGTCGATTATGTGGAGCGGGCTGCCCGCGCCGGTGAACGTGGCGAGGTGGTGCATTCGTGGCTGGGACGGGCGTGCCCACCGCCGGAGGACGGTTTCCACGAGCACGGTGATGCACGGGCGCGTGGTCGCTTCACTCGCAATTTCGTCGTGCAGGCCACCGCCGCCGAGTGGGCACTGTGCGTGCTCGCCGAACTGCGCCGACGACTCATGACGGACCCGGATCGTACCGTCGGCGAACTGGTGTTCTTCCAGCACGACGAGCTGGTGGTACACACCCGCAACCCGGATGCTGCGGCCGCGCACCTCCAGGCGTCGGTCGCGGTCGCGACGCGATTGTTGTTCGGCGACACTGCCGTCCGATTCCCGATGAAGATGTCGGTACGGACCTCCTACGCCGAGGGCGACGAACCGACACCGGACGATGCCGAGGACGCCGAATAGACGGCTTCGGTCCACAGGTGCGTCGCGGCGTAGGCACGCCACGGGCTCCACGATTCGGCGCGGGCTTCGGCTTCACGGGCCGTCGCGACTCCGAGCGCGCGCCGCAGCACCAGGTCGCCGGACGGGTAGGCGTCGCGGTCGCCGAGGGCACGCACCGACAGGTAGTCGACGGTCCACGGCCCGATTCCCGGCAGCGCCAGCAGCTCGGTCCGGAACTCCGGCAACGACGGGTGCAGGCCGTCGGCGACAGCACGGGCCAGGACCCGCACGGTCCGTGCACGCGACCGGGTCAGCCCCACAGCGGCGCGCAGTTCGTCGGGGTCGGCGTCGGCGAGCCGGTGTGGCAGCGGGAAGCACGTGTATCCCTGCGGCGCGGGGTCGCCGTAGGCCGCGACGAGCCGCGCGGTGAACGTGCACCCGGCCGCGACGCTGACCTGCTGGCCGATCACCGTCTGCACCGCCGTCTCGAACCAGTGGGTGGAGCCGAGCACCCGCAGCCCGGGACGCGCCGCCACCAGCGGCGCAAGCAGCGGGTCGACGCTCAGCGCGGTGTCGACGGCGACCGGGTCGGCGTCGAGATCGAGCCAGCGGCGCACAGCCTGCTCGAGTGCCGGGACGTCGCCGCGGTGGGTTGTATCGATCTCCGCCCGCACGATAGCGGTGTCGCCCAGCGTGACGGTGACGACGGCCGGGCCGAGTTCGCCGCGCACCGCCCGCGTGTGGGTGCCGAGGGCCGCGTCGTGTCGTCCGAGACCGGGCACGGTGTGACCGCGCAACGCCGCGAGCAGCGGCGCCGTCGCGAACGGCCCGGTCACCGGAAGGTCGACGACGGCGCTCACGCCGACGACTCCAGCTGCAACAGTGCGCGTTTGGCGTCGACACCGCCGACGTACTGCCCGATCCCGCCGTCGCTGCGCACCACCCGGTGACACGGAACGATCACCGGCAGAGGATTTTTCGCGCATGCGGTGCCCACGGCCCGGACCGCGCGGGGACTACCCGAGGCCGCGGCGACCTCCGCATAGCTCGCCGTGTGCCCGTAGGCGATGGTCGGTAGATGCACGATGACATCGCGTCGGAATCCGGTGGCGAGCCGCAGATCCAGCGGAAGGTCGAAGGTGTGGCGACGGCCGTGGAAGTACTCGTCGAGCTGTCGTGCCGCGGAGTCGAGCCGCGCGGGTGCTTCGAGGATGCGCGGACTGATCCGGGCGGCGAGGTCGTCGAGGATGTCGTCGTATCCATCGGATGCGAACGCGACCCGCACGATTCCGGCGCCGGTCGCGGCGACGAGCAGCGGTCCGACGGGCGAATCGACGACACGATAGGCGAGGTCGAGCAGACCGGCGGCTTCGGCGTCGACGACGAGGCGGGTGTGCAGCCACGCGAGATCCGTCGTGGACACCTCGGGGCGGGGAAGGTTCATCGCCGGGCTCCTGTCTCGAGCTGGTAGTGACGGCGCAGCGCGGCCCGTCCGTCGGCTGCGGCACGGCGGGCCGCGTCGGTGCTGTTCCCGAGGATCTCGGCGATCTCCGCGTACGGCAGACCCGCGACGTGGTGGTAGACGACGGCGGCGCGCTGTGTGAACGGCAGCGCCGCGACCGCCTGCCACAGTTCGTCGTCGCCGGAGCCTGGGATACCGGTGGAAGCCGGCCGCTCCGGCAGGGTCTCGGTGGGCACCGGGATGCGGGCGCGGACGCGGTGCACGTCGATCGCCTTGCGATGCGCGATGGTCACGAGCCACGCCTCGACATTGCGGCCGGGCTCGAGGTCCGGGTAGGCCCGCAATGCCGCGAGGAACGTTTCGGACCAGGCGTCGTCCGCGTCGACCGGCCCGAGCAGTGCCCGGCACACCCGCAGCACGGTCGCGCCGTGCGTCGCGACCACCCGTTCGAACGGCGGTAGCCGGTCAGGCCGGGGCATGAACGGTCCGGAACTCGCGGTCGAGGAGGAACCGTTTGCGATCGAGCCCACCCGCGTAACCGGTGAGGGTGCCGTCGCTGCCGATGACACGGTGGCACGGCACCACGATGCTCACCGGGTTCCGGCCGTTGGCCGCGGCGACCGCGCGGATCGCCGTGGGGCGACCGATCGCCGCTGCCAATTCCGCATACGTGCACGTGGAGCCGTACTCGATCGCGCGCAGCGCGGCCCAGACGCTGCGCTGGAACTCCGTTCCCACGAGCGTGAGCGGCATCGTGAACTCGGTGCGGTCCCCGGCGAAATACTCGTCGAGTTGCTCGCGGACCTGCTCGAAGCCGCGTTCGGTCTGCGAACCGAAGGTCGCCGGATCGGGACGATGCCGATGCTCGGCGAGGTACAGGCCGCTGAGTGCTCCGTCCGTCTGCACCAATGTCAGCGGTCCGATCGGTGAGTCGATGAACGTGTGGGTTCGCGTCGCGTTCACGGGTTCGATCCTTCCATCCGTCGTATACCGGGTAGACGCATCGACGGATGCAAACGTGAGATTACCGGCTCGATTTCCCGCTCGCCCCGAGCCGTCCTTCGGCCGCAGGCCCGTTGCGCGCAGCCTGAACAGAACCGGTGACAGGCGAAAGTTCCCGTGATCGAGTATCGAGCGTGCCCGAGGTGACCACAGCTTCTTCGACCACGATCGACACGACGGTGGACGAGGACGTCCACCCACTCGACGATCCCATCCGGCAGTCGCTGCGCGGAGTTCACGCGCATTTCGCGCGGTGGTCGGGTCGGATCGGCGGTTACCAACCGGACGTCGCGGGACACATCGGGCACCCGGCGGTGATGCGGGACGAGGATTGGGCGGATCTCGCCGCGCTCGTCGGACCGAGCACCGAGGTGGCGGTTCGCGGACCGGGACACGAGCCGCCGCAGGGCTGGGAGACGCTCGGCTCGTTCGGTCTCGTCCAGATGGACGGCACGGATCTGGTCGTCGAACCGGACCCCGACCTCGCGGTCCTCGGCACCGCCGACGTCCCGGAGATCCTCGATCTCGTGGCCCGCACCCGGCCGGGACCGTACCTTCCGCGGACCGTCGAGATGGGCACCTACCTGGGCATCAGGGTGGACGGGCGCCTGGTCGCGATGGCCGGGGAGCGTCTGCATCCGCCGGGATGGACCGAGATCAGCGCCGTGTGCACGGATGCCGAGTTCCGTGGGCGCGGGTTCGGCGCGCGCCTCGTGAGGGCCGTCGGTGCCGGGATCCGCGCACGCGGCGAGATCCCGTTCCTCCACGCGTCGGCGGCGAACACGACCGCGATCCGGCTCTACGAGAACCTGGGGTTCACCCTGCGCAAGCGATCCGTGTTGACGCGGGTGCGCACACCAGCCGAGCGGCCGATGGTCTGCCGGTAGAGGACATGCGTGGTTTCATTCTTCCGTCGGGTTCGATCTGTTCGACGGAGAAGACATGGAATCACCGGTAGCGACGTATGTGTCTGCGGTACGCAGTATCTCGGAGTTGGTCCGCACCGTTCCGGAGAACCGCTGGAGCGGACCGGGGCTCGGCGAGTGGGACCTTCGCTCCCTGATCGGTCACGCCTCGCGCTCACTGACGACGGTCATGACGTACATCGACAACTCTGCCGACGCCGAGGACATCGCGAGCCCGGAGCAGTACTACGAACGCGTGAAGGAGCTGTCCTCGGTTCTCGGCGCGGACGAGATACTCGAACGCGGCCGGCAGGCAGGTGCCGACCTCGGTGACGACCCGGTGGCGTCCGTCGATGCTCTTGCGAAGGCGGTGCTCGAGCGACTCGGTGCCGGTGAGGATCAACTGATCCGGGTGATCGGAGGGTCGGGGATACGGCTGCATTCCTATCTCCCCACGCGAACCTTCGAGCTCGCCGTCCACGGCCTCGATATCGCAGCCGCCGCGGGTGTCCCCTACACGCTTCCCGACGATGTCCTGGCGGAGTCCACGCTGCTGGCCGCGAGAATCGCGGTGGCGCTCGGAGACGGGGCGACCGTGCTGAGAGCTCTGACCGGCCGGATATCCCTGCCCCGAGACTATTCCGTCGTGTAAGTGCGTAGGCTCCCGCGCCGGTTGCCGAGAGCACTTCCCGACTCCTCCGCACGGACCGCCACAGCCCGTCCGGCAGGATGAGCGCATGCTGTCGCTTTTCGCCGTTCCTCTCGGTGCCGCCCGCATCGTTCTGGACAGGACCGTAGAGGTCGCCGAGTTCGCGGTGTCCGTCCCGGGCCGCGTCGTAAATCTGCTCGAAACGACCGAGGCCCTGGTGGGACGCATCGACGCCATCGCCACCGACGCCCGCGAGATCGTTGCCCGGATCGACGATGTGGTCACCGACGCCCGCGCGACCGTCGGTCGGGTCGACGCGGTCGTCGACCGCAGCTCCGCGGTGGTCGTGGAGGTGACCGCCGTCGCGGACAGTGCGCAGGAGGTGGTGGCCTCCGTTGCCCGTACGTCCGAAACGGCGAGCGAGCTGCTCGACACCTACGCGCCGGTGGCCCGGCAGGCGGCTCCGCTCGCCACACAGTTCATCGACGAGCTCAGCGCCGAGGAAGTGCACGCCGCGGTCGTGCTGCTCGATCAGCTGCCTGAGCTCGCGGATCGGATGACGGCACTGATGCCCATCCTCGGCACCCTCGAGACCGTCGCCCCGGAAATCCACGAACTGCTCGGGGTCGCGAAGGACGTGCGGCAGGCGATCGTCGGCGTGCCGGGATTCAACTTTCTGCGCCGACGCGGCGAGGAGAAGGAGAACGGCAACGACGCCTGACCGTGTGCGCGGTCAGGCGTCGTTGAAGTTCACCGTCGGTACAGGGACCTATGCCCGGTAGCCGTCCGTCCCGGCCCGGCTGAGCACGAGCCGCGACAGGACCGCTCGCGAGGACAGCTTGAGCAACGCGTCGACGATCTCGACGACGTCGTTCACCTCGAGCATCTCGTTCGCGGGGATCTTCTCCTTGATCCAGTCCGACATGTCGGTGTCGACGTAGGCCGGGGCGATCGCCGACGCGCTGATCCCGTTGCCCGATTCCTCGGCGTTCAGGGTCTCGACGAGGGAGATCAGCGCGGCCTTCGTCGCACCGTAGACGGACAGCCCCGGTTCCGAGTACACGCCGGTAATCGACGACAGTGCAATCACTTTCGCACCACGGTCCGGCTGGGCAGCGGCGGCGGCACGCAGCAGCGGCAGCGATGCCTGCAGCAGCGCGAAGGGTGCGGCCAGATTCACCGCGAGGGTCTTGTCGAAGCGCCGCATCGGGAACTCGGCGATGTTGCCGGCGGTGCCCACACCCGCGTTGAGCACGAGAGCCCGCATGGTCCCGAAGGTTTCCTCGTGGGCTTCGACGACCTGGACGGCTGCGGCCGGGTCGGCGAGATCGACTGCGACGGCCCGCACCTCGGGCGCTCCCGCCTCGAGCAGTTGCGCGGCGACCTTGTCGAGCCGCTCCGGGTCGCGGGCGCTGATGGTCAGGCCGTAGCCCTGCTCGGCGAGGCGGATGGCGACCCCGAGTCCGATTCCGCGGGAAGCGCCGGTGATCAGCGCGCTGCGGTTCAGCTTGCTATCGGAGCTCACGACGTCTGTCCTTTCAGCGCAGCTAGGCCGGCGGCCACGAACGCGGGGACGGAGTCCCCGGCCTTGTCGAATCCGTCTCCGATGGTCGCGCCGGCGCGCCAACGGTGGTCGATGCCCTGGGCGATCACTGCGAGTTTGAAGTTTGCAAGGGCGAGATAGAAATTCCAGTGCGGGATGTCCCGTCCGGTCGCGACCGCGTACTTCTGGACGAGGTCGTCGGTGGACGGCAGCCGCGGACTGGTCCACGCGGCGGGCATGCCGAGCACCAGATCGAGCGCGGGATTGCGATACACGCACATCAATGCGAGGTCGGTGAACGGGTCGCCGAGCGTCGCCAGCTCCCAGTCGACCACGGCCACAACCTTTCCCACGTCGTCGCCGGCGAGGATGGTGTTGTCGATGCGGTAGTCACCGTGGACGATGGACGGCGCGGGCGATTCGGGGATCGACTCGGCCAACGCCGCATGCAGCCGGTCGATGTCGGGCAGGTCGCGGGACTTGACCCGCTCCCACTGCCCTGCCCACAGCTTCACCTGGCGGGTCACGTAGCCGTCCGGGCGGCCGAACTCACCCAGCCCGGCGGCGCGGTAGTCGACGTTGTGCAGTTCGACGAGCACGCGCACGAGTTCGTCGGTGCACGACTCGATTTCGGCGTCACTGAGAGCGTCGAGATCGTCCTTGCTGCGGATCACCTGGCCGTCGACACGCTCGACGACGCTGAACGGTGCACCCATCACCGCGTCGTCCTCGCACAGCGCGACCGTGCGCGCGACCGGGACGGCGGAGTTCTGCAGCGCATCCGCGACGCGGTATTCACGGGCGACGTCGTGCGCCGACGGGGTGAGCCCCGCGGTGGGGGGACGACGCAGCACCCAGGCGGACACGCCGTCCGAGATGCCGTAGGTGAGGTTCGATTTGCCGCCGGAGATCAGTTCGGCGCGCAATTCGCCGCCGACGGGAACTCCGGAGGATTCGAGGAAGCGTTGCAGGGCAGGAAGATCCAGTCCCTCGTGCTTCACGGCCGTCACGACTGCGCCGCCTTCGCGGCAGCGGCCTTGCGGGCGGCGCCGACGGTGCGCTTGGCGATGGCCCAGCGGTGCACCTCGGACGGTCCGTCGTATACGCGGAACGGGCGGACCTCTCGGGACAGGCGCGCGAGCGGCAGGTCCTCGGACACGCCCAGGCCGCCGCACATCTGCACCGAACGGTCCACGATGCGGAAGATGGCCTCGGCCGCGAAGGTCTTGGCGATGGAGGTCTCGTTCCCCGCGTGCGATCCGCCGTCGAGCGCCCAGCACGCCTGCACGAGCAGAGCGCGGGTGGCGGCGATGTCGATCTCGTTGTCGGCGATCATCTTCTGGATCATGCCGAGGTCGCCGAGGCGGGAACCGAAACCCTCGCGTTCGGCGACGTAGCCGACGGCGACGTCGTGGCCGCGGCGGGCGGCGCCGAGCCAGCGCATCACGTGCGTCATGCGGGCGGGGCCGAGACGGACCTGTGCGTAGGCGAAGCCCTGGTCGACCTCACCGAGCACCGCGGAATCCGGAACGAAGACGTCCTCGAAGAAGACCTCGCAGTGGCCGCCGATCATCGACTTGTCGAGGGTGTTGATGTGCCGGCCCACCTTCAGACCGGGGGTGTCTGCGGGGGCGAGGAACATCGTCGCGCCGCCGCGCTGACCGGGCTCGCCGGACGTGCGGGCCATGATGATGAAGAATCCGGCACCGTCGGCTCCGGTGATGAAGTGCTTGTGGCCGTTGATCTTCCATCCACCAGCGACCTTCTCGGCCCGGGTGCGCAGCGCATTGGGATCGGCACCCGCGCCGGGAGCGGGTTCGGTCATGGCGAACGCGGAGCGGGTGTCACCGGCCGCGAGCGGTGCCAGGAACTGCTGCTTCTGCTCGTCGGTGGCGATGTGCGCGAGCATGTGCATGTTGCCCTCGTCGGGCGCGGCGATGTTCAGCGCGGTCGGCCCGAACAGGGAGTAGCCCGCCGCCTCGAACACCGGGGCACGATCGACCATGCCGAGTCCGTGACCGCCGTACTCGACCGCCACGTGCGGGGCGAAGACACCGGCTTCCTTGGCCGCCTTCTGCAGCTCGATGCGGGCAGCCTCGCCGCCGGCCGCGGCGATGTCACCGCCGTGGGCATCCTCGACGGGCAATACCACGTCGCGGATGAAGTCCTCGGTCTTCGCGACCAGGTCGACCACCTGATCGGGATACGACAAATCGACAGCCATCGCGCACTCCTTCCGTCACCGACCGATCGATCGCTCGGTCGTATCCACGGTGACACATCGACACCGGAAGGGTCAACCCTGGGGCGAAGTCAGCGAGCGCCGACGGCGCTGCGTGCGATGGCCAGATACCGCTCGACGATCTCGTCCGGCGGCAATGGACCGTCGGCCCGATACCAACTGGCCACCGCCACGCACATCGTCGTCACGGCCCGGCTCGCGTCCTCCGGATAGGGCGTCGTGAACTCTCCCGCGGCGACGCCGTCACGCACGATCTCGTCGACCATGCGCTGCTGGGTGTCCCTCAGTGCGACGAATGCCTCCCGGCTCTCGGGTTCCATGCTGCGCATCTCGGTGGATGCGATGAATGCCTCGTTGCGCCGGAACATGTGGAATCGCAGCAGCGACTCGACGACCGCATCGAACCGCTCCGACGGAGTCGGGCCCGCCTCGGCGAGAGCCCGGCGACTGCGGTCGAGCAGGTCGTTCATCACCGTCGTGGTCAGCGACATCAGCAGCGCCTGCTTCGACGGATAGTGGTGATAGAGCCCGGGAACCGAGAGTCCTGCACGCGAGGCGATCTCACGGATCGAGGTGCCGTCGTAGCCACGTTCGGCGAACGCCTCGAGCGCAGCTACCAGCGGTTTCGGCAGCACCGCCGGTTCGTACGTCCGCCACGAGCCGCGGCTGCCGGCGTCGGTTTCCTCTCGGGTGTCCATGGAGACACCGTAGGCGACGCCGGCAGCCCCGTTCGACCGTCCGCGCAGGAATCAGTAGTCGTTGTCGCCGTACAGGACGACCCCGCGCAGGTTCTTCCCGTCGTGCATGTCCGCGTAGCCCTGGTTGATGTCCTCGAGCTTGTACGTCGTGGTGACCAGGCCGTCGAGTTCGAGTTGCCCGCTGCGGTACAGGTCGAGCAGCTTCGGGATCTGCGATCGTGGTCCGACGCCACCGAAGATGGCACCCTGCAGGCGCTTCTGCAGGAGGGTGAGCTCGAACAGGCTCAACGTGACCTGGGTGTCGGTCGCCGCACCCATACCGGTCACGACGACCTGGCCGCCCTTGGCGGTCAGCCCCAGAGCCGGCGCGATCATGTCACCGTGGATCTCGCCGACGGTGATGATCGTGACCTCTGCCATTGCGCCCCAGGTGATCTCGCTGATGACCGGGGCTGCCTCCTCGATCGACGCGAACGTGTGGGTGGCGCCGAATTCGACGGCCTTGTCGCGCTTGAACTGCACCGGGTCGATCGCCACGACGTGCCGCGCGCCCGCGTGGGCCGCGCCCTGTACCGAGTTGATACCGACACCGCCGACGCCGATCACGACGACGGTGTCGCCGACCTGGGTGCCACCGATCGCAGTGGCCGATCCCCACCCGGTGGCGACACCGCAGCCGAGCAGCGCCGCCTTCTCGAGCGGGATATCTTTCTCGATCTTGATGACGGAGGCTTCGTTGACGGTGACGTACGGCGCGAACGTGCCCAGCAGGCACATCTGGATGACCGGTTCGCCGCGCAGGCTCACCCGATACGAGCCGTCCGAGATGGCCTGACCGGTGAGCAGGCCCGCACCCAGGTCGCAGATGTTCTGCAGGCCCTTCGCGCACGACCGGCAACGGCCGCACGCGGGAATGAACGCGAGGACGACGTGGTCGCCTTCCTCGAGGTTCGTCACGCCGGGCCCGACCTTGGTGACGACGCCGGCGCCCTCGTGGCCACCGAGGATCGGGTAGAACGGCAGCGGCGTCGCTCCGCTGCGGAGGTGTTCGTCGGAATGGCACAGACCGGATGCCGCCAGGCGAACCTGGACCTCGCCGGCAACCGGGTCGCCCAGGTCGATCTCGTCGATTTCCCAGGGCTGACCGATTCCCTTCAACACTGCGGCCTTGATCTTCACGAAGCCTCCATCCACTTGCTTGTGTGACACGAGTCACCGTGAGTGAAACAGGCCTACGGAGGTTCGGCAGCGAAATCGTCGAACCGTTTTCCTCGACCCGACTTCCCGCTACATTGGGTAACAGTAATTTGCGTCACGAAGGGTTCGACGATGATCCACGTCCGGCACAGCGCTGTCGCGGCAGTTCCTCTCGATATCGCGTTCGCATACGTGGACGATCACCGCACGGTCCCCGAGTGGATGTTCGGGGTCAGCCGGTTCGAGCCGGTCGGGGCCCAGGTCAGCGGGCTCGGCGCGGTCTTCGACGCCGCGATGCAGATCGGCCCGAAGAGCCTCGACACCCGCCTCGAGGTCGTCGAATGGGAACGCGACCGCATCATCGTGCTCAACTCGGTCGCGGGTTTCCGCACGTCGTCGAGTTGGACCTTCACCGACCTCGGCGACTCCTCCCGGCTCGACGTCGACTTCGGGTACGAGCTGCCCGGCGGCCTCGCCGGGCGCGCGCTGGGGATGCTCATCGAACCGGTCGTCGGCACCGCGGTCCGCCAGACCGAGCAGGCGCTGCGCACGCGCCTCGGCCAGTTGGTCTGATCAGAAGTTGCCGCGGGCGGCTGCTTTCGCCTATCGCCGCCCCGATGAATTCCGCTCCGCCCGGCGGTCTGATCCCTGTGGAACCCCCGAAGGGAGAAGCGGATGAAACTCACGGTGACCACGTTCGTCTCGATCGACGGAGTCGCACAGGGTCCGGGCGGACCCGAGGAGGATCTCAGCGGTGGCTTCGAGCGCGGTGGTTGGGTGGTGCCGCTGTTCGACGACGACACCGGCGCCTTCATCGAGGAGGTGTTCGGCCGCATCGATGCGTTCCTGCTCGGCAGGAAGACCTACGACATCTTCGCCGCGTCGTGGCCGAACGCCACCGACCCCGACGACATCGTCGCCAACCGGCTCAACACCCTGCCCAAGTTCGTCGCCTCCACCACGCTGACCGACCCGAAGTGGAGGCCGACCACCGTGCTCGACGGCGACATCGTGTCTGCCGTGGCCGAGCTGAAGACCCGTCCCGGTCGCGAACTACAGGTTCACGGCAGTCTCGAGCTCGTGCGCACGCTCCACGAACACGATCTCGTGGACGAGTACAACCTGCTGACGTTCCCGGTCGTCGTCGGTCAGGGTCGCCGGCTGTTCGCCGAGCGCGGTCTCGATACCGCGATGTCGCTCGTCGAGTCGCGCAGCACGAGCACGGGCGTGATCATCGCGGTGTACCGGCGGGATGGGCGTGCCGAATTCGGAACGATGGAAGTCGAGTGAGTTCGATCCGGTCGGGAACTCGGTGAGCCCAGTGACACCCGGTTCGTGCTCACCCCTCCTCGAGCACGAATCATGCTGGGCTACAGAAACTCTGATGTTCCCGACCGGATCAGCCGACCGGCCGAACCCTCCCCCGGTTTCGACCGGCCGGACGCTCTCGATACGGATGTTTCGACGTCGACGCCGACCCACCGACGGTCAGCGGTAGGAGTAGTCCGAGTACGACGGGAGATCGTTCATCGCCGACATGGCAGCGGCGAAGATGACCACGTAGAACACGATCAGCGCGACGACGAAGATCGCCCACACGAGCAACGCGATCCTGCCGAGTCGCTTCGCGCTCGCCGACGCCGCCTGCGCACCCGCGTAATCGCCCGTCGCCCACAGCGGGTACACCTTCGCGGCATGCGAGAACGCCGAGAACGCGAGCGGCCAGAAGAAGATCAGTGCCGCGACCGCCCAGCCCGTGTTCTGCGGCGGCAGCGCCGGGCGGATCTGCTCGACGGGAGCGTTGTACTGGAATCCGCCGGGCCGAATGTTCTGAGTCTGTTGAGCCATGTCGCCTCCGTGTGCATCCGTGTTGCCGTTCGTCCGAAGATGAGATGCAGCGGCGATGAGAAATGTTCCCGCGACTTTGTGGGCCTTCGGCCCCGGTGTGCCTTTCTGGCGGTCAGGGCCGCCAGAAAGGCACACCGTCGTCACAACGCCGCGCGCGCTCCGGCGATGTACGCCTCGGCGTCGAAGTCCTCGATCAACGCTTTCTGGACGATGAATCCCTGGGCGATACCCAGAACGATCGGCGCGAATTCGGTTGCCCAGGTATGCGAGTCGGTTTCGATCGCGGACGGATGCTCCTCGGCCCACGCGGCGAGCAGGTCCGTCACGAGGGCGCGCAGTCGGCCGAAGACCGTGCGGACGAGTTCACCGATTTCAGGATCGATCGTGCCGGCCGCCCACAGCTGGAGGACAGCACTGACGGCTTTGCCTTCGTCGAGTCGGTGCAGGAGTGCGGCGACGATATCGCCGGGACCTTCGATCTCGAAGCCGCTGTCGTCGATGAGGGCGCGACCTCGGTCGCCGAGTACGTGGTCGGCGACCGCGACGAACAGTTCCTGCTTGCCGCCACCGAAGTAGCCGTAGATCGCGCCGGCCGACAGGCCGGATTCGGTGATGATGTCGGCCATCGTCGTGCGCTGATATCCCGAGCGGGTGAAGCAGCGCAGAGCGGCGTCGATGATTTCCGCGCGCCGCGCGACACGATGCGCCTCGCTGACCCTGGGCACGACCGAGCCCCTCCGTTTCATGTGCGGTGTTGACAGCCCACCCTATCCGAACGAACTATAGAGAACGAATATTCGTTTTGGATAGGAGCGAGCACATGGGCAACACCTCTTCCCCTCCCGCTTCCAACGCGTTCGCGCGTGCCGTCGCGCTGGCTGTGGGGGCCGCTGTGGTGGTGGGCGTGATCCTCCTGGCGTTCGCTTGGCCGGCCGTCACGTCGGAACCCCGCGACCTCCCCGTCGCGATCGCGGGACCGGAAGCCGCGATCGCACAGGTCACCGGTGTCGTCGCGGCACAGGCCGGCGAGACGCTCGCCCCCACGCCCGTGAGCGATCGCGCGGCCGCGATCGGCGCCATCGAAAGGCGTGAGGTCTACGGTGCGATCGTCCTCGGCTCCGCACCCGGCGCAGCCCCCGAGATCCTCGTCGCCACGGCCGCGAATGCCCAGGTGGCCCAGATGCTTCAGACGATGGGCGCGCAGATGGGTCAGCAGACCGGTGCGACCGTCAGGGTGACCGATGTCGTTCCGTTCGCCGAGTCCGATCCGCGCGGCGCGAAAATGTCGGCGGCCGCGTTCCCGCTGGTGCTCGGTGGAATGGCCGGTGCGGTGCTCATCTCGATCGCGATCGCTACCGCCTTGCCGCGCGTCGTAGCCCTCGTGGCGTATGCGGTCGCGGCCGGATTGCTGCTCGCCGGCATCCTCCATGGCTGGTTCGGTGGGCTCCAAGGCAACTACTGGGTCAATGCCGCTGCGATCGGGTTGACGGTGGTCGCGATCTCCGCGCCGATCGTTGGGCTGCGGAGCCTTATCGGTATGCCCGGTATCGGTGTCGGGGCGTTGCTGATGATGCTGATCGCGAACCCGATCTCCGCCGCCGCGATGCCGGTCGAGTTCATCCTCGCCCCGTGGGGTGCGATCGGGCAGTGGTTCCCGCCAGGCGCGGGCGCGACCCTGCTGCGGGAACTGTCGTACTTCCCCGACGCGAACACCGCGTTCCCGTGGACGGTCCTGGCCGTGTGGGCGGCAGTCGGCGTGCTGTTGACGTGCATCGCCGCCGCGCGGGAATCGAAGGTCGTCGACGAGACCGAGGAACTCGCAGCCGTCGGCTGATCGGAGTTGAGTTTCACGTTGGTTGAAACCCCATGATGACGTGGTGCCACCTTCTGATCTCATGTCGATCGGGGTCTTCGCCGGGCGTTCCGGCCTGACCCCGAGCGCGCTGCGGTTCTACGCCGACTCCGAGCTGTTGGTGCCGGCAGAGGTCGATCCTGCATCCGGTTACCGCTTCTACCATCCCGACCAGCTGCCCCGTGCGGACATGCTCCGGCAGCTCCGTGAGATCGGCATGCCGCTGGCGTCGGTCAGAGCCGCCTTGGACGCGGGACCGGCCGAGGCGGCCCGGATGATCGACCTGCACGTCGCGAAGATGCTCGAGGATGCCGCCGCAGCGCGACGGCAAGCCGCTCGCCTCACCGCGGAGCTGACCGATGCACCCGGTATTCCGATCGCCACGTTGAAGGGACCGGTGCTGGCGGACGCGGTCGGACAGGTCTCGAGCGCGACAGCGCGGGAGCCGTCGATGCCGGTGCTCGACGGCATCCACATCGAGGCCGGTCCGCACGCGATCACCCTGACCGCAACCGATCGGTACCGGCTCTCGACGCGCACCCTGGTGCCCGACGAACCGACGGCTGCCACCTGGTCTGCGACGGTCGATGCAGGAGACCTGCGTGCCGCGGCAAACGAGATGCACCGCTGCGCAACAGTCCACGTGGAGGCGTCGGCGCGCGGAATCCGGTTGAGGGTCGCGGAGCGCGACGATCTGCACTGCAGGCTCGTCGCCGAGCCCTTCCCCGACTATCGGGCGATGCTCGCGAACCTACCGGAACCCACCACTCGGGTGACCGTCGCCAAGTACGCGCTCCTGCGCGCGCTGGAGGACAGCACCGGCGAGCACATCACGCTGAGCGTGACCGACGGCGCTCCCGAATTCCTCACCGGCGACGAACAATCCCTCGGATCACTGGACGCCACGGCGACGGGAGCAGATGTCCGAATCTCGTTCCAGCTCACGACGTTCTACCCGGCGATCAGTACCGCGATCGGCCCCGACGTGATGCTGGACCTACGGGGACCAGAACTGCCCGTCACGGTTCGATCCGCCGACCGCGGCGATCTCACGACCCTCGTCATGCCCATCGACCCCCGGGGAGCATCCCGATGACCGTCTCCGCTGATCCCGACCCGACCATGGATGCCATCGCGCAGGCCGTCACCGAAGGACGATCCGGCGACCCTGAGTTCGCTCGGAAACAGTTGCTGGCCTTGTGGTCCGAGATCGGCGTCCTCGGTGACCCACTGCACCGCTGCACACTCGCGCACTATCTGGCCGACCTCTACGCCGATCCCGCACAAGCCCTGGCCTGGGACATACGCGCCCTCGACGCAGCCGATGCCGTGACCGAGCAACGAGTGCAAGAACACCACGCCGATCTGCACATCGCCGGCTTCTATCCGTCACTGCACCTGAACCTGGCCGACAACTTCCGTCGACTCGGCTCTTTCGATGCCGCCGCCGATCACCTCGCCGCAGCCCGCAAGCACGCGCCGAACCTGCCGGACGGGCCGTACGGTGACACCATTCGGGCAGCCATCGACGAGGTCGGCGACGCCATCGTCAGGAAGGACCGCACGCAACGCGCTTCCGCGCCTGGCACTTCCACATAGCGCCGCGGAGGTTCAGCGGCGCACCACTCCGAGCACCCGACGCGCCATGTGCGCCATGCCCGCGGCGTTCGGGTGCAGGGCGCTCGACGACGGGCCCGCCTGGCGCCCCTCGAACCACCGTTGTCCGGGAGCGGCGCACGCGTCGTGTCCTTCCGCACCTGCGGTCACGTCGACGAACTCAGCACCGGCTGTGGCGGCCGCCGCGGCGAGGACGCCGTTCATCATCGCGAAGAAGCCCTTCGCCCAGACTGCGTCGGCGTCGCTGATCGGCAGATTCGGCCAGCATCCGCGATCACCGAAGATTCCACCGTGCCCGACCAGCACGATGCGCGCAGCCGGCGCCTTCAACCTGATCGCGGCGATGGTCGACCACACCTTCGGACCGAGTCCGGCGAGTGCGGACAGCGCCCGGCCGCTCACTGCCGGATCGTTTCGACATCCGGCGTCACCGCCGGGCGTAGCGGCGTAGCACTGGGAAACCAATGTGGGCCAACTGATGTCGTTGCCACCGATGCTGAGCGTCACGAGTGTGGTGTCCGACGGCATCTGCTCGATCTGCGGCGGCACCGGCCCCTTCGACGTGTGCTGCGGCGTGTTCGTCACGTGCACGGTGTGCGCTCCGGTGCACGACAGGTTATGGAACGACGCCGCGCCCACCCCCTGCGCGACGAGCATCGGATAGCCGAGGTCGGAGCGTTGGCACGCGTTGGTCTGCGCAACCTGGTCGAGGGATGGCCCGGCGGCCCTGGAGTCTCCGAGCGCGACGTACCGCACACCACCGTTCGCAGGGACGGCAGATGCCGTGGCCGGAAGCACGAACGAGACAGCGGCGGTGGTCGCGACGACGGCGGCGGTGACGGCGGCGCGGATTCCAACGGGCTTCATGATCAGCAGTATCTGTGACGAGCACCGTGACGACGGGGAGATTGGGCGTCGCGTTTCTGTGTCCGGGAACAACGAGCGCAGGTGGCGCACCCGTTTTTCCGCAGGTGGCGCACCCGTTTTCCGAGCGAGCGGCACATTCAGTCGATCTGAAGAGACGAGCGGTACATTCGCTCGGACGCGGCTCTCGCGACAGCGACACGCCGACACGCATAGAACAGCCGTTCGAGTTGACCGACCCCGCCTCGCGTGGCACCATCCCAAGATCACCTGAAAACAGGTCGACCCCGGCCGGTGCGCCAACACCGATCCGGGGTCTGGGCACACGACAGAAGCGAGACTGTCATGCACCGTAGGCTGGATTCTATCCACGCGCTCGATCGAGGCGCGCATCGGCGAGCGACTCCGCTCGATCCCCTGTCGACGTCTTGACACTTCCGCCCTTCGACCCCGCCGGTCGAGGGGCCACAGGCGTTTCACTTACACGGTTGTGTACGAGGGCCGTTCCGGTAACCGAGGCATGA
>NZ_JBSFRH010000022.1:0-104332 GCF_053589135.1 Rhodococcus sp. NPDC003382
GGAGGGGATCGATCCGGCCGAGCTGGATCTGGTGGAGATCAACGAGGCGTTCGCGGCGGTGGGGATCGTCTCGGCGCGGGAGTTGGGGATCGATGAGGAGAAGGTGAACGTCAACGGTGGGGCGATCGCGATGGGGCATCCGTTGGGGATGTCCGGGGCGCGGATCGCGTTGCACCTGGCGTTGGAGCTGAAGCGTCGCGGTGGCGGGGTCGGTGCCGCGGCACTGTGTGGTGGTGGCGGTCAGGGTGACGCCCTGATCGTGCGCGTGCCCAAGGCGTAGTTCCCGGCTTCCACAAGGCTGCGGAGGGCACACGACGTGCGCTCCGGATGAGGACCTTCGGCGTGACGAGTCTCACGACTCCGACCGCCGGAGGTCCTCCGCCGTTCCGGGCTGTCGAAGGCCCGTGGCGGACCAGCACGTGGCTATATCCTGAAGAGCACGCCTCGGGAGGTGGCGTCACGGAGGGAACGTGCGCCGGTCGAGCCGTCGGGACCGGCACGCGGGAACTGCGAGTCGGCGGAGTGAGTAGCACGTTCCGATGAGTGACGCGGATCCGGTCGACACACAGAGGTTCCCGGCCGACCCGGCAGGGGAGCTGGCCGGCGCCGGTTTCGATGATGTCGAGGTGATCGGACGCGGCGGGTTCGGGGCGGTCTACCGCTGCACCCAGACGGGCCTCGATCGCACGGTGGCGGTCAAGGTGCTCACCGTCGACCTCGACGAGGAGAACCGGGCGCGGTTCTTCCGGGAGCAACAGGCGATGGGCCGGCTGACCGGGCATCCGAACATCGTCCACATCCTGCAGGTCGGCACCACCGGCAGCGGCCGCCCCTATCTCGTGATGCCGTACCACCGGCACGGGTCCCTGGAAGCGCGGATCCGCCTCGGGGGTCCGCTGCGGTTGGATCAGGCCCTGCGGCTCGGGGTGAAGATGGCCGGTGCGATCGAGTCGGCGCACCGCCTCGGGATCGTGCACCGCGACGTCAAACCCGCGAACATTCTGCTCACCGACTACGACGAACCCCAGCTGGCCGACTTCGGTATCGCGCAGGTCGCCGGCGGTTTCCGCACCGCCACCGGCACCGTGACCGGGTCGCCGGCCTATACCGCGCCGGAGGTGCTGGCCGGGGATCCGCCCGGCCCGGCGGCCGATGTCTACGGTCTCGGCGCCACCGTGTTCAGTGCGCTGACCGGCCACGCCGCGTTCGAACGGCTCAGCGGGGAGCAGGTGGTCGCGCAGTTCCTGCGGATCACCTCGCAACCGGTACCCGACCTGCGGGAGCACGGGATCCCCGAGGACGTGTCCGCCCTGATTGCGCGGGCGATGGCCCGGACCCCGGACCAGCGTCCGGCCACGGCCGCCGAGTTCGGCGAGGAGCTGCGGCTGCTGCAGCGCCACCACGGTTTCCCGGTCGACGAGATGGCCCTGCCCACCGAGAGCGAGGGCGGGGTCGGAGGACCCGGGTCACTCGGGGATGCCGAGCGAGTACCGCCGGGCCGTGGGTTCGCGGTGTCCGTTCCGGCGGGCGCGACCGGTGATCTGCCGCTGGATCTGACCAGTTTCGTCGGCCGCCGGGACGAGCTCACCGCGGCGAAGAACCTGCTGACCGGTTCGCGGCTGGTGACGTTGACCGGGATCGGCGGGGTGGGCAAGACGCGGCTGGCCGTGCGGGTGGCGTCGGCGGTGCAGCGCGACTACGCCGACGGGGTGCGGCTGGTCGAGCTCGGTGAGCTGAACGACGGGGCGGCGGTGGTGGACGCGGTGGCCGCGGCGGTGGGGCTGCGGGATCAGTCGGGCAGGCAGAGGTGGGAGGTGCTGGTCGAGTTCCTGATCCCGCGGCAGATGCTGGTGGTGCTCGACAACTGCGAGCACGTGGTCGACGCGGTCGCCGATCTGGTGGAGTTGCTGCTGCGACGGTGTCCGGGAGTGCGGGTTCTCGCCACCAGCCGTGAGCCGTTGGGGCTCGGCGGGGAGGCGGTGCTGGCTATTCCTCCGCTGGCGGTGCCGGACCCGGAGCAGGGGCCGTCCTCGGTACGGGCGCTGTCCCGCTTCGATGCGGTGAAGTTGTTCGTCGACCGGGCTGCAGCCGCCGTGCCGGGTTTTTCGCTCACCGAGGAGAACGCGGCGACGGTTGCACGGATCTGTCACCGGCTCGACGGGTTACCGCTCCCGATCGAGCTGGCCGCGGCCCGATTGCGGGCGCTGTCGCCCGAGCAGATCCTCGAGCGATTGACCGACCGCTACGTCCTGCTGACCCGCGGCAGCCGGGGTGTGCCGACGCGGCAGCAGACCCTGCGGTGGTGCATCGACTGGAGTTTCGAGTTGTGCACCCCAACCGAACAACTGGTGTGGGGCCGGATGTCGGTGTTCGCGGGCAGTTTCGACCTCGACGCGGCCGAGCAGGTGTGCGGCGAGGGTCTGGCGGCGGGGGAGGTCCTCGACACTCTGACCTCCCTGGTGGACAAGTCGATCCTGATCCGGGAGGAAACCGGGTCGGTGGTGCGATTCCGGATGCTCGAGACGCTGCGGGACTACGGCGCCGAGAAGCTCGAGCAGTCCGGTGAGGCCGTGGCCGTGCGTCGCCGGCACCGGGACCGGTTCGAGGCGATGGCGCTGGAGGCGGAAGCCGACTGGATCAGCGCCCGTCAGCTCGACTGGATCGCCCGCCTGAAACAGGAACAACCGAACCTGCGCGAGGCCCTCGAATTCAGTCTCGAGGACGATCCTGCCGCGGGGCTGCGGATCGCCGCCGCGCTGTTCAGGTTCTGGACCTCCCAGGGCCTCTACAGCGAGGCGTGGCGCTGGTACGACCGGCTGCTGGCTCGTTACAGCGGCCCACTCACCTTCGAATGGGTCAAGGCGATCTACACGGCGAGCGTGGTGGTGGGCTTCCTGGGGGACTTCCCCGTCGGGGCAGCGCTCGTCGAGCAAGGACGCATGCTCGCCGCGCAGACCACCGACCCCCTGATCCGCGCGTACGTGTCCTTCGCCGAAGGCACGCTCGGTCTCCTCAGCGGTGATCTCGAACATGTGTGTTCCCAGTTCGAATCCGCCCGTGCAGGGTTCAGCGCATGCGGAGAACGGGCGTCCGAGATCTCCGCCCTGGTCGCACTTGCGACGGCCTACGGGCTGTCCGGACTGACCGAGCAGGCGATCGAATGCCACGAGCGGGCCCTCGAGATCACCGGAATGCACGGGGAGAAGATCTACAGAACGTATTCGCTGTTCGCCTTCGGAGTTGTTCTGTGGCAGCAGGGTGACGCAGATCGAGCGGTCCCGATCCTCGAAGAATCACTGCAGATTTCCCGGCAGGTCCGCAATCCCCACAACGTGGCAGCCTGCCTCGAGGCGCTGGCCTGGATCAGCTTCGACCGACGCGATGCGCGTCGGGCCGCCGTTCTCATGGGCGCCGCGGACGGGTTGGCGAAGGAGGTCGGCATCTCTCCGATCATTCACTCGACACTGGTTGTCCACCACGACGAATGTGCCCGCAGGACCCGGGAGACACTCGGCGACAGGGCCTTCGAGGCCGCCCATCGGGAAGGTGAGCAACTCGGGTTCGACGCGGCCATCGCCTACGCCCTCCACGAGCGACCACCGGCCGCCTCCCCGTCGAGAACCGATGAGCCGGCGCGATTGACCAAGAGGGAACGCCAGGTCGCGGACCTCATCGGGGAAGGCCTGACGAATCAGGCCATCGCCCGTCGCCTGGTGATCTCCCCGCGCACCGCACAGGGTCACGTGGAGCACATTCTGGCCAAACTCGGATTCACCTCCCGGGCACAGGTTGCGGCCTGGGTTGCGGAGCAGTCGCACGACTAGGCACCGGGAACCTGCAGATACAGGTATGTCTCCAGGTATTTCGGCCGTCGCTTCCGCGCGGCGGTGACGGCATCGTGTGACTCGCCTCACCGTTTCGATCGAAGGCCGACCCGATGCAGCACCGACACCTCTCGCCGATCACCCCAGCCGCCGATCACCCTGCGGCGATGCCCTGGACAACTGTTCGACTCGACGCCGGGACGGGGGTGTGTGGCGTGCTCGGACAAGGATCTCCCTTGGTCTTCGTTCCGGGTGGGGGATCGACACCTTTGACGTACCGTCACGCCCTCGAACGGCTTGCCCGCCGTTTCCGTGTCTACGCCCCGCTGATACCGGGCTTCGCTGGAGTGGCGGGCCGTCCACTCGATCGACGGACGTTGCGGGACTGCTCTGCCTGGCTCGGTCGGTTCCTGGACGCCGCCGATCTCGGTCCCGTGACTCTCGTCGGGCACTCGTTCGGGGGAGCGATCGCCATCCAGACCGCCGACGCGGATCCGGATCGCGTTGCACGCCTCGTCCTGGTGAACTCGGTGGGCGGAGGGCCGTGGCCGGAGATCAGGAGTGCCGGGTCCCAGCTCGGTGACAGGAAGTCCCTGCCGCTCCGGATGCGTGCCACGACCGTCCTGCCACGTCACACGGCCACCATTTGCAACAGCGTCCGAGATCCCCGGCCGATCCGGCCCAGCGCTCCGGTCACTTCGGGCGGGTACCTGGTACCCGAGCTGAACCGGATCGCCGGAGGAGACCTGCCGGTGTCGCTGTTGTGGAGCCGCGGAGACCGCCTGGTCACCCGCGCGCGTCTCGAAGCTCTTCGAGGTTCCCTGGGGCGGCCACCGGTCTTCACGGTCGCGGGAGGCCACGACTGGCCGATCACCGCACCGGACTATTTCGGTAACGCGATGCGGACCGTCCTCGACTGGCTGCCGACCAGGGGCGAGCAATGAGTACCGGTCTCGCCGCTCGCCGGGCCTGAGACCACTCGTCCCGGGCGACCTGTCATCCGACACGCGGGCGCTGCGCTGCCCTCACTGCCTCGCGGTCACGAATCGAAGGGGTCACCCGGACGCCCCGCGCCGAACTGTCCGTCCGGGACCGCATGCCGGATGAACAGGCCGATTTCGGTGATCGCGCGCCTGGACTCGGGCAGGAGATCGGCTGCCGACTGGAACCCGTGCAGTTGCTGCTCCCAGATCTGCAGGTCGCATTCGCTGCCGGCCGCGGCCAGCCGCTCGGCCATCACTTCGGCATCCGGCAACAACAGTTCGTCCGATCCGACCTGGATCAGCGTGCGGGGCATGCCGCGAAGATCGTGATCCACCGGGCACATCCGGGCCTGCGCGCCCGGGTCCGTGGCTTTCCGTGCCTCGATGTGCCGGGCCAGCCTGAAGAGTTCCGCCGCGGCACTGACCGGTAGGAGCGCGCATCGATCCGCGTTGGGGTGAGCCAGCTTGCGACCCGGATCCAACTCCGTGAGCGGCGACAGTGCCACGACCGCGGCCGGCGCGGGGAGACCCTCGTCGCGGAGGCGCAGCGGCACCATGAACGACAGGTAGCCTCCCGCGGAGTCGCCCGCGATCACGATCTGCTCGGGACGCCAGCCCGCGGCCAGCAGCGCGCGGTAACCGTCGACGCTGTCGTCGATCGCGTCGTCGATCGAGTGGGCCGGCAGCATGCGGTAGTCGACCATCAGCACGGGCGCCTGCGCCTCGGCGGAAATTCGCGAGACGAGCCGCCGGTGGGTGCGGACTCCGCAGCACAGGAAAGCGCCGCCGTGCAAGTAGAGGACGACGCGGTCGGAACCGACGTCGGGGGCTTCGACCCAGAGTCCCTCGCAGTTCGGGAGCTGCGCGGGCCGGCATCGGGTGCCGTCGATCGGCGGCAACAGATTTCCCACCGAGTCGATCAAGTCGGCAGGCCACGGCAGTGCGGACGCGCGCGCCCACAGTGACAGCACGGGGCGCAGGGTCATCCGGACCGATCGGGACAGGAGTCGCGCCTGCACGCTGGTACCCGGGAAATGCCGCCGATGCACGAGTGTCGGCCGGTGATGGACTCCTGGCCCCTCCTGCGCGCCACCGCCGCCCACATCGTGGGGCTCCAGGGGCCGGCCGGTCGTCGCGATCGTCGTCATCGGTGCAAGTCCCTTCCGTGCGGTCATGCGAGGGCCGGTCCGGAGTGCGTCGGCGAGCGGTGTCGGAGCAGTGGAGAACCCGGAATTCGCGATGGGTGGCAGCTCATTGGCAGGACATATGGTCGCGTGGGGCGAAAGGTCCCGCACCGGTCGAATGACCCGCGTGAGGTACCTGTTTCTCGCCCACGGGGGATGCGCCGGCCGGTGCAGCGTCCTCTACAGGTGCAGTGGCCTTTACACCCGTCACCGTCCCCGGCGCACCGCGGCGGGACGGTGACGTCTCTCACGGCAACGACGGGTCGTCGTAGGACTCGGGCACAATGGCGACCATGACGAACCTCCTCGACCTGTCCACCCCCGCGAAGCGATTCCGGCTCGTAGCGATCTGGGAAGCGATCACCTGGCTGGCCCTGCTGATCGCGATGTTCTTCAAGTGGGTGCTCGGACACGAGGAGGCCATCCGCATTCCGGGCATGGTGCACGGGGTCGCCGGATTCATGCTGTTCGTCGTCGTCGCGCTCGCAACCGCGTGGTCGCTCAAGTGGGACCTGAAGACGACCTTCCTCGCGCTGGTCTCGAGTGTCCCGCCGTTCGGCACCGTCGTCTTCGAGCGCTGGGCGGTGCGCACAGGCCGCCTCGGCGAGCTTTCCGATTCCGCGGCGCGCGAAACCGAACCCGCACTGTCCTGACCGGGCGGCGAGCTACCCCCGAAACGTGACAGACTGGACGGCGTGACTCGACCCGGTTCCCGTCCAGCACGTTCCGCCGCGGCAGCAGCGGCGATCTCCGGCGCGGTGGATCTCGCACCGCTGAAGGAAAGGGCGTCCGCGCCCCCACCCCCGCCCCCGTCCGGCGACGGCGCCGCCCCCGGTGGGCTCGCGCCCGTCATCGACGTCACCGAGGCCACGTTCGAGGCCGAGGTGCTGCAGCGTTCCATGCAGGTCCCGGTCATCGTGGATCTGTGGGCGACCTGGTGCCAGCCGTGCAAGCAGCTGTCCCCGGTCCTCGAGAAGCTCGCGCACGAGGGCGGCGGCACCTGGGTGCTCGCGAAGGTGGACGTCGACGCCAACCCGCGCATCGCCCAGGCGTTCGGCGTCCAATCGGTGCCGACGGTCGTCGCGATCGCCGCCGGCCAGCCGCTCGCCGACTTCCAGGGGGTGCAGCCCGAGTCGGCGCTGCGTGAATGGATCGGCGCGATCCAGAACGCGGTTGCCGGGAAGCTGTCGGGTCCGCCGACGGGCGAACCGCAGGAGACCCCGCCCGACCCGCGGTTCGTCGCGGCGGAGCAGGCGCTCGACGCCGGCGACCTGGCCGGTGCCGAAGCCGCCTACAACCTGATCCTCAACTCCGAGCCCAACAACACCGAGGCGCTCGCCGCGGTGCGCCAGGTGCGGTTCCTCGCGCGCGCCCAGGAGGTGCCCGCCGACGCGATCGAGCGTGCCGACGCCGCGCCGGCCGACCTGGACGCCCAGCTCGCCGCCGCCGACGCCGAGCTGTTCGCGCAGGACCCGGAGAAGGCCTTCGCCCGGCTGATCGCATTCGTCGCCCGCAGCGCCGGGGACGAGAAGACGGCCGCGCGCACCCGGCTGCTGGAGCTGTTCGAGCTCTTCGATCCCGCCGAGCCGTTCGTCGTCGCCGCGCGACGGAAGCTGGCGTCCGCGCTGTACTGAACACCGGCACTCAGGCGAACGGCCTGGCTACGGCACTGCCGTGGCCAGGCCGTTCGCCTGTTGTCACTGCCGTCAGTGGTAGCGGCCGGTGCAGCCCGCCTCACCCCGGAGCACACCGGTGCGGAAGGCGTCGACGCGCGCGAAGCCGCTGGGAATGGTGTTGCCGTTGACGTCGCTCGCGGCGAGACCGTCGCTGAGCAGACCGGACACGGCCTCGTCGAGATCCCCGGGTGACAACCACACCAGGTCCTCGTCCGGGTTGTTCGTCAGGTCGGTGTTCGTCGGGCTCAGCGCAGCGCTGATCGCGCCGGCCAGGCACGCCGTCCGCAGCGCGGTCTGCGGGTCGGTCAACGATGCCCCGGCCTCCCGCTGCACTGCGAGCGCGTATCGCGAGGCGAGCAGCACATAGGCGTTGTAGTCGCCGCGGACGTCCGCCTCGAACGGACCCGACCCGGATTCGGGAGCAGCCCCGCGTTCGGCGAGCTCCTCCAGATCGACGCCGATCGTGTTCGTCGCCGGGCAGTAGGACACCGGTGCGGTCGCCTTCGCGTCGGGGCAGCCGAGATCGGAACCGGACAGATCCAGCTCGGGCGGCGACGACAAATCGAACACGTGGTCGAACGAGCGCAGAATCTGCTGGACGGAGTCGGCGGTGACGGGAAGCTCCCCGTCGTCGCTGCTGTCGAAGAACTGCGGAAGATCGGCGCGGCGGGACTCGATCTCGGCGGCGTCGATGCGGGTGCAGGAGCGGGCGCCGTCGGAGAACCCGATCTGCATGGCGGTGACGCGCTCGAACGCCGAACCGTGAACGGCATCGGGATCGTTGGGATCGATGTCGCGGAACAGCACCATCGACGCGAGCACCGAGTTGAGCCCGTCCGAGGTGTTGAGCTGGAAGTGCTCCGCGTTGCCCTCGGCGACGTGGCGGATGAACGCGCCGGCGAAACAGTCCGCCTGCTGCTCGAACACGATGCCCGGGTCGTCGTCGGAGACGATGCCGGACTTGTACTGGATGGCGTGCCCGTACTCGTGGGCCAGCACCATCACCACCGACATCGGACCGAACGTGTCGATCAGTTCGGGCAGCAGGAACTCCCGGTCCCAGCCGATCACGTCGTCGCCGGCGCAGTACGCGGCATTGATGAAGTCGAAGGTGGATTCGCCACAGAAATCGGGTCCGCGCCGTTCGGACGGATCCCAGGACAGCAGCGTCGAGACGGGTTCGAACGACCCCTTCGCGATCGACCCGAAGGTGCGTTCCCAGTACGCCTCGATGTCGGTGATCGCGTTGCCCACCAGGGCGTCGACCTCGCCGCCGTCGCCGTTAACGATGGTGACCTCCGCGTCCGGAACCCCACCTCGGGGACCGGACGGGCCGGACGACACGGGCAGACCGGCGACGGTGAAGGGGTTGTCGTAGATCGAGACGGCAGTGCCCTCGACCTTGCCCGCACACCCCGCCAGCAGGGCAGTCGCCAGCGCTCCGAGCGCCAACCGCGCAGCCCAGCCCGTCCTTGTCACGATCGCTCCTGTCGTCGGAGGACCGCGGTCACCGGTGCAGTGCCAGCCAGATCGCACCGTGGGCGGGCAGGGTCACCCGAGCCGATGCCGGGCGCCCGTGCCAGGAGTGCGCCGTCGCCGTCACGGCACCGAGATTTCCGGTCCCGTTGCCGCAGTAGGCGGTCGCATCCGTGTTGAGGATTTCCACCCACCGACCCGTTTCGGGTAATCCGACACGATAGTCGGCGTGAGTGCTCCCGGAAAAGTTGTACAGGCACGCGACGATCGAGCCGTCGCTGCCGTACCGGAGGAAACTGAGCACGTTGTTCACCGCGTCGTTCGCGTCGATCCACGAGTACCCGCCGGGGGAGGTGTCCAGCGTCCACAGCGCGGGATGGTCGCGATAGGTGCGGTTGAGGTCGCCGACCAGTTGCCGGATCCCGCCGTGCAGAGCACCGGTGTGTTCGTCGTCGAGCTGCCACCAGTCCAGGCCCCGTTCCTCCGACCACTCCGCGACCTGCCCGAATTCCTGCCCCATGAACAGCAACTGCTTGCCTGGGTGCGCCCACATGTACGCCAGCAGGGTGCGCAGTCCCGCTGCCTTCGTGAAGTCGTCGCCGGGTAGCCGGGTCCACAGCGTGCCCTTGCCGTGTACGACCTCGTCGTGGCTGATCGGCAGCATGAAGTTCTCGCTCCACGCGTACATCAGCGAGAAGGTGATCTCGTGATGGTGGTAGGTGCGGTGCACGGGATCGCGGGAGACGAAGCCGAGCGTGTCGTGCATCCAGCCCATGTTCCACTTCATGTCGAACCCGAGCCCGCCCACGTTGGTCGGGCGCGTCACCCCGGGCCACGCCGTGGACTCCTCGGCGATGGTGACCACACCCGGATGCAGCTTGTGCACGGTGCCGTTGAGTTCCTGCAGGAATGCCACCGCCTCCAGGTTCTCGCGACCGCCGTGGATGTTCGGGGTCCAGCCACCGTGCGGCCGCGAGTAGTCCAGGTACAGCATCGACGCGACCGCGTCGACCCGCAGGCCGTCGATGTGGAACTCCTCGACCCAGTAGAGGGCATTGGCCACCAGGAAGTTGCGGACCTCGCGCCGGCCGTAGTCGAACACGTAGGTGCCCCAGTCGAGCTGCTCGCCGCGCGTGGGATCGGGATGCTCGTACAGCGGGCTCCCGTCGAACCGGGCGAGCGCCCAGTCGTCCTTCGGGAAATGGGCGGGAACCCAGTCCATGATCACGCCGATCCCGGCCCGGTGCAGCCGGTCGACGAACTCGCGGAACTCGTCCGGCGTGCCGAACCGGGAGGTCGGGGCGTAGTACGACGTGACCTGGTAACCCCAGGAGCCACCGAAGGGATGCTCGGCGACGGGGAGCAGCTCGACGTGGGTGAACCCCGTCTCGGTCACGTACTCGGCGAGCTGGTCGGCCAGTTCGAGGTAGCCCAGGCCCGGCCGCCAGGATCCGAGATGCACCTCGTAGACGCTCATCGGTTCCTGCCACGGCTGGGAGCCTGCCCGCGCTTCGAGCCACTCGTCGTCTTGCCAGGTGTGCCGCGACGTCGTCACCACCGACGCGGTCGCGGGCGGGACCTCGGCCGCGTAGGCCATCGGATCCGCCTTCTCGCGCACCGAGCCGTCGCGACCGTGCACCCGGAACTTGTACAGGGCGCCGGGGTGGACGTCGGGGACGAACAGTTCCCACACGCCGCTCGACCCGAGCACCCGCATCGGTGCGGTCCGTCCGCCCCACATGTCGAAGTCGCCGGTCACCGTCACCCCGCGCGCCCCGGGCGCCCACACCGCGAACGACGTGCCGGTGACCGTGCCGTCCGGGGTGTCGTACGAGCGGGGGTGCGCGCCGAGGATCTCCCACAGCCGTTCGTGGCGGCCCTCCGCGAACAGGTGCAGATCGAGTTCGCCGAGCGTCGGGAGAAACCGGTAACCGTCGGCGACGACGACGGTGTGGTCGAACGGATAGGTCACCACCAGCCGGTAGTCGGCCGGATCGTGCACCGGAACGAGCGCGCTGAACACGTCGGACCCGACCGGCTCGAGCGGGTGGTCGACGCCGCCGATGCGGACCGCGACCTTCTCCGCGCCGGGACGTAGCGTGCGGATCAAGGTGCCCTCCGCGTGCGGGTGCGCCCCGAGAATCGAATGCGGGTCGTGATGTTCACCGGCGGCGAGGCGCGCCAGATCCTCGGGTGCCGGTGCGTGCCGGCGGGTCGAGACGGCGGGGGAGTCCGCTCGGTTCGGGGTGGAACCTTTCTCCGGGGTCACGGCTACCTCCTGTAGGCGAGGGTGGTGCGCGCAGGCACCCCGATCGGGGGCAACACGAGAATGTGGGCGACGGCCCGCCACGGCTCGAGTCGCACGAAATTCGCCTGGCCCCAGTGGTATTCCTCCCCGCTGACCTCGTCGTGGACGGTGAGGTGTTCGTGCCAGTCGCGTCCGATCGCCGGCATGTCCAGCCACAGAGTGCCCTGTTCGGCGGCGTACGGATCGAGGTTGACGACGGTGAGCACCGCGTCTCCCGTCGTCGGATCGAACTTCGAGTAGGCGATCAGCGCGTCGTTGTCGATGTGGTGGAAATGAATGTTGCGCAGCTGCTGCAGCGCCGGATGCGCTCGGCGGATCCGGTTCAGCGCCGCGATCCACGGTTCCAGCGATTCACCGCGGCGGCGTGCCTCCTCGAACCGTCGGGGCCGCAGCTGGTACTTCTCCGAATCCAGGTACTCCTCGCTGCCCGGTCGCAGCGCGACGTGCTCGTACAGCTCGTACCCGGAGTACATCCCCCACGTCGGGGCGAGGGTCGCGGCCAGAGCCGCGCGCAGCGCGAACATGCCGGGGCCGCCGCGCTGCAGCGTCTCGTGCAGGATGTCCGGGGTGTTCACGAACAGGTTCGGCCGGGCCTCGTCCGCCTTCGCGGCCAGTTCCTGCCCGAACTCGGTGAGTTCCCACTTGGTTTCCCGCCACGTGAAGTACGTGTAGGACTGGGTGAATCCGCGGCGGGCCAGCCCGTACATGCGGGCGGGCCGGGTGAATGCCTCGGACAGGAACAGTACGTCGGGATCGGTGCGCTTGACCTCGGCGATCAGCCATTCCCAGAAGTCCGGGGGCTTGGTGTGCGGGTTGTCGACCCGGAAGATCTTCACCCCGCGGTCGACCCAGTGCCGCACCACGCGCAGCACCTCCGCATAGATGCCGTCGCGGTCGTTGTCGAAGTTGACCGGATAGATATCCTGGTACTTCTTCGGCGGGTTCTCCGCGTAGGCGATGGTGCCGTCCGGCAGCACCGTGAACCACTCGGGATGCTCCGCCGCCCACGGATGGTCGGGCGCGCACTGCAAAGCCAGGTCCAATGCCACTTCGAGGCCGAGTTCGGCTGCGCGGGAGACGAAGTCGCGGAAGTCCCGATCGGTGCCCAGTTCCGGGTGGATCGCGTCGTGGCCACCCTCGTCGGATCCGATGGCCCACGGCGAACCCACGTCCCCGGGGCCGGCGACGAGGCTGTTGTTCGGTCCCTTGCGGTTGATCTTGCCGATCGGATGGATCGGAGGCAGATACACCACGTCGAAGCCCATCGCCGCGATCCGCGGCAGATCCGCGGCGGCGGTCGCGAACGTGCCGTGCCGCGGGGTGCCGTCCTCGTTCCAGCCGCCCGTCGACCGCGGGAAGAACTCGTACCAGGAGCCGAACAGGGCGCGTCGGCGGTCCGCGAGCGCGGTGTACGCCCGCCCGCGGGTGACCAGCTCGCGCAGCGGATGCGCGCGCAGGATCTCGGTGATGTCGGCGGCGAAGGCCGGCGCCACCCGTTCCGCGAGCGCCCGCGGCGACCGGAGCGCCGCGGCGACGGCGAGCAGCGTGGGCCGGTTGCCGCGCGGCACCGTCTTCGCGGCCTTCTCGAACAACGCGGCGCCGATCTCGAGGTCGTTCGCGAGGTCCTCGGCGCCCTGACCGGCGGAGATCTTCGCATCCACCGCGTGCCGCCAGGTCGTCACCGGATCGCTCCACGCCTCCACGCGGTAGTTCCACGTACCCGGGCTGGTCGGGGTGAACGTCGCGTGGAAGGTGTCGGGCATCGTCCCGGGCACCATCGGGATGCGGACGAGCCTGCCCTCGGTCTCCGGATCGGTCCCCGGTCCGCGCACGGCGAGTGTCGCGGCGACCGCGTCGTGCCCCTCCCGCCACACCACCGCGGACACCGGCACGACTTCGCCGACGACGGCCTTGACCGGATAGCGTCCACCCGCGATCTGGGGCTGGACGTCGTCGATGGCGAGACGACCTGTCACATGTACTCCGTTCCGTGTCGGGCCGGTGGGGAACCGGACGCGAACCACGCGGTGGGTTCGTACTCAACCGTAATCGAGGTGCGGATTCAGGGCCGACCATGCGGCCGGTTTGCCTGTCCCGCGCGGGAATCCGCGGGGCGCTCACCGGCCCGCCCGGCGGCGGTTCGGCACCCGGACGGACGTCACAGCCCGTTGCCTCGCGAAACGCCGGAAACTCGGTAGTCTTCGCGGGGTGAAAGCCTTGCGTCGGTTCACCGTACGAGCCCACCTTCCTGAGCGGCTGGCCGCGCTCGAAAGACTGTCCGCCAACCTGCGGTGGTCCTGGCATCCGCCGACCCAGGACCTGTTCGCCACCGTCGACCCGGCCCTGTGGGAACTCGTCGGGCACGACCCGGTCCGGCTGCTCGGCGAGGTGCCGCCGTCGCGGCTCGACGAACTCGCCGCCGACCCCGACTTCGTGCAGCGGCTCGATGCCGCCGCCGCGGACCTCGACGAGTACCTGGCCCGGCCGCGCTGGTACCAGCAACAGCAGGCCCGCGGCAAGGACATGCCGACGGGGATCGCCTACTTCTCCATGGAATTCGGTGTCAGCGAGGTCCTGCCCAACTATTCCGGTGGCCTCGGCATCCTCGCCGGTGACCACCTCAAGGCGGCCTCCGACCTCGGGCTGCCGCTCGTCGGTATCGGACTGCTGTACCGCTCCGGCTACTTCCGGCAGTCCCTGACCGCCGACGGCTGGCAGAGCGAGCACTACCCGGCCTACGACCCGCAGGGTCTGCCGCTGCGGCTGCTCACCGAATCCGACGGCAGTCCCGCACTGGTCACCGTCACCGTGCCCGGGAACCGCGAGCTGGCCGCGCGCGTGTGGATCGCACAGATCGGGCGGGTGCCGCTGCTGCTGCTCGACTCCGACATCGCCGCCAACGACGAGGAACTGCGCGGTGTCACCGACCGCCTCTACGGCGGCGACCAGGACCACCGCATCAAGCAGGAGATCCTCGCCGGCATCGGCGGCGTGCGGGCCGTGCGCGCCTACACCCGCATCCACGGGCTGCCCGACCCCGAGGTCTTCCACATGAACGAGGGCCACGCCGGTTTCTCGGGCGCCGAGCGCATCCGCGAACTGGTCACCACCACGGGCCTCGACTTCGACGAAGCACTCTCGGCCGTGCGCGCCGGAACCGTCTTCACCACCCACACCCCGGTCCCCGCCGGCATCGACCGGTTCCCGATCGACCTGGTGCGGCACTACTTCTCCGGACCGAACGGGGAGAACGAGTCGTCGCTGCTGCCCGGCCTGACCGTCGACCGGATCCTCGCGCTCGGCCGCGAATCCGACCCGCACGTGTTCAACATGGCGCACCTGGGTCTGCGGCTCGGTCAGCGCAGCAACGGCGTCTCCGCGCTGCACGGCCGTGTCAGCCGCGGCATGTTCGACGGGCTGTGGCCCGGCTTCGACGCCGACGAGGTGCCGATCGGCTCGGTCACCAACGGCGTGCACGCCCCCACCTGGGCCGCCCGCGAATGGATCGCCCTGGCGAACCGGCTCGCCGGTCCCGACCGGGTCGAGGAGGCCCGCGGCTGGGAACTGCTGCAGACCGTTCCGTCGCAGGAACTGTGGGACACCCGCAACACGCTGCGCGGGCAACTCGTCGCGGAGGTGCGGCGACGGCTGCGCGCGTCCTGGATCGAACGCGGCGCCACCGCTGCCGAACTCGGCTGGGTCGACGAGGTGTTCGACCCGAACGTGCTCACCGTGGGCTTCGCGCGGCGCGTGCCGACCTACAAGCGGCTCACGCTCATGCTGCGCGACGAGAACCGGTTGCGGTCGCTGCTCCTCGACGAGGACCGGCCCCTGCAACTCGTCGTCGCCGGCAAGAGCCATCCCGCCGACGACGGCGGCAAGGCGCTGATCCAGCAGGTCGTGCGGTTCGCGGACCGGCACGACGTGCGGCACCGCATCGTGTTCCTGCCCGACTACGACATGTCGATGGCCCGCTTCCTCTACTGGGGCTGCGACGTGTGGCTCAACAACCCGCTGCGTCCGCTCGAGGCGTGCGGCACCTCCGGGATGAAGTCCGCGCTCAACGGCGGCCTCAACCTGTCCATCCTCGACGGCTGGTGGGACGAGATGTACGACGGGGAGAACGGCTGGGCCATCCCGACCGCCGACGGGGTCGTCGACGAACACCGGCGCGACGACCTCGAGGCCAGCGCCCTGTACGAGCTGCTCGAACGGTCCGTGCTGCCGCGGTTCTACGACCGGGACACCGACGGGGTGCCGACCCGCTGGATCGCGATGGTGCGCCACACCCTCGAGAACCTCGGGCCGAAGGTGCTCGCGTCGCGCATGGTCCGCGACTACGCGGTGCAGTACTACGCCCCGGCCGCCGAGGCGGCCCGCGCGGTCGTCGCCGACGGGTTCACCGGCGCGAAGGCGCTGGCGGACTACCGGCACCGGATCGAGGCGGCGTGGCCGTCGGTGCGGGTCGCGCAGGTCGACAGCGACGGGCTGCCCGACAGCGCCGAGATCGGCGCGCGGCTGTCGCTCACCGCGCACGTGCACCTCGGCGGGCTGAACCCCGCGGACGTGCTGGTGCAGGTGGTGATCGGCCGGGTGGGTGTCGACGACACCCTCAGCGACATCACGACCACGCCGATGCGGCACAGCGGCACCGACGGCACCGGCGACGTGTTCGAGGCGGAGGTCGCGCTGCCGCTCGCCGGTGCGGTCGGATACACGGTCCGGGTGCTGCCGCAGCACGAGCTGCTCGCCACGCCCGCCGAACTCGGGCTGGTCGTGCTGCCGTAGGCCGGGTGCGGCCCGGCACCGGCAGGCCGACCCGATGCGGTCAGTCCCGGAGCCGGGTCAGTGCCTTGCGCACGATCTCCGGGTCGGTGGTCTCCCAGAACGACGGCAGCGACGCGCGCAGGTAACCGCCGTATCGGGCCGTCGCGAGCCGCGGATCGAGGACCGCGACGACCCCGCGGTCGCTGGTGCTGCGCAGCAGCCGGCCGACGCCCTGGGCGAGCAGCAGCGCCGCGTGGTTCGCGGCGACCGCGAGAAACCCGTTGCCGCCGCGGGATTCGACGGCGCGCTGCCGCGCCACGAGCAGCGGGTCGTCGGGCCGCGGGAACGGGATGCGGTCGATGATCACCAGCGACAGGGACGGCCCCGGCACGTCGACGCCCTGCCACAGCGACAGCGTGCCGAACAGCGAGGTCGCCTCGTCGGCCGCGAACCGTTCGACGAGGGCACCGGTCGCGTCGTCGCCCTGGCACAGCACCGGGGTGGCGAGCCGCTCCCGCACCGCCTCGGTGGCGGCCTTCGCGGCGCGCATCGACGAGAACAACCCGAGCGTGCGGCCACCGGCCGCTGTGATCAGCTCGGTGATCTCGTCAAGGTAGGCGGGGGACAGGCCGTCGCGTCCCGGGGTCGGCAGGTGCTTGGCGATGTACATGATGCCGGCCTTGGCGTGGTCGAACGGCGACCCGACGTCCAGGGCGTTCCACTTCAGGTCGCCGTCGTCGGACGGGGGTTCGATGCCGGATGCCGCGCCGGTGTCGCTGCGCGTCGGCGCCTGCGGGGGCAGTCCCCAGTTCACGGCCAGGCCGTCGAACGAGCCGCCGACCGTCAACGTCGCCGAGGTGAGCACGACCGTCGCCTCACCGAACAACCGGGACCGCAGCAGCCCGCCGACGGACAGCGGAGCCATCCGCACCGTGCGGCGCACCGCACCGCGGAACTCGTCGGCGGCCAGCCACACCACGTCCTGCCGTTTCGCCGGGTCCGGTTCGTCGAACGCGGTGAGCACGCGCACCGCGCCGTCGTGCACCTCGTCGACCTCGGCGACCGCTTGGGTGCGTGCCGCGGCGGCCTCGGCGTCCATCCCCGGCTTGGCCGGACCGACGGCCGTGCGCAGCGACCACGCGGCGTCCCGCACCGCCGCGAGCGCGGCGGCGGCCCCGTCCGGCAACACATCCCACCGGCCGGGCGGAAGTTCCTCGAGCAGCATCTCCCAGTTCTCGGCGGCGCTCTCGAGCTTGTCGACGTCCTCGTCCTCGGCGAGCTTGGTGCAGCGGCGCGCGGCCGCCGAGATCGTGCCGCCGGACAGTTCCGCGGTCGCGACCCCGGTCACCCGGTCGACGAGTTCGTGTGCCTCGTCGATGATCACCGCATCGTGCTCGGGCAGGATCGCGATGCCGGTGATCGCGTCGATCGCGAGCAGCGCGTGGTT
Organism: Rhodococcus sp. NPDC003382; assembly: GCF_053589135.1. Lineage (NCBI taxonomy): Bacteria > Bacillati > Actinomycetota > Actinomycetes > Mycobacteriales > Nocardiaceae > Rhodococcus > Rhodococcus sp. NPDC003382. The sequence continues at coordinate 17,666 of NZ_JBSFRH010000022.1, forward strand.
GGTGACGACGATGTCGACCTGGGAGGCCTCGGCGCGCGCGATCTCCGCGAAGCAGTCCTCGCCGACGGGACACCGTGCCTTGCCGAGGCATTCGCGGGCGGTGACGCTGACCTGCCGCCACGCCTGATCGGACACGCCCGGGGTCAGGTCGTCGCGGTCGCCGGTCTCGGTGCTCGACGACCATTCGGTGACGCGCCGCACCTCCCGGCCGATCCGGGAGAGCGCGAACGCGTCGAACAGTTGCTCGCCGACCGGCGGCTCCTCGGCCAGCCCGGTGTGGATCTTGTTGAGGCACAGGTAGTTTCCGCGACCCTTGAGGATCGCGAAGCGCGGGCGCCGCCCGAGCGACTCGTGCAGGGCGTCGGCCAGGCGCGGCAGGTCGCGGTCCACCAGTTGCCGCTGCAGCGCGATCGTCGCCGTCGAGACGATCACCGTGCGCCCGGTGCGCACGGCATAGCGGATGCTCGGCACCAGGTAGGCCAGCGACTTACCGGTACCGGTGCCGGCCTGCACGGCCAGGTGCTCCCCGGTGTCGAGGCAGTGCGCGACCGCCGACGCCATCGTCAGCTGGTTGCGCCGCTCCGTGCCCCCCAACGCGTGTACCGCGGTCCGGAGGAGTTCGGGGACGTCGGGGAGTTCGGGCACCGGGTCAGGGTATCGGTCCCCACCGTCAGGTTCGTGCGCCGACCTGACCGACCAGTTCAACGCCCGCCGCGCGCAGCCGCTCCAACGCCGCCTCGACCGTCACATCGGACACACCCGCGGTGTAGCGCAACAGGACGCGGGTGGTGAAACCGGCTTCGACGGCATCGAGTGCGGTCGCGCGCACACAGTGATCGGTGGCGATGCCCACCACGTCGACCGCGGTGACCCCGCTCTCGCGCAGCCAGTCGGCGAGCGACTCGCCGACCTCACCGGTGCCCTCGAACCCCGAATAGGCGGCCTCGAACGCACCCTTGGAGAACACAGCCTCGACCCGCGTGAGGTCCAGGTTCGGGTGGAACTCGGCGCCTGCCGTCCCGACCCGGCAGTGCGGCGGCCACGAATCGACGAAATCGGGTTCCTCGGAGAAATGGTCGCCCGGATCGACGTGATGGTCGCGGGTCGCAACCACGTGGGCGTAGAGGCCGGAGTTCTCGGCAACGTAGTTGCTGATGTCCGCCGCGACCGCGGCACCGCCCGCGACCGCGAGCGCACCGCCCTCGCAGAAGTCGTTCTGTACGTCGACGATGATCAGAGCGCGTGTCATCGTCCTCACCCCTGACCGACGAAACGGGTGGGAACTGCCGGGTCGCCCTCGGACAACATCAGGCCTTCCCACGGCAGGCTCACCAAGCCGGCCGCCAGGAACGCCCGGCTCTCTTCCAGGGTAGGAAGCCCTTCGACGAGTTCGCCACCGCGCACCAGCGGCACCATCAGCTCGCGCGCGGTGCCCTCACCGGTCGGTGCCGGCAGGTGCGCCGAGTAGATCACTTCCTCGGTGAGGGTGCCCGTCGGCCGCGCGAACCGCACCGCGCGCTTGGCGCCGCCCCGCGACTGCTTGTGCGCGCTGCGCTTCTCGACGGGGATGCCGTCGACCTCGACCAGCTTGTAGACCATGCCCGCGGTCGGGGCGCCGGAACCGGTCACCACCGACGTCCCGACGCCGTACACGTCGCACGGTTCGGCGCGCAGTCCCGCGATCGCGTACTCGTCGAGGTCACCGGACATGACGATCTTCGTGCCGGTCGCACCCAGCGAATCGAGCTGCTCGCGGACCTGCCGGGCCAGCACACCGAGATCACCGGAGTCGATGCGGACCCCGCCGAGCTGCGGACCGGCGACCTCGACCGCGGTGCGCACCGCCGCCGTGATGTCGTAGGTGTCGACGAGCAGCGTGGTGTCGACGCCGAGCGATTCGATCTGGCTGCGGAACGCGGACTCCTCGTTGCGGCCGGCCGTCGTCGTGTGCAACAGCGTGAACGCGTGCGCCGCGGTGCCCGCGGCCGGAATCCCGTAGCGCCGTGCCGCTTCCAGGTTCGACGTCGAGTCGAACCCGGCCAGGTAGGCGGCGCGTGCCGCGGCGACCGCGGACTCCTCGTGGGTGCGGCGCGAGCCCATCTCGATCATGGTGCGCCCGTCCGCGGCGCTGACCATGCGGGCCGCAGCCGACGCGATCGCGCTGTCGTGATTGAGGATCGACAGGGCCAGGGTTTCGAGGAGCACGCACTCGGCGAACGAGCCGCGCACCGACAGGATCGGCGAGCCGGGGAAGTAGAAGTCACCCTCCGCGTAACCGTCGATGTCTCCGGAGAAGCGGTAGGCGCGCAGCCACTCGACCGTCGACGGCGACAGGAACCGGGAGACGACGTCGAGCTCGGCGTCACCGAACCGGAAGGAGGCGAGGGCGTCGAGCAGACGGGCCGTCCCGGCGACGACACCGTACCGACGGCCCGCGGGCAGTCGCCGCGCGAACACCTCGAACGCGCACGGCCGATGCCCGGTACCGTCCGCGAGCGCGGCCTCGAGCATCGTCAGCTCGTACATGTCGGTGAACAGCGCGGTGCTCACGGGGCCAGTGGTGTTGGAGTCGATACGGTCTGCAGCCACCCGATCACCTTAGATTGCGGATGCCGAGGCGGGTTTTTCACCGCGCGGGAACGCCGTACCCTGGAAACATGGCGCCGTGTTCCACGACAAAACCGTTCGACGTCCCGGTGATGGCGGCAGGTCAGGCGATGCCGGCGGAAGCCGAGATCGTCGAGGAAATCGAGGCGGTGGATCGGCCCTGGGTCACCGTGGTCTGGGACGATCCGGTCAACCTGATGCACTACGTCACGTTCATCTTCCAGAAGCTCTTCGGGTACAGCAAGGCCAAGGCCACCGAGCTCATGCTCAAAGTGCACAACGAGGGCAAAGCGGTCGTCTCCAGTGGGTCGCGTGACAAGATGGAGCACGATGTCCAGCGCCTGCATGCGGCGGGCCTGTGGGCCACCATGCAGCGCGACGAATGAGCACCGACAGGAGGAGCCGGGCGACGTGCGTCAGTGGAGCAGGAAGAACTCGCTCAGCGGAGTGAAACTGCGGTCCGAGATGGACGCGCACGAAGCGTCGGTCCTGCGATCCCTGGTCGCCTCGGTGCTCGGCATGCTCGAGGAACGCGCCGCCGAGACCCCGCAGGACGACCTCGCCGTGATCACCGGGTTGCGCACCGGTAATTCCACTCCGCCCGACGTGCCCGCCCTCGCGCGGCTGCTGCCGGATTTCCACCGGGCCGACGCCGACAGCACCAGGCATCCCGACGACGAAGCCGCCGACCTCAACGGTGCCCTGCGCAGCCTCCACGAACCGGACATCATCGACGCGAAACTCGCCGCCGGCGCGGTGATCCTGCGGACCGTCCCGGAAACCGGCGGCAAGGTCGTGCTCAACCCCGAGCAGGCCGAAGCCTGGCTGTACGGGCTCAACGACGTGCGCCTCGCGCTCGGCACCACCCTCGGCATCGACGCCGACACCCCCGACGCCCTCGACGAGGACGATCCCCGCGCGCCGCACCTCGACGTCTATCACTGGCTGACCTGGATGCAGGACTCGCTGGTGCAGGCGTTGCTGCCGTGAGCCCGACGCTGTCACCGGGCCCCACCGATTCCCTCGCCGACATCGCGGGCCTGCGCGTCGGACACCACCACCTCCTCGACGACACCGTCACCGTGGCCGCGCCCGGCGTGCCCGGTTCCGGCGCCGCCACCGGGTGCACCGTCGTTCTCGCCGACCGGGCCGCGGTCGGGGCCGTGGACGTCCGCGGCGGCGGACCCGGCACCCGCGAAACCGACCTCCTCGACCCCAGCCACTCCGTGCAACGCGTCGACGCGGTGCTGCTCACGGGAGGCAGCGCCTACGGCCTCGCCGCCGCGGACGGGGTAATGCGGTGGCTCGAGGAACACGGTCGCGGCATCGTGATGGGCCTCGACGGCGAGACACCGCTCGTGGTGCCGATCGTCCCGGGAGCCGTCATCTTCGACCTGCCGGTGGGGGACTGGTCGACCCGGCCCACCGCGGACAGCGGATACGCCGCGACCGCGGCCGCGCACGCAGCGACGAGCGTCCCGCGCGGCTGCGTCGGCGCCGGCGTCGGTGCACGCGCGGGAAGCCTCAAAGGCGGGGTCGGGACCGCGAGCGTCCGCATCGGCGACGGCGCCGCGGCCGGGGCGACCGTCGCGGCCCTGGTCGTCGCGAACCCCGTCGGGTCCGTCGTCGACCCCGAGACCGGCCTGCCCTGGGGACTGGGACCCGGCCGGGCGGCAGCGCTCGGACTGACCGCACCGACCGCCGCAGACCTCGAGACCGGCCGCCTGCTCGGGGCCAAGGGCACCGTCCTGAACACCACGATCGGGGTCGTCGCGACCGACGCGACGCTGAGCACGGCCGCGTGCCGCCGCGTCGCGGTCGCCGGGCACGACGGCCTGGCCCGCGCGATCCGTCCGGCCCACTCACCACTGGACGGGGACACCCTGTTCGCCTTGTCCACCGGCACCGCCGATCTTCCCGCGCCCGGACTGCTGCCCGACGCGTTCGCGTCGGAGCTGCCGGTGCTCGCCGCGGTGTGCGAGGCCGCGGCCGAGGTGGTGCAACAGGCGATCGTCGACGCGCTGCTCAGCGCGACCGGGCTCGCCGGCATCCCCTCCTATCGCGACGTGTACGGCACCGCGTTCGACGCGCGGTGACCGTCGCATCGCGGCGCGCGGCCGCCGCGCACAGCACAATGGACCCATGACCGAACCGACCGGAACCGGCGCCGTGACCCGGCCGATGTGGCAACGTGCCGCCCTGTGGATCGGTGGCTTCGTCGGACTGCTCTACGGGATCGAAGGCGTCGACTCCGTCACCTCCGCGGACCTGGACGCGGCCGGGATCGCACCGCGCTCCATCGACGGCCTGTCGGGAGTGCTGTTCGCGCCGCTGCTGCACGACGGCTGGGCGCACCTGTCGGCGAACACCGTGCCGCTGCTCGTCCTCGGATTCCTCGTGCTGCTGTCGGGGATCGCCCGGGGCCTCGCCGCGACCGCGATCATCTGGATCGTCGGGGGAGTGGGAACCTGGCTGTTCGCCGGTCCCGGCTACATCCACATCGGTGCGTCGATACTGGTGTTCGGCTGGCTGACCTACCTGATCGTCCGCGGCTGGTTCACTCGGCACACCGGACAGATCGTCATCGGTGTCGTCGTGCTGCTCGTCTACGGCAGCATGCTGTGGGGAGTGCTGCCCAGCGACCCCCACGTGTCCTGGCAGGGTCATCTGTTCGGGGCGATCGGCGGTGTCCTCGCCGCGTGGGTCCTCTCCGCCGACGCCCGCCGGGCCCGCCGGGCAGCGATCCCGCCCGGCACGCTGCCGCGCTGAGGAGCGGCGGACCCTCCGGATCGGAGACGTAGACGATCCGTTCACCTCCCCGACCTCCACGTCACATTGTTCGTGTAACTGTGAGTTGCCGGGTCGTAATCGGGCTCTGCTTCAACGAGGACGTGCGACGTGGCAGCATGACCTCTATGCGCATGACCGTTCTGGGCTGCTCGGGCAGTGTCGCCGGGCCCGATTCTCCGGCGTCGGGCTACCTGCTTACCGCCCCGGACACCCCGCCGCTCGTGATCGACTTCGGTCCCGGCGTCCTCGGCGCACTCCAGCGGCATGCCGATCCCGGCGAGGTCTCCATCCTGCTCTCGCACCTGCACGCCGACCACTGTCTCGACATCCCCGGTCTGCTCGTGTGGCGTCGCTATTCCCCGAACCGACCCGAAGGCCGCGTCTCGCTGTACGGGCCCGGCGACGCCGCACACCGGCTGGGCGTCGCCTCCGCCGAATGCGCCGGCGAGGTCGACGACGTGTCGGACACCCTCGACGTCCACGCCCTCACCGACGGCGGCGACTTCCGCTTCGGGGCACTGTCCGTTTGCTCCCGTCGCGTCAACCATCCGCCCGAGGCATACGGGTTCCGCATCACCAGCGACTCCGGCCGCACCTTCGTGTACACCGGCGACACCGGCATGTGCGACGAGGTCGTCGACCTCGCGCGCGGCGCCGACGTGCTGCTCGCCGAGGCGTCGTGGACCCACGACCCCGCGGCACGACCGGAGAACATGCACCTGTCCGGCACCGAAGCGGGCCAGGTCGCCGCGCGGGCCGGGGTCGGGGAGCTGCTGCTCACCCACATTCCGCCGTGGACGTCGCGCGAGGACGTCATCGCCGAAGCGAAAGCGGAGTACTCGGGCCCGGTGCACGCCGTCTCCGCCGGGGACGTCTACCGCATCTGACCGATCGCCTACGCTCGTCGGGTGACCACACGAGAAGACGGCAGGGCGGACGATCAGCTCCGCGACATCCGGATCACCCGAGGATTCACCAATCACCCCGCGGGCTCGGTGCTCGTCGAATTCGGGCAGACCCGCGTCATGTGCACGGCCAGCGTCGAGGAAGGCGTGCCGCGCTGGCGCAAGGGATCGGGCCTGGGCTGGCTCACCGCGGAATACGCGATGCTGCCGGCTGCCACCCACACCCGCAGCGGTCGCGAATCGGTGAAGGGCAAGATCGGCGGACGCACCCAGGAGATCAGCCGACTCGTCGGCCGCTCGTTGCGCGCCTGCATCGACCTGGCGGCGATCGGGGAGAACACCATCGCGCTCGACTGCGATGTCCTGCAGGCCGACGGCGGCACCCGCACCGCCGCGATCACCGGTGCCTACGTCGCGCTGTGCGACGCGGTGACCTGGCTGCGCGCCGCGGGCCGCCTCACCGATCCGCAGCCCATCTCGTGCCAGATCGCGGCGGTCAGCGTCGGCGTCGTCGACGGCCGTATCCGCCTCGACCTGCCGTACGAGGAGGACTCGCGCGCGGAGGTCGACATGAACGTCATCGCCACCGACACCGGCACCCTCGTCGAGATCCAGGGCACCGGTGAAGGCGCGACCTTCGCGCGCTCGACGCTCGACGGGCTGCTCGACTCGGCGCTCGCCGGCATCGAGGAACTGTGCCGCATCCAGCGTGAGGTGCTCGAGCAGCCGTACCCGGGGGTGCTTCCCGAGCCGGAGATCGTCGAACCCGTGAAGAAGAAGTTCGGGGCCTGACATGACGGTGAAGGTGCTCGTCGCGAGCCGGAACGCGAAGAAACTGCGGGAACTGCAGCGCGTCCTGGATCGCGCCGGGATCGACGGTATCGAGCTGGTCGGCCTCGACGAGGTTCCGACCTTCCCGGAGGCCCCGGAAACCGGCGCGACCTTCGAGGAGAACGCCGCGGCGAAGGCCCGCGACGGTGCGCTCGCCACCGGCCTGCCGTGCGTCGCCGACGACTCCGGGCTCGAGGTCGACGCCCTCAACGGCATGCCGGGTGTGCTGTCGGCGCGCTGGTCCGGCGCGCACGGCAACGACGAGGCGAACACCGCCCTCGTGCTCGCCCAGCTCGCTGACGTTCCCGACGAACGACGCGGCGCCGCGTTCGTGTCGGCGTGCGCGCTGGCCGTTCCCGCCGGGAACGACGCGGCGGTCACCGTGGTGCGCGGCGAATGGCGCGGCACGATCGAACGCGCGCCGCGCGGCACCAACGGCTTCGGATACGACCCGGTGTTCCGGCCGGAAGGGGAGGAACGCACCTCCGCCGAACTCAGCGCGGAGGAGAAGGACGCGGCGTCGCATCGCGGGCGTGCCCTCGCGCTGTTGGTGCCGGCGCTCGAGGCGCTGACCAGGGGCTGAGCCCGGGACCGAACGCGGCCGCTCCCTGCCCGAATGTGCGGGCGGGGAGCGCCTTCCGGCTCGTCAGGTCTGCGTCAGGACGGTGGGATGCGCCGGGGTGTCGATGCCCGGGATGCCGCGTCCGCGCAGCGACGCGCCCGCCGTCTCGGCCACGAAGCACAGCGAGACCAGGCCCACCGCACACGCACCCATCATGTAGAAGGCGGGCACGAGATCGTTGCCGGTCCGCTCGACCAGCCACTCGTTGACCGCGGGGGCGGTCCCGCCGAACAGCGACGTCGCGACGTTGTAGGAGATCGCGAATCCGGCGAACCGCACGTGCGTGGGGAACATCGCGGGGAACGTCGCCGAAATGGTCGACAACTGCAGGACGTACAACAGGCCGAGAGTGGTGAACGCGACGATCGCCCAGCCGAAGTTCACCGACATCAGCAGATACATCGGGATCGCGAGAACCAGCAGGCCACCCATCGAGACCGCCCACAGCGGTTTGCGGCCGACCCGGTCCGACAACGCGCCCGAGAACGGGATCACCGCCATCATCGCGAGCTGGCCGATCACCACCAGAACCAGCGACGCCGTGCTCGTCAGCCCGATCCGGTTCTCCAGATAGGTCGGCATGTAACTCAGCAGCGTGTAGTTGCACACGTTCAGGGCGATGACCAGGCCCATGAGCTTGACGATCGGTCGCCAATACCGGGCGATGAGGTCCTTGAACTCGGCACCGACGCTGCTCTCCTCCTCGTGCGCCTCCTCGAGTTCCCGGAACACCGGCGTCTCGTCGAGCTTGGAACGCAGATACAGGCCGACCAGCGCGAGCGGACCGGCGACGAAGAACGGAAGGCGCCAGCCCCACGTCGCCATGAATGCGTCCGTCGAGAGAAGGTCGATCATCAGGACGAGGATCGCTCCGACCGAGAATCCGCCCAGCGTGCCGAACTCGAGGAAGCTGCCGTAGAAGCCGCGCTTGCGGTCGGGGGAGTACTCGGCCATGAACGTCGCCGCGCCGCCGTATTCGCCGCCGGTCGAGAAGCCCTGGATCATGCGGAGCAGGACGAGCAGCACCGGCGACCAGAACCCGATCGACGTGTACGAGGGCACGGCGCCGAGCAGCACCGTCGCACTACCCATCAGCAGGATGGTGAGGGCGAGGATCTGCCTCCGGCCCAGCCGGTCTCCGAGCGGGCCCCACACGAAGCCGCCGAGCGGTCGCACGAGGAACGAGACGGCGAAGACACCCAGCGTGAGCAGTGTGGCGGACTCGAGGTCGCCGGGAAAGAACGAATCGGCGATGTAGGTGGCGGTGTAGGCGTAGACGCCGTAGTCGAACCACTCGGTGAAATTGCCCATCGCGGACGCGCCGATGGCCCGCCGCACCTGACCTGGTGATTCTCGACGAGGCTCCAGGGTTTGGTCTGCCGGACCGATCTTCACGAATGTTCCCCTCGGTGTAATCCGATATTTCGGGCAAGTACCCGAGGAGAGGAGGGATGAAACCCCCGGTGTGCCTTTCTGGCGGTCGGAGCCGCCACTACTGCACACGGGCGGCGGAGCCGCCCTGCAGCACCGTCTGCACGTAGGTCGTCACCATCGCGGTCATCTCGTCCGCGACCGTCTCGCGATCGATGTCGGGCTGCTCCAGGACGTACGCGATCGCGACGTTCTCGACGGTCCGCACCAGCATCCACGCGATCGTGTCGAGAGGCCGGCCCGAGCGATGCGCGCGGTTGGAACGCAGCCACACCGCGAACAGGGTCTCGATGCGCTGCTCGAACTCCGATAGGCGACTGCCCGAGGTGCGGGGGAGTTGTTCGATCATCACCCGCAGCAACCGCGGGTTCTCGCCGAGCGCGTCGAGCAGTTCGAGCATCGTGGCCCGTACCGACGACGACCAGGTGGGTCCCTCCAGTGCCGTCGTGAACACGCGCGAAATGCGAGCATGCAGTTCCGTCGTCCACCGATCGACGACCTCCGCGACGATCGCGTCCTTGTTCGGGAAGTACTGGTACAGCGACCCCGGACTGATGCGCGCGTGGGCGGCGATCCGGTTCGTCGACGCGCCTTCGTAGCCGTGTTCCAGCAGAACTGCCCGGCCCGCGTCGACGATGCGCTCGACCATCGCACGGGACCGGTCCTGCCGCGGGGTGCGCCGCATCTGCCGGCGGTCGGGTGTCGTCACGGGTGCCGCCGAAATGGGAATTGAACGCGAGTAAACGCTCGTGTGAACATGACCCGCATGATGACACGGGAGCTGTCGACGGACGCCGAAGCCGGTCCGTACCCTGCGCGGTTCGCCGGAATCCGCCCGCGCAACGAGCGCATCGGCCGGCCCCTGAAGCACTTCGCCAAGGTCGACACCGTCGACGAGGAACTGCTCGATCGGATCGGCCGGCGCATGTTCGCGCGCGACGAGCTCGGGGCGTCCCTCGTGCACGCGATGCGCCGCGACCGCACCGACCCGCAACGCGTCACCATGCGGCAGTTCCACCAGGCCCTCGAACACGGAATCGACACCGTCCCCGACGCTCCCGAGGCGCTGCGCGAGTTCTTCGCCGTCGTCGACACGGTGCCCGACTGGGTGGACTTCGACCTGCTCGAGAAGGGCGCGCGGGCGTTCCGCCGCATGGGCCGCAGCCGCAACGACGTGCTGCTCCAGCTCTCGCTGATCGGCGGCTACCGCTTCGGTGGCCCGCCGGACCTGCTGGTCGCGACCGGAGGTCTGACCGGCTCCACCGCAATGCGACGACTCGGCGAAACCCAGAAGTGGGGCACCGCGGTCGGCGAGCCGGGCGGGATGCGCCGTGGCGGTGAAGGATTCAAATTGACCGTGCACGTGCGTGCCATGCACGCCTTGGTCAATCACCGATTCGAGACCAACGGCCGCTGGGACGTCCAGCGCTGGGGTCTGCCCATCAACCAGACCGATCAGGCCGCGACCCTCGGACTGTTCAACGGCACACTGCTGCTCGGCGTCCGCGCCCTCGGCTACCGGGTTTCACGCGACGAATCCCGCGCGGTCATGCACCTGTGGAAGTACGTGGGCTGGCTCATGGGCATCGACGAGGAGTGGCTGTTCGACAGCGAACGTCAGCAGCACCGTTTCAACTACCACGTCGTGCTCGTGCAGGACGACGTCACGCCCGCCGGTGCCGATCTGTCCCGCGCCCTCGTCGACGGCCAGCGAGATCTGAACTACCGCCGGTTCCCGACACTGCGTGGACACTACGAGCGACTGCGCCTGCTGAGCATGCTCCGCTTCTTCCTCGGCGCCGAGGGCCTGCGTGATCTGGGGTTGCCCTCCGTTCCGCCGCTGGCCGTCGCGCCCGTCATCGCGGGGAACGTCGTCAAGTCGACGGTGATCAACCGCACCCCGGCGGGCCGGCGATTCCTCGAGCGGGTGGGGGATCGCGCCGCGCGGCGCGAACTGAGCCTGAAGTTCGGTGCCGCGGAGCCTACCGTCGGCAAGCTGAACGTCTAGCGGAAGCGAGTGACATACCTTCGCTGCCAAGGTGTTTCGACGGCGCGCGGCGAGTAGTGCTGGCGGACGAACGTGACCGCTTCGCCGCGTGGCACGCCGTCGAGGACGGCGAGGCAGGCGAGGAAGGTGCCGGTGCGTCCGAGTCCGCCGGAGCACGCGATCTCCACTCGTTCGTCGGCGGCGCGCTCCCATGCCTCGTGGATCGCGGCCGCGGCGTCGACACGGTCGGTCGGGAGGCGGAAATCGGGCCATCGCACCCAGCGTGACGGCCACGGTGTCGGCGGGGGATCGCGACGCTGCAGGTATACCGCGAACGTCGGGAGCGGACCGTCGGGCAACGGATGGCGCAGGCCGCGGCCCCGGACGAGCCGGCCCGACGGCAGGCGCAGGACTCCCGCCGCCGCGGGGTCCCAAGGTTCGCGTGTCACAGGTCGGGTGCCGCAGGGGCGGGTGTCAGACCCCGAAGTCGGCCTTCACCTGCCGGGTGCGCTTGTGCTCGACGAAGAACGACAGGAACGGGATGGTGCCGGCGATGAGCGTTCCGATCGTCCGGGTCAGCGGCCAGCGGACCTTGATCGACAGGTCGAACGTGAGCACCAGGTACACGGCGTACACCCAGCCGTGCACGATCGCGATCCACGACGGGACGTTCTCGATGCCGATGACGTACTTGGCGATCATCTCGCCGACCAGCACCAGCAGCCAGATGCCGGTGGCGTAGGCGAGGACGCGGTATCGCAGGAGCGCCGAGGAGATCTTCTTCCGGTCGGCGTCGCTGAGGGTCCGCGGCGCTGTGCCGGTCTTCTCGGGGGTGGTGCTCACTGACCGCTCCTTCCGGACCTGCGCGCGAGCTGCGCGAGGTATTCGTTGTACTCCAGTGTCTGCCGGGCCTCGGGGTCGTCGAGGTCGGCGTCGTCGGCCGGTTCGAGATTCCGGCCGGGCCGCGGGGGCAGCAGGTGTTCCGGAATCTCGGTGGGCTCGGACGATGCGGACGGCCGCGGATCCCCGGTCTGCTCGGCCTCCGACTCCTCGGCTTCGAGGCGCACGAACCGTCGGTACGCGTAGACGCAGAAGAACGCGAACGCCGGCCACTGGAAGGCGTATCCCAGGTTCTGGGCGGTACCGCCGACTGCCTCGAAACGGGTCCACTGCCAGTACCCGAGAGCGAGGCATCCGGTCGCCGCGACGACGACCAGGACGATCAGCGCGACCCGGCGGGGCGGACGACGAGTTTCGGACACGACATCGACGGTACCCGAATGGGGCGCCGACCTGCCAAGACCGGTCGGTTGCCGTGCGCCAGGTCACGCTGGGTTTCCGGTGGGCGATGAGTCGGAAACCCGCGCGAGGCGGTATTCGACAGTTGTGAACGAAACGAGGTCACGAACCCGGGAGTTCGTGACCTCGTTTCCGCAGTTCACGGTACTGCTACGTGTGCGCGAGGGGGGACTCGAACCCCCACGCCCTCAAGGGCACCAGGTTCTAAGCCTGGAGCGTCTGCCATTCCGCCACTCGCGCGCCACGGACACAATACGTCACGAACCCGACTGCTCCGATTCGAAGCTGAACCTGCGTCGTCCCGCCCACGTGGGGGTCTGGCTGTGGCAGTTGGGGCACAGGAATCGCACGTTGTGCGGTCGGGAGTCGAAGTGGTTTCCGTCGATGTGATCGACGTGAAATACCAACGGCTCGTCGCACCACACCGGTCCGATTCCGCACCCCTCGCACTTGTGGGGTCGTCCCGACTCGATGAGAGCCCTCCGTAACCGCTTCGGAGCCTGGCGGTTCGAAGCGACGGGTTTGAGCGTCAGAATCTCGTCCCAGCGGAGGCGATTCTTCGGGGGACGACCTTTCTGCGGGTTCTCTCCGGTGAAGTGCGAGGTGTCGATTCCGAGTCGTTTGACCCTTCTGGAGATGTGCGCGTGCGTGCCGCCGTCGGGTCTTCCGCCCATCAGTCGTATCGCAGCGGAGAGGTTGGCTGACAACCGAACGGCCTCCTCGAGCATCTCTTTCGTGTACTTGACCGGTCTCACCATTGCGCCCCTCGAATCGAAAGTGTGTTCGAACGAAGTGAAGGTAACGCTCGGGTCCGACAAGTTTCGCTGCTCGAGCACGCCGCCGCTCGCTCGTCAAGATAGTAACGATTAGATAACAATAAACGTGAGGGTTTCCTCGGGTTCGTGGACGTCCACGCACCGGCGCAGCCAGCACCTACGACACCTACTCGCGGGTTACCTTCGCCGTTACTGTGAGACAAATCACTGGTCAGGGCACCGCGCGACACTCTTCACGAAACAAAACATGAGGAATTCCTCATGATTCTGTGTCAATCTGGGCCACGCACGTAAGAGCAGATGAGAGCCCATGCAACACGCCAACGACGGCGAGTGCTTCCAAAGGATTCACGCCTCGACCGCAGGGGTGTTCAGGAGAGGAACAACACGCGTGACGATCGACGAGACCACACCAGCCGACAACGGACGGAACTCGAAGGCATCACGACGCACAAACGAACGGGGGGTCACCACTTCGCGCTCCGGCGCACTGGTCGACAAGATTCTCGCCGGTGAGCCCTACGCTCTCGCGTTCGGTGGTCAGGGTGCTCCCTGGCTCAGCTCGCTCGACGAACTCAGCCGTGACAACGGCCTCGAGCCGGTCCTGACGGACCTGGTCAACGCCGCCGCCGCAGCCCTCGCTCCGGTCGCCCACGACCTGGTGGTCGTGCGCCCCGCCGGTTTCGACCCCGTCGCATGGATCCTCGAGCAGGACGTCGCTGACGAGGACGAGCAGCCGGCCGCGGGCCCGTCCGCCGCCACACTGACTTCCGCCGCGGTGTCCCTCCCTGGCGTGTTCCTCACCCAGGTCGCCGCCCTGCGCGCCCTGGCCAACCAGGGTCTCGACGTGTCCGCGCACGCGCCGACCGCCGCGATCGGCCACTCCCAGGGTGTGCTGTCGGTCGAGGCCGTCGCAGCCGGTGGTCGCAAGGACGCCGAGATCCTCGCGATCGCGCAGCTCATCGGTGCTGCCGCGACCCTCGTCGGCCGCCGCCGCGGCCTCATCTCCGGTGCCGAGCGTTTCCCGATGCTTGCCGTCGCGGGTGTCGATCCCGAGCGTCTGCGCGCCATCGTCGCCGACGTGTTCGAGGGCCAAGACCCCGAGCGCAGCGCTGTCGTGGCGATCCGCAACGGCCGCCGTCGCGTCGTGCTGTCCGGCCCGCCGGCCGCGCTCGCACGCGTCCAGCAGCGCTGCGAGGAGATCTCCGCCGCGGAGACCCGCGAGCGCGAGTCGAAGAAGCGCGGCGGTGCCGTGTTCGACCCGACCTTCGAGCCGGTTTCCGCCGAGGTCGGCTTCCATCACCCGGCCCTCGCGGACGCGGTCGAGCAGGTCGCCGACTGGGCGTCGCGCTGCGACCTCGACGTCGAGCTCGCCCGTTCCCTCGCGCAGGCGATCCTCGTCGACCCGGTCGACTGGGTCGACCTCGTCGAGGGTGCCGTCGCCTCCGGTGCCTCGTGGATCCTCGACCTCGGCCCCGGTGAGCTCCTCACCCGCATGACCTCCGCCGGTCTGCGCGGCCAGGGCGTCGGCATCATCGCCGCCGCAACCCGCGGTGGCCAGCGCAACCTGCTGACCCCGGGCGCCGAGCCCGAGGTGCCGCGTGCGTGGACCGAGTTCGCGCCCAAGCCTGTCGCTCTGCCCGACGGCCGCCTCGGTGTCGAGACCGCGTTCACCCGCCTGACCGGCCGTTCGCCGATCCTGCTCGCGGGCATGACCCCGACGACGGTGGATCCGAAGATCGTCGCTGCCGCCGCGAACGCCGGCCACTGGGCCGAACTCGCCGGTGGTGGCCAGGTCACCGAGCAGATCTTCGCCGACCACGTCGAGGAGCTGAAGGAGCTGCTCGAGCCGGGTCGCGCCGTGCAGTTCAACTCGATGTTCCTCGACCCGTACCTGTGGAAGCTCCACGTGGGCGGCAAGCGTCTCGTGCCGAAGGCCCGCGCTGCGGGCGCGCCGTTCGACGGCGTCGTCGTCACCGCCGGTATCCCGGAGCTCGAGGAAGCGGTCTCGATCATCGAGGAGCTCACCGAGGCCGGCATCAGCCACGTCGCGTTCAAGCCGGGCACCGTCGCGCAGATCCGCTCGGTGATCCGCATCGCGAACGAGGTCCCCGACTACCCGGTCATCGTCCACATCGAGGGCGGCCG
Organism: Rhodococcus sp. NPDC003382; assembly: GCF_053589135.1. Taxonomy (NCBI): domain Bacteria; kingdom Bacillati; phylum Actinomycetota; class Actinomycetes; order Mycobacteriales; family Nocardiaceae; genus Rhodococcus; species Rhodococcus sp. NPDC003382. The sequence goes on from NZ_JBSFRH010000022.1 coordinate 33,062, forward strand.
CGCCGGTGGTCACCACTCGTGGGAGGACCTCGACGACCTGCTGCTCGACACCTACGCCGAGCTGCGCACCCGCCCGAACCTGGTGCTGTGCGTCGGCGGTGGCATCGGCACCCCGGAGCGGGCCGCCGACTACCTGACCGGCCGCTGGTCCACCGAGTACGGCTTCCCGGCGATGCCGCTCGACGGCATCCTCGTCGGCACCGCCGCGATGGCGACCCTCGAGGCGACCACCGCTCCCGAGGTCAAGCAGCTGCTCGTCGACACCCCCGGCACCCCCGACTGGGTCGGTGCGGGCACCGCGTCCGGCGGAATGGCATCGGGCCGCAGCCAGCTCGGCGCCGACATCCACGAGATCGACAACGCCGCATCGCGTACCGGCCGCCTGCTCGACGAGGTCGCCGGTGACGCCGACGCCGTCGCCGCGCGCCGGGACGAGATCATCGCCGCGCTGGACATCACCGCGAAGCCGTACTTCGGTGACGTCGCCGAGATGACCTACCTGCAGTGGCTCACCCGCTACCTCGAGCTCGCGGTCGGCACCGATTCCGCGTGCGAGTTCGACTGCGGCACCGACCTGGGCGACGCCGTCGCCGAGGCCCACACCAGCCCGTGGCTGGACGTGTCGTGGCGTGAGCGTTTCCGCGAGATGCTGCAGCGTGCCGAGGCCCGCCTGCATCCGGTCGACCGCGGCCCGATCCCGACGCTGTTCGACGACGACGCCGTACTCGAGCGGCCCTACGCGGCGCTCAAGGCGCTGACCGGGCAGTACCCGGACGCCGGTGACGTCGTGCTGCACCCGGCGGACGTGCCGTTCTTCATCTCCCTGTGCCGCACCCCGGGCAAGCCGGTGAACTTCGTGCCGGTCGTCGACCAGGACGTGCGTCGCTGGTGGCGGTCCGACTCGCTGTGGCAGGCGCACGACCCGCGCTACACCGCCGACCAGGTCTGCGTCATCCCGGGCACCGTCGCCGTCGCGGGCATCACCCGCGCCGACGAGCCCGTCGGTGAGCTGCTCGACCGCTTCGAGAAGGCCACCGTCGACGAGCTGCTCGCCGCCGGCGCCGAGCCGGTGCAGGTCGTCGCGCGTCGTCACCAGGACCGCGCCGCCGGGCTGCTCGACGCCGTGTTGTCCGCTCCGGACGTCGCGTGGGCCGGGCGCCAGACCCTCAACCCGGTCCACCGTCTCGGTGATGTCGCCGAGTGGACCGTCGAGGCCGACGGCGCCGCCGTTCACGCCCCGACCGGTGCGACCCTGAGCGTCCTCGACGACGAGCACGTCGGCCTGCGCGTGCCGCTGCTGCGCGACAAGGCCGTCGAGATCCGCATCACCGTCCCGGCCTCCGTCCGCACCGGCGGTGCGCCGGTCGTCACCGAGGAGGACGCCGCCGCGTCGATGTCCGCGCTGCTCGGTGTCGCCGCCGGGCAGGAACTGCCCGCTGTGAAGAAGGGCGCCGCCCGCATCACCCTCGGCTGGCTGCCCGAGAAGATCGCCGACCACGCCGGTGTCACCGGCGCCGGCCTGCCCGCCAACCTGACCACCGGCCCGAACGGTGTGCCCGACGTGCTCGTCGGTGCGTGCTGGCCCGCGGTTTTCGCCGCGCTCGGCGCGTCCAAGACCGACGACAACCTCTCGGTCATCGAGGGCATGCTCGATCTGGTCCACCTCGACCACGCCATCGACGTCAAGAACGGTCTGCCGACCGATCCCGCGATCCTCGGTGTCAAGGCGCAGGTCACCGACGTCGCCGACACCGACCTCGGTCGTGTCGTCGAGGTGCGTGTCGACATCGCAGCCGACAACGGTGACGGCTCCGGCGACAACGTCGTCGCGCAGCTGATCGAGCGGTTCGCGATCCGCGGCCGCACCGGCACCGTCGAACTCGCCGACCCGGTCCGCGCCGGGGGATCGCTGTCGGAGGACGCCGCGGACACCCCGCGTCGCCGCCGCCGCGATGCCGTGATCGTCGCCCCGACCGACATGAGCGCGTTCGCTCGCGTCTCGGGCGACCACAACCCGATCCACACCTCGGACAACGCCGCGCTGCTCGCCGGCCTGGGCTCGCCGATCGTGCACGGCATGTGGCTGTCGGCCGCCGCCCAGCAGGTCGTGACCGCGATCGAGGCCGACGCGAAGCTGCCGGTCCGCCGCCTGACCGCCTGGACCGCCCGGTTCCTCGGCATGGTCCGTCCGGGCGCGCAGATCGACGTGCGCGTCGACCGCGTCGGCACCGACAAGGGCGCCGAGATCATCGAGGTCGGCTGCCGCGTCGACGGCGACCTGGTGATGGTCGCGACCGGCCGCACCGCCGCCCCGAAGACCGTCTACGCGTTCCCCGGCCAGGGCATCCAGCGTCCCGGCATGGGCCTCGACGCCCGCGCCCGCAGCAAGGCCGCCCGCGAGATCTGGGACCGCGCCGACAAGCACACCCGCAAGGCGCTGGGCTTCTCGATCCTGGCCGTCGTGCGCGACAACCCGACCGTGCTCAAGGCCCGCGGCGTCACCCACAAGCACCCGGACGGCGTGCTGCACCTGACGCAGTTCACCCAGGTCGCCATGGCGACCCTCGGTGTCGCGCAGATCGCCGAACTCCGCGAGGCCGGCGCGTTCGTCGAGGGCTCGTTCCTCGCGGGCCACTCGGTCGGTGAGTACAACGCGCTCGCCGCGGTCGCCGGTGTGCTGCCGCTCGAGGCGGTGCTCGAGGTCGTGTTCCAGCGCGGCTCGGCGATGCACGCCCTCGTCCCGCGTGACGAGCACGGCCGCTCGAACTACCGCATGGCCGCGATCCGGCCGTCGCAGTTCGGTGTCGCCGACGAGGACCTGCAGGACTTCGTGGCGGGTGTCGCCGCGGAGGCCGGCGAGTTCCTGGAGATCGTGAACCTGAACCTGCGCGGCTCCCAGTACGCCATCGCGGGCACGGTCGCGGGTCTCGAGGCCCTGGAGTCCGTGATCGAGCGCAAGGTCGCCGAGTTCGGCGGCAAGCGCGCGTTCATCCTGGTCCCCGGTATCGACGTGCCGTTCCACTCGACCGTCCTGCGCGGCGGCGTGGACGACTTCCGCGAGCGTCTGCTGCACCTGCTCCCGGAGCAGATCGACCCGAACATCCTCATCGGCCGCTACATCCCGAACCTCGTGCCCAAGCCGTTCAACCTGGGCCGCGAGTTCATCCAGGAGATCGCCGATCTGGTTCCCTCCGAGCCCCTCGCCGAGGTCCTCGCGGACTTCGACGCCTGGGCCGCGAAGCCGGTCGAGCTGACCCGCGTCGTGCTCGCCGAGCTCCTTGCGTGGCAGTTCGCGTCGCCGGTCCGCTGGATCGAGACGCAGGACCTGCTGTTCGCCCCCGAGGAGGACGGTGGCCTCGGTGTCGAGCGGTTCGTCGAGGTCGGCCTCGGTGCCGCCCCGACCGTCGCGAACCTGGCGTCGCAGACCCTGAAGCTGCCCGGCCGCTTCGGTGAGCCCGTCGAGGTGCTCAACATCGAGCGTGAGGCGTCGATCGTGTACTCGACCGACGTCGATCCGGCCCCGGTCGAGGACGACGAGCCCGCTGCTCCGGCAGCGGAGGCGGCCCCCGCGGCCGCCGCGGCTCCCGCCCCGGCAGCGGCTCCGGCCGCCGCACCGGCCGGTGGACCGCGTCCCGACGACATCGCGTTCAAGGCCGCCGACGCCACCAAGGTCCTCATCGCGCTGTGGACGAAGCTGCGTCCCGACCAGATCGGCCCCGTCGACACCATCGAGGCGCTGTGCGACGGCGTGTCCTCGCGCCGCAACCAGCTGCTCGTCGACCTCGGCTCCGAGCTGTCGCTCGGCGCGATCGACGGTGCCGCGGACGCCGACATGGGCGCGCTGGCAGCCACCGTCGACCGTCTGGCCCGCACCTACCGCCCCTTCGGCCCGGTGCTGACCGACTCGATCAACGATCACCTGCGCAAGGTGTTCGGACCGTCCGGCAAGCGCCCGGCCTACATCGCCGAGCGCGTCACCAAGGTGTGGGGCCTGGGCGAAGGCTGGACCCAGCACGTGACCGCCGAGGTCGCACTCGGCAGCCGTGACGGCGCCTCCATCCGTGGCGGCGACCTGGGCGGCCTGTCGCAGGGCGCCCTCTCCGACGCCGCCGCCGTCGACACGCTGATCGACGCCGCCGTGCAGTCCGTCGCCGGCCGCCGCGGTATCGCGGTGTCCATGCCGGCCGCCGGTGGTGGCGGGGGAGCGACCGTCGACGCCGCTGCTCTCGGCGAGTTCGCCGAGCAGATCACCGGCCGTGACGGTGTGCTCGCCAACGCCGCGCGCCTCGTGCTCGAGCAGCTCGGCCTGGCCGAGCAGACCTCGGGTCTGGCGGACAAGGCGGACAGCGAACTGGTCGATCTGGTCTCCGCGGAGCTCGGCTCCGACTGGCCGCGTCAGGTCGCCCCGGCGTTCGACGCCCGCAAGGCCGTGCTGATCGACGACCGCTGGGCCACCGCCCGCGAGGACCTGGCCCGCGTGTGGCTGGGTGCGGCGATCGAGGTCGAGCGGTTCGCCGGTTCCGGCGCGACCGTCGCCGCGCACGCCTCCTTCTGGCAGCGCAAGGCCACCGAGGCCGGCCGCACCGTGCTCGCCGAGACCTTCGGCCGCATCGCGACCGTCGCCGCGGAGGTCACCGACGCCGAATACGCGAACGAGGTCGCGGTCGTGACCGGCGCCAGCAAGGGCGGCATCGGCGCAGCCGTCGCCGCGAAGCTGCTCGGCGGTGGCGCGACCGTGGTCGTGACCACGTCCAGCCTCAACGACAGCCGCCTCGGCTTCTACAAGGAGCTGTACGCGAAGAGCGCACGGGCCGGCGCGGCGCTGTGGGTGGTCCCGGCGAACATGGCGTCCTACGCGGACGTCGACGCCCTGATCGAGTGGATCGGCACCGAGACCGTGGAGAACGCGGGCGGCGCCAAGAAGCTGATCAAGGACGCGCTGACCCCGACGCTGCTGTTCCCGTTCGCCGCGCCGCGCGTGGCCGGTTCCCTCGCCGACGCGGGTGCCCGCGCCGAGATGGAGATGCGGGTGCTGCTGTGGTCGGTGGAGCGGCTCATCGCCGGTCTCGCCGCGATCGGCAACGACCGCGACGTCGACACCCACCTGCACGTGGTGCTGCCCGGTTCCCCGAACCGCGGCAAGTTCGGTGGCGACGGTGCCTACGGTGAGGCCAAGGCCGCGCTCGACGCGGTGGTCAACCGCTGGAACGCCGAGCGCACGTGGGCCGAGCGCGTCACCCTTGCGCACGCTCTCATCGGCTGGGTGCGCGGCACCGGCCTGATGGGCGGCAACGACCCGCTGGTCGAGGCCGTCGAGGCGGCCGGTGTGCGCACCTGGTCGACGCAGGAGATGGCCACCGAGCTGCTGAAGCTGGTCGGCCCGGAGGCTCGTCGCCTCGCCGCCGACAAGCCGCTGGTCGCGGACCTGACCGGTGGACTGTCGGAGGCGGACGTCGACCTGCCGACCCTCGCGAAGCAGGCCCAGGACGCGGCCGAGGCCGCCGAGACCGAGGCCGAGGACGAGTCGGGCACCATCGCGGCCCTGCCGTCCGCGCCGCGACTCGACGCCGACCTGCCCGTCCCGGCCTGGGAGAAGCTCGACGTCGACCCGGCCGACCTGGTCGTGATCGTCGGCGCCGGCGAGCTCGGCCCCTACGGTTCGGCCCGCACCCGCTTCGAGATGGAGGTCGACGAGGAACTGTCGGCCGCCGGTGTGCTCGAGCTGGCCTGGGTGACCGGCCTGGTGGAGTGGGAGAACGACCCGAAGCCCGGCTTCTACGACACCGAGACCGGTGAACTGGTGCCGGAGGCGGAGATCGCCGACCGCTACCACGACGCGGTGGTCGAGCGCTGCGGCATCCGCCGCTACGCCGACGACGGCGCCATGGTCGACAACACCGCACCGCTGCTGACCTCGGTGTTCCTCGACAAGGACCTGTCCTTCGTCGTCGGTTCCGAGGCCGAGGCCCGCGCGTTCGTCGACGCCGACCCGGAGAACACGGTCGCGTCCGTGGACGCCGAGTCCGGCGACTGGACGGTCACCCGCAAGGCCGGCACCGAGATCCGCGTGCCGCGCAAGGCGAAGCTGACCCGCACGGTCGGCGGCCAGATCCCCACCGGATTCGACGTCACCAAGTGGGGCATCCCCGCGGACATGGCGGAGTCGGTGGACCGGGTCGGCCTGTGGAACATTGTCACGACGGTCGACGCGTTCCTCACCGGTGGCTTCACCCCGTCGGAACTGCTGCGCTGGGTGCACCCGTCGCTGGTGGCGAACACGCAGGGCACCGGCATGGGCGGCATGTCCTCGATGCGGTCGCTGTACATCGACACGCTGCTTGGCGAGTCCCGCGCGAACGACATCCTGCAGGAAGCCCTGCCGAACGTCATCGCCGCGCACGTCGTGCAGTCCTACGTCGGCGGCTACGGCGCGATGGTGCACCCGGTCGCGGCGTGCGCCACGGCCGCGGTGTCCGTCGAGGAGGGCGTCGACAAGATCAAGCTGGGCAAGGCGCAGTTGGTCGTCGCCGGCGGCTTCGACGACCTGGGCATCGAGGGCATCGTCGGCTTCGGCGACATGTCCGCGACCGCCAAGTCGGAGGACATGACCGCCAAGGGCATCAGCGACAACCGGTTCTCGCGGGCCAACGACCGCCGTCGCGGTGGGTTCGTCGAGTCGGCCGGTGGTGGCACGGTGCTGCTGGCGCGCGGTGACCTGGCGCTGGAGATGGGCCTGCCGGTTCTCGGTGTGGTCGCCTGGGCGGGATCCTTCGCCGACGGCGTGCACACCTCGATCCCGGCTCCGGGTATCGGTGCTCTCGGCGCCGGTCGCGGTGGGCTCGAGTCCGGCCTGGCCCGGGAGCTGCGCAAGCTCGGTGTCACCGCCGACGACATTGCCGTGATCTCCAAGCACGACACGTCGACCGCGGCGAACGACCCGAACGAGGCCGAGCTGCACGAACGTCTGGCCGGTGCGCTGGGCCGCAGCGAGGGCAACCCGCTGTTCGTGGTGTCCCAGAAGAGCCTGACCGGTCACGCCAAGGGTGGCGCGGCAGCGTTCCAGCTGATCGGCCTGTGCCAGGTCCTCAGCCAGGGCGTCGTCCCGCCGAACCGCAGCCTGGACTGCGTCGACGACAAGATGGCTCAGTTCGAGCACCTGGTGTGGGCACGGACCCCGATCCGGTTCGGCGAGGAGTACGCGCTCAAGGCCGGTCTGCTGACCAGCCTCGGGTTCGGGCACGTGTCCGGACTGATCGCGGTGGTGCACCCGCAGGCGTTCGTCGAGGCGATCCCCGCCGAGCGGCGCGAGACCTACCTCGCGCAGGCGCAGCAGCGCACGGTCGCCGGCAAGCGCCGCCTGGCCGACGCGATGACCGGTGGTGCCGCGCTGTACCAGCGTCCGGCGGATCGCCGCCTCGGCGGCGACGGGGTTCCGGCGGCGGCGTCGCGTCAGCTCGAGGCGGACGTGCTGCTCAGCGCGGACGCGCGTCTCGGCGACGACGACGTGTACCGCTCGGGTCTGCCCGGCTGCAAGTAGGAAACGAGTAGCGCCGGATGGGAGTTGCGGGTGTCGGGTTCGACCTGGTCTCGGTGACGGAGTTCGAGGAGCAGCTGGGTCGTCCCGGCACCACGATGCTCACGAGTTTCACGCCGGGGGAGCGTCGCGACGCGAACACCCGCAGCTCCCGTCCGGGACGCCACTTCGCAGCCCGGTGGGCGGCCAAGGAAGCGCTGATCAAGGCATGGTCGGCGTCACTGTTCGGTCACCCACCGGTGCTGCCGGAGGGCATCCACCGCGACATCGAGGTGGTCTCGGATGCGTGGGGCAGGCCCGGTATCCGGTTGCACGGTGCCGTCGCCGAGCATCTGGCGGGCATGAGCATCCACGTCTCGCTCACCCACGACGGTGACATGGCCGGAGCGTTCGTCGTTCTCGAGGAGGCCCCGGACGCGTAGATCCGGTCGACCGGTTCAAGCCGGGGAGGTTGCAGCCTCCTCGGCTTCACTCGTTTCCGGGGCCGTGCCCGATTCGGGGACCGTGTCCGCGTCGGCGGCCTCGCCCTTCTCGCGGCTGCCGTCCCCGTCGCCGGTTCCGGCTTCCTCCGCGCGGGCCTGCAGCCGCTTGCGCTTCTTCGCCCGGGCCCTCGAGTCCTGTTCGGCGACCTGTAGGTATGCGACCATCAGCCGTTTCAGTTCGACGACCGCGTCGGCGTGGGTCTGATCGTCCTGCACGGAGAAGTTCAGCATCGAGTAGACGACGTGGACGAGGACTTCGGCCATCAGCTTGCGGCGCGGCCTCGGTGTGTCGGGCGTGAGCGGTGCGAGCATCCGCTCGACCTGCTCGGCGAACTTGCGTTCGTGAATGGCCCCGGTCGCGCGGGTCGACGGGGTCGACTGCATCGCCAGCCACACCTCGCGGCGGGACGGATCGGTGGTCCACAGCCCGGCCATGTGGTCGACGAAGCTGTTGAGGAACCGCAGCCAGTCGACCGACGGGATCTTGCCGTTGAACTGGGCCAGTTCCTCCTGCACACCCACGAGGTCCTGGCGGTTCAGTTCACAGACGATGACGTACTTGTTCGCGAAGAACTGGTAGAGCGTGCCGATCGGCACGTCCGCGCGGGACGCGACCTCTTCGCAGGTGAACGACTCGAATCCGACCTCGGTGAGCAGCTCGCGGGACGCGGCGAGCAGGGCATCGAACTTGCGCCGGCTGCGTTCCTGCGTCGGTCGCCGCCGCGGCACGAGTTCTTGTGGCGCTGTTTGTACTTCCAACGCCGGATCGATCCGGCGCGGTGCTTTGCGCACGTTCGTTGCAGACTCCACGCGCCCCAGGCTAGCCGCAGTGCGCGGGAATGCCGAGAGATTGCCGTGAGGGCGAGTCGCAGCAAACACGGCCGAGCGTGCTCACGGTGCTCATGCGGCGAGGGTGAACTGCATGACGTCGATATGTCCGGTTCGGAAATGCTCGGCCGATCCGCGCAGGTATTTCATGAAGCGTTCGTACATTTCCTCGGAGGACAGCGCGACCGCTTCGGCGCGCCGGTCCGCCAGCGCCGCGGCCCAGTGCTCGAGGGTGCGGACGTAGTGCGGGCCGAGCGGATGGACGCGTTCGACGCGGAACCCGGCGCGTTCGGCGCCCGCCACGACCACCTCGGGCTGCGGAAGCTGCCCGCCGGGGAAGATCTCGCGCTTGATGAACAGGTGGAACAGGGCGTTCTCGCGGGTCACGGGGATGCCGCGGGACTTCAGCGTCGCGAGGGTGTGCCCGATGATGGTGTGCAGCAGCATCCGCCCACCCGGGGGCAGCATCCGGTGACACCGTTCGAAGAACTCGTCGTAGCGTTCCCGGCGGAAATGCTCGAACGCTCCGATGCTCACGATGCGGTCGGCGGTGCCGGTGTACTCCTCCCAGCCCTGCAACAGGACCCGCGCGGTCCGCGGACCGGGCAGCCGGGCGGCCTCGGCCGCGACGTGCTCGTACTGGTTGCGGCTCAGGGTCAGGCCGACGACGTCGACGTCGTAGTGGGTGACCGCGCGGAACATCGTCGATCCCCAGCCGCAGCCGATGTCGAGCAGCGTCATGCCGGGCTGCAGGTCGCACTTGCCAAGGGCCAGGTCGATCTTGGCGAGCTGGGCCTCCTCGAGCGTCATGTCGTCCCGTTCGAAGTACGCGCAGCTGTAGGTCATCGACGGGTCGAGGAACAGGGCGAAGAACTCGTCGGACAGGTCGTAGTGGGATTGGACCTGCTTGTAGAAGGGTGACAGTTCGGTGGGCATCGCAGTGCCTTTCCGTCCACGGGCCGGAACTGGTTCGACGGTGGCCCGGATGTCGAGAAACAACGCTACGCGGTCGGCGCGCCGTGCGGCACCGGAACGGCAGACGGCGGCGCACGATCCTACGATTGCGACGGGAACCGAACAGGACGAGCACCGGTGCCCGATCGTGAGACCTTCGTCCGACACACCGAGGAGGCGTGTGAGCGTGACCGACACCGACACCCTGCAGCGGATCCGCGACCGGATCCGGGCCGCGATGCCCACCGCCCGAACCGAACTCGCGACCCTGGTCGCCTTCCGTTCGGTCGCGGACCCGCGACAGTTCCCCGCGGAGGAGTGCCTCGCCGCCGCCCGCTGGGTACGGGACGCGTTCGCCGCCGCCGGTATCGAGCACATCGAACTCGTCGAGACGTCCGACGGTTGCCCCGCCGTCGTCGGACACAGTCCGGCCCCGGCCGGAGCTCCCACGGTTCTGCTCTACAGCCACTACGACATTCAGCCTCCGGGTAACGAAAGCCTCTGGCTCACGCCGCCTTTCGATCTCACCGAACGGGACGGTCGCTGGTACGGCCGGGGCGCCGCGGACTGCAAGGGCAACATCGTGATGCACCTGCTCGCGCTGCGCGCGGCCCTCGCCGACGGGCCCCTGCCGGTGGGCGTGCGGATCGTCGTCGAAGGGTCCGAGGAGATGGGCGGGGCCGGGCTCGAACACCTCGTCGCGGAGCGCCCCGACCTGTTCGCCGCCGACCTGATCGTGATCGGCGACTGCGGCAACGCGGAAGTCGGCCGGCCCACCGTCACGACGTCGCTGCGCGGTATCGCGAACGTCGTCGTCCATGTGGAAACCCTTGCCGGGGAAGTGCATTCCGGGCAGTACGGCGGCGCCGCCCCCGACGCGCTCGCCGCCCTCGTCCGGTTGCTGAACACCCTGCGCGACGAACACGGCAACACCGTCGTCGACGGCCTCGACACCCTCGGGCAGTGGGACGGGGTGCCCTATCCCGAAGACCGGTTCCGCGCCGACGCCGGTGTGCTCGACGGGGTGTCGCTGCTGTCGACCGGCACCGTCGCCGACGCCGTGTGGGCGCGGCCGGCGTTGACCGTGCTCGGCATCGACGCACCGCCCGTCGTCGGCTCGGTGGCGGCGATCGCGCCCCGCGCCTCGGCGCGGCTGAACCTGCGGGTGCCACCGGGTCTGGACCCGCTGGTCGCGCAGAACGCCCTCGTCGCCCACCTCGAAGCGCACGTGCCGTGGGGTGCGCACCTGCGCATCGAGCGCGAAGCCCTCGGCGAACCGTTCCGCGCGGCCACCGACGGCCCCGGATACGCCGCCCTACGCGCGGCGCTCGCGGCCGCGTACGGGCGCGAGGTCGGAACCGCCGGCCAGGGCGGCTCGATCCCGCTGTGCACGGCCCTGCAGCGGGCCGTGCCGGGAGCGGAGATCGCGCTGATCGGTGTCGAGGAGCCGCGGTGCGTCATCCACGCTCCGAACGAGAGCGTGGATCCGACGGAGATCGAGAACCTCGCCGTCGCGGAGGCGCTGCTCCTGCGGTCCCTGGCCGAGCGGTCCGCGAGCTAGACCGACAGGTCGCGACGCAACTTCGCGACGTGCCCGGTGGCGCGCACGTTGTACTGCGCCACCTCGATCTTCCCCTCCTCGTCGACGAGGAAGGTCGAGCGGATCACGCCGGTCACGGTCTTGCCGTACATCTTCTTCTCGCCGAACGCGCCCCACGCCGTGAGCGTGGTCTTCTCCGGATCGGAGAGCAGCGGGAAGGTCAGCTCCTCCTTGTCGCGGAACTTCGCGAGCTTGGCGGGCTTGTCGGGGGAGATCCCGACGACGTCGAGCCCGGCGTCGTTCAGTTCGGCGAGGTTGTCGCGGAAGTCGCATGCCTGCTTCGTGCAGCCGGGCGTGCTCGCGGCGGGGTAGAAGTACACGATCACCTTGCGGCCGCGGTAGTCCGACAACGACACCTCGTTGCCGTCGGCGTCGAGGAGGGTGAACTCGGGCGCGGGGTCGCCGGGGGCGAGTCTGCTGTTATCCGTCACGTCCGCCACGGTAGTGGACCGCGCGTCCACTACCGTGGTCGCAGCACACACAGCGACTCCTGGAGGATCACGTGCGTAGGGACACCGAGGCCATCGAGCGGGACATCGAGAACGCCCGCAACCAGCTCGCGAGCACGCTCGACGAATTGAGTGCGCGGACCAATCCGAAGACTCTTGTTGCCAACACCAAGCAGACGCTCGTCGCCAAGGTGAATCAGCCGAACGTCAAGTACGCCGTCATCGCGGTCGGCGTCGTCGTGGGCGCTCTGGTTCTGCGCAGACTGCTGCGCTGACGATCCGTCGATCCGAGGGCACCGTCGTCCGTTCACGGACGGCGGTGCCCTCGTCTTTGCGTCGGTCGCTGTGACATATCACTTTCTTGCGACTTCGATCTTGGCGTGGTTCACATCTCGGCGTGGTTCACTGAGAAGACGTCGATCGTCTCGTCTTCGAAGGGGTGACGGTCATGCGGACTGCGCAGCATGTTGCACGACTCGTCCTGGTCGCGATCCTCGCCGCGAGCGTCGCGCTGGCTACGGGGTCCGCCGCCTCCGCCGGTCGCATCGGCATCGCGCCCCCGGGCGGGCCCCCGGTGGCCGCGCTGGCGCCCTCGGACGGAGCCGTGGTCGGTATCGCGCAGCCGGTGACCGTCCGCTTCGGCGCCACGGTGACCGATCGGGCCGCCGCCGAACGATCCGTCGCGGTCATCCCGTCCGTGCCCGTCGCCGGCGCCTTCCGGTGGCGCGACGACCGTCACCTCGAGTGGGTTCCGGACCGATTCTGGCCGGGCCACACCGCTGTCACCGTCCTGGCCGGCGGCACCCGGACGCAGTTCCGGACCGGCGACGAATTCGTCGCGGTTGCGAACCTGTCCACGCACCAGTTCACCGTGTCCCTGAACGGGGAGATCGTCCGGACCATGCCGGCGTCGATGGGCAAGCCCGGATACGAGACGCCGACCGGGACCTTCCCGGTGCTCGAGAAGTTCCGGAACCTGGTGATGGACTCGTCGACCTACGGTGTTCCGATCGACGACCCCGAGGGGTACCGCATCGACACCGAATACGCGGTCCGTCTGACGTGGGGCGGAATCTTCGTGCACGCCGCACCGTGGTCGGTGGATTCGCAGGGCTACGCGAACGTCAGCCACGGCTGCATCAACCTCAGCACCGAGAACGCGCGGTGGTACTTCGAGAACGTGAAGATCGGGGACCCGGTCGTCATCGAGTGGTGAGACCCGGAGAACGAAGAAGGCCCGCACCGAATTCGGTGCGGGCCTTCTGTTGTGCGCCATCAGGGACTCGAACCCCGAACCCGCTGATTAAGAGTCAGCTGCTCTGCCAATTGAGCTAATGGCGCTTGGCGGTTTGTCTCCGGGCCGTTGTCCCGGCGACGAAGAGAAGATTACACACTCCGCTGTACGGCGCCAAATCGCCTGGTCAACGGCGATTTCCTCGATGTCTGCGGGTAACGCGAGTGGGTGGCGGGGCGATTGGTATTCGAACGTTATTCGTCGTCGAGGTTTCAGATTTGGTCTCGGTCTTCACCGGCTGGCATCATCGATGAGACACGCATTGACGTGCAGTTTTGCGGCCTGGGGGAGGTCCGGAATCGGAGGGTTGAGAGTGATCGAGAAGAGTGTGCGGACGCCGCGGCGCCGCTCCCGGCGTACGACCGTGGCGGTGTTGGGGGCGGTACTGGTCGGTGTCATGACCTTCGTCACTGCATGTGCCGGCGGTTCGGCCGGCGGTGCCGACGAGGTCCCCATCGATTCGAATCCCCTCGCCGCACTCATCAAGCCCACGGTGTCCTCCAGCGTCGTCGACGGCGGTGTCGGCTTCTCGCCGATCGATCCGGTGACCGTCTCGGTCGTCAACGGCAAGCTCGATTCCGTCACGCTCCGCAATCCCGACGGGGCGTCGGTCGCCGGCGTGCTCGCGCCGGACGGCACCACCTGGGCGAACTCCGAACCGCTGGGCTACAACCGCAAGTACACGCTCGAGACGGTCGCGTACGGGCTCGGCGGGGCGACCACGTCCGTCGCGACATTCACCACGAGCGCGCCCGGCAACCTCACCCAGCCCTACGTGCTGCCCGGTGAAGGCTCGGTCGTCGGTATCGGCCAGCCCGTCGCGGTGCAGTTCGACGAGAACATCCCGGACCGGCGCGCGGCCGAGGCGGCCATCACCATCGTCACGAATCCGCCCGTCGAGGGTGCGTTCTACTGGCTCAGCAATCGTGAGGTGCGGTGGCGGCCGGAGAACTACTGGACGCCGGGCACGACCGTGACCGTGGACGTGAAGGCGTACGGCAAGGACCTCGGTGACGGACTGTTCGGCCAGTCGGACGTGCACTCGTCGTTCACCATCGGCGACGCGGTGATCATCGACGTCGACGACAACACGAAGACCGTCGTGGTCAACCGCAACGGCAGCGCGATCATGTCGATGCCGACGTCGATGGGCAAGGACAGCACCCCCACCCCCAACGGCGTCTACACGATCGGCGACCGCTTCGACCACATGATCATGGATTCGTCCACGTACGGGGTGGCGGCCGACTCGCCGCAGGGTTACCGCACGCCGGTGGACTGGGCGACGCGCATGTCCTACAGCGGCATCTTCTTCCATTCCGCGCCGTGGTCGCTGGGCGATCAGGGAGTGCGCAACGTCAGCCACGGCTGCCTGAACCTCAGCCCGGCGAACGCGAAGTGGATCTTCGACAACACCAAGCGCGGCGACATCGTCATCGTGCGCAACACGGTCGGCGGAGTCCTGGAGGGAACCGAAGGTCTCGGCGACTGGAACATCCCGTGGTCGACGTGGAAGGCGGGCAACGCCAACACCTGACCCCGGGGCACGGGCTGTGCACCCCGACGGAGGGCGACCGGATTCTGGTCGCCCTCCGTCGTCGTAAGGGGGTCAGGAGTGGGTAGAGGCTGTGGGCGCACGGTCCTCGGCCGGGAGGCGCAAAAAGGAAAGGCCCCGACCTTGCGGTCGGGGCCTTTCTTGGGGGTGAGTGACGGGACTCGAACCCGCGACAGCCAGGATCACAACCTGGTGCTCTACCAACTGAACTACACTCACCATTGCATCCGCTATCGGCCGGAGCCGGTTGCGACTGCGATTGAAATACTAGCCTGCTCTACCCGAAAACGACGAATCGCCTGGTCAGGCCGGTCCAAGATCCTTTACGACGCTCGTGATGTCCCCAGACGACGGCCCGGGCGGGGCGACGAACGCGGTGCGCCGGTAGTAGCGCAGCTCCCGGATGGACTCCTTGATGTCGGCGAGCGCGCGGTGCGACAGGCCCTTCGTGGGCTGGCCGAAATAGATGCGGGGGTACCAGCGTCGGCACAGTTCCTTGATCGAGCTGACGTCGACCATGCGGTAGTGCAGGTAGTTGTCGAGTTCCGGCATGTCCCGGGAGATGAACTGCCGGTCGGTGCCGATGGAGTTGCCGGCCAGGGGAGCGGTCCCGGGCTCCGGCACGTGCGCCCGCACGTAGTCGAGGACGAGCTTCTCGGCCTCGGCCAGCGTGACCGTCGAGCGGCGCACCTCTTCGGTCAGCCCCGAGCGCTCGTGCATCTGCTGCACGACGTCCGGCATCGCGGCCAGCGCATCGTCGTCGGCGTGGATCACGATGTCCACGCCCTCGCCGAGCACGTTGAGGTCGCTGTCGGTGACCAGCGCGGCGATTTCGATGAGTTTGTCGCTACCGATACGCAAACCGGTCATTTCACAATCGATCCAAACAAGTTTGTCCTGCACGAGAGTACAGACTAGTCAGCTGCGTCAGCGGGATAAGGTCTGCGGTGTAAACCGACGCCGGCCGTGCTGGTTCGAGGAGGGCTGAACATGACCGTGGATCCGACCCGGTCCGACGAGGCGCTGTCCGCCGCCGAGAAGGCGAAGGCAGCGAAGGCGGCCGCCGAGGAAGCGGCCCGCGTAGCCGCCGAAGCCGCCGCTGCAGCCGAACGCGCCCAACGCGAGGCCGAGGAGGCCGCCGCCGCGGCCGAGGCCGACGCTGCGGCGGGGAAGGCCGAAGCCGGGGCCGAAGCGACCTCGGAGAGTGCGCTCGCCGAGGCAGCCGAACCCGAGGCGGCCGAACCCGCGGGCCCGGCCGCGGAGATCGCCGCCGGTTACGCCTTCTCCGGCGCCGCCCTCGAACTGGGCACCGTCGTGCACGACGGCGTCGTCGCTCCGAACGCCCGGGTCAGGATTCCGCTGGCCATGATGAACCGGCACGGTCTGATCGCCGGCGCGACCGGTACCGGCAAGACCAAGACCCTGCAGGGCATCGCCGAGCAGCTGTCCGCCGCGGGCGTGCCGGTGGTGATGGCCGACGTCAAGGGCGACCTGTCCGGTCTGTCCGCGCGCGGGGAGAGCAGCGACGCGCTCGTCACCCGCGCCGCCGAGACCGGCGATCCGTCGTGGACCCCTGCCGGATTCCCGACGCAGTTCTTCTCGCTCGGCACCGAGGGCATCGGCATCCCGGTGCGCGCGACCGTCACGGCGTTCGGTCCGATCCTGCTGAGCAAGGTGCTCGGCCTGAACACCACCCAGGAATCGACGCTCGGGCTGATCTTCCACTGGGCCGATCAGCGGGGCATGGCGCTGCTCGATCTCAAGGATCTGCGGCAGGTCATCGCGTACCTGACCAGCGACGAGGGCAAGGCCGACCTCAAAGGCATCGGGGGCGTCTCGGCCGCGACCGCGGGCGTCATCCTGCGCGCGATCGTCAACCTCGAGGCCGACGGCGGCGACACGTTCTTCGGTGAACCGGAGTTCGACACCGAGGATCTGCTGCGCATCCTCGGCGGCAACGGGGTGATCAGCTTGTTCGAGCTGGGCGCCCAGGCCGCGCGTCCCGTGCTGTTCTCCACGTTCCTGATGTGGGTGCTCGCCGACCTGTTCCAGACGTTGCCCGAGGAAGGCGATCTGGACAAGCCCAAGCTCGTCTTCATCTTCGACGAGGCCCACCTGCTGTTCGCGGACGCGTCGAAGGCGTTCCTGCAGCAGGTCGAGCAGACCGTCAAGCTCATCCGGTCGAAGGGCGTCGGCGTGTTCTTCTGCACGCAGCTGCCCACCGACATCCCGAACGCGATCCTGTCCCAGCTGGGTGCGCGGGTGCAGCACGCGTTGCGCGCGTTCACGCCCGACGACCAGAAGGCGCTCACCAAGACGGTCCGCACGTACCCGAAGACGGCGTTCTACGACCTGGAGAAGTCGCTGACCTCGCTCGGGACCGGTGAAGCGATCGTCACCGTGCTGTCCGAGAAGGGCGCCCCGACGCCGGTCGCATGGACCCGGATCCGGCCGCCACGGTCGCTGATGGACACCGTCGGCGACGACGCGATCCGCACCGCCGCCCAGGGCCATCCGCTGTTCGCGAAGTACGGGCAGACCATCGATCGCGAATCCGCGTACGAGATGCTGACGGCGAAGGTCGCGGGCGCGCCGAACGTCGATCCGCCGCTGGACGTGCCGCCACTGCCGGACCTGTCCGAAACGATGCCGGCCCCCCGGGACGAGGGGCCGACGATCGTCGAACAGGTGCTGGGCAGCTCCGCGATGAAGAGTTTCCTGCGGTCGGCGGCCTCGGCTGCGGGTCGGGAGATCTCCCGCAGCATCTTCGGCACCGGCCGTAAGCGGCGTTAGCCGCCGAGCTTCTTGTAGAAGGTGCCGACGATCGGGGCGACGATCGCGCGCGGCGTGTAGTTGCCCGCGACCGACATCGCCTTGCTGATCAGGCCGGGCACGATGCGCATGCGGTTCTCGGCGAGCGCGTCGAGCGACACCTTCGCGGTGTGCTCGCTCGAGATCCACAGGAAGTCGGGGACGAGCTTGTCGACGATCGACGCGTCCGCCGGATCGGGGGTCTCGGTGCGCACCGGGCCGGGGGCGAGCAGGGTGACGTTCACGCCGGTGCCCTTGAGCTCACCGCGTAGCGACTCCGAGAAGGTGTTGACGAATGCCTTCGTCGCGGCGTACGTCGCGTTGTTCGGGATCGGCATGTTGCCCGCCGCCGATCCGACGTTGAGGATCGCGCCCGCGCGTCGCTCGACCATCTGCGGCAGCACCGCGAGGGTGAGGTCGTGCACGGCGACCGCATTGAGTTCGACCTGCGCGCGCTCGTACGCCGGATCCAGGCCGGACACGGGGCCGAACGTGGCGATACCCGCGTTGTTGCACAGGATGCTGACGTGACGGTCGGCGAGCTCCTCGACCAGCTCGGCGCGAGCGTCGCGGTCGGACAGGTCGCAGGCGCGCACCTCGACGGTGACGCCGTGCTTCTGACGGAGTGTCGTGGCGAGCTCTTCCATCACTTCGCCGCGACGGGCGACGAGAATGAGCGAGTGGCCGCGCGCTGCGAGCTCGGTGGCGAGGGCCTCACCTATACCGGAGGAGGCGCCGGTCACGACCGCGCGGGCGTCTGGGGTGGGGTTCGGCAGAGTCACGGTGGGTCAGCCTAGTCGCCGCGGGCCGGAACTCATCGGCCGTGTCGTTCGAACCAATTCTCCTAAACGGGGAGGTTGGTCGGTATTGTTCGCAGGGCAGGTTGCGAAGCGCTGCCGAGGCCTACCGGCTCGGTGCGGTCGAACGAAGTGAGGGATCGTGGTCACAACTGTCACGGACGGTCGAACAGCCCGCGCGGAACGCACTCGCAGGGCAGTGGTGGAGGCACACATCGAGCTGCTCCGGGCGGGCATGCTCAAGCCCACCGGCGCGCAGGTCGCGGAACAGGCCGGGGTCTCGCTGCGGGCACTGTGGGTCAACTTCAACGACCTCGACACCCTGATGGCATTCACCGGCGCGGAGATGCTGCGCCGCCAGGACGAAATGTTCGAGCCGGTGCCGGCGCACCTCCCGCTGTCCGAACGGATCGACGGGTTCTGCCGGCAGCGCGCGCGGCTGCTCGAGTTCATCGCTCCGTATGCGCGGGCGTCGCTCCTGCGCCAGCAGTTCTCCGAAGCGCTCAAGATTCATCGCGCGCGCTGCATCGCGCGGGTCACCGACGAGGTGAAGATCCTGTTCGCCCGCGAACTCGCAAACCTCGACCGGGACCGGCGCGACCGCCTGGTATACGCGCTCGGAGCCGCCGCGACCTGGGGCTCGTGGGCCGTTCTGCGCGACGAGTTGCAACTCGGGGTCGACGAGGCCGCCGCCGTGATGCGGCAGTCGGTGGCAGGCCTACTCGCCGGCGCCACCGTCTAGACAGGTCGAGAACGACGGTTGGTGTACCGAAATATCGGTACACCAACCGCTGTTTCGGGCGCCGCAGTCCTCATCCGCAAGTTGTCCACAGGCAGCTGCTCCGTCCACAGGCGCGGCGGATTCGGTGGTCTCCGGGCGGATCGCCGACGGACGCTGCGGCACGATCACCCGCATGGGGGATCCACGAGTGCTCACGCGCGCACAACTACTCGCGGCCGGCGTCTCCGCCTTCGAGATCGCGCGCGACCTTCGACGCGGTGAACTGGCTCCGATCGCGCACGGCGTCCATCTGCGAAGGTGCGACCACGACGCGCTCGACGACACCGGCCGGCACCGCGTGCTCGCGCGGCATCTCGGCTCGACGCTGAGCCCGGGACACGTGATCAGCCACGTCTCCGCCGCGGTCCTGCACGGGGCGCCGGTATGGAATCTTCCGCTCACACGTGTGCACGTGTCGCGGCCACCGAGCGCGGGCGCACGACGGCGGGGACGATTGCACTTCCATGCGGCGCGGTTGTCGGAGGCAGACCTCGCGACCGTCGACGACGTGCCGGTGACGTCGGTGGCGCGGACGATCGCGGACGTCGCGCGGACCGCACCGCGCCCGCAGGCGGTCGTCATCGGCGATGCGCTCCTGCGCAGCGACCCCGCGGCGGCAGCCGCGTTACCGCGCATCCTCGACTCCGCCTGCGGCCTCAACGGCATCGCACGAGCCCGGGCGGTCGCAGGGTTCCTGGACGCGCGCAGCGAGAGCGTCGGCGAGTCGTTGTCGCGGGTACGCATCGAGGACGCGGGTCTGCCCCGTCCACACCTCCAGCACGAGGTCGTCACACGCGACGGTCGCCGTTTCCGCCTCGACTTCTTCTGGGAGGAGTTCGGGATCGTCGGAGAGTTCGACGGGACAGGCAAGTACTCCGACCGGCGTGACCTCGTCGCCGAGAAGTTCCGGGAGGACGCCCTGCGCGACCTCGGGTTCGAGGTCATCCGGTGGAGCTGGATGGAACTGGACCACTTCGACGTGGTCGTACAGCGTTTCGAGCGTGCCCGCGCACGTACAAGACGGACATGACGGTTGGTGCACCGAAATATCGGCACACCAACAGTCATATGGGGCGGTTCTCGAACGGCCGGTTTAGGCTGCGGGAATGAGCGCACACACGGCCGCGCCGGCGGGAATCGGGACGGCGACGACGCGGCGGCAGGTCTTCGCGTGGGGCCTGTGGGACTGGGGATCGGCCGCGTTCAACGCGGTGATCCTCACGTTCGTGTTCTCCGTGTATCTCACCGACGCCGTCGGCGACGACCTGCCCGGAACCGTCTCCGCGAGTACGTGGTTGGGCTGGGCCCTGGGCATCGCGGGGTTCGTCATCGCGGTCACCGCGCCGATCTCCGGGCAACACTACGACGCGACCGGCCGTCGCAAACGCTCCCTCGCGGTGCTCACGTTCGTCACCGTCACCGCGATGGCCGGGATGTACTTCGTGCGCGACGACTATCACTACCTCTGGCTGGGGCTGGTGCTGCTCGGTGTGGGATCGGTGATCGTCGAGCTCGCCCAGGTGCCTTACAACGCAATGCTGCGGCAGATCTCCACCGAGCAGAACATCGGACGGGTCTCCGGATTCGGTTGGTCCATGGGCTATTTCGGTGGCATCGTGCTGCTGTTGTTGTGCTACACGGGCTTCATCGCCGGTGACGGCGACACCCGCGGATTCCTCGGGTTGAGCACCGACGACGGCACCAACATCCGGTTGGTCGCGCTGCTCGCCGCCGCGTGGTTCGGGATCTTCGCGATCCCGGTGCTGCTCGCTGTTCCCGAACTGCCGCCGACCGGTGTCCACCCCGGTGCCGAGAAGGGCCGCATCACCGAGGCGTACCGGGTGCTGTGGCGCGATCTGCGGGACCTGTGGACCGCGGATCGCCGCACCGTCTGGTTTCTCGGCGCGTCGGCGCTGTTCCGCGACGGTCTCGCCGGGGTCTTCACGTTCGGGGCGGTACTGGCCGTGACCGTCTACGGCATCGGGACGGGTGACGTGCTGCTGTTCGGTGTCGCGGCCAATGTCGTGGCCGCGCTCGGTGCGCTCGTCGCGGGCCGCATCGACGACCGGGTCGGTCCCAAGGCGGTCATCGTCGTCTCGCTCGCCGCGATGATCGTCGTCGGCGTCGTTCTGCTCGCGGTGTCCGGACCATTGCTGTTCTGGATCTTCGGGCTGCTGCTGTGCCTGTTCGTCGGGCCCGCGCAGGCGTCGGCACGCACCTTCCTGGCACGGATCACGCCGCCGGGCCGGGAAGGGCAGATGTTCGGGCTCTACGCCACCACAGGCCGGGCGGTGTCGTTCCTGGCGCCGACGTTGTTCGGGTTCTTCGCCTGGGGTTTCGGCACGGACCGCGCCGGCATCGCCGGGCTGCTCGTGGTGCTGGGCGCCGGCCTCGCGGCGCTGCTGGCCGTGCGGGCACCGGAGGCCGTGGGGCAGCCCCTGAAGGCCGGAGGTCGTGGTCAGCCCTTGAAGTAGACCAGCTGGTGAGTGGTCGCGAGCAGTTCGCCGTCGCTGCTCCACAGCTCGCCGGACTGATCGAAATAGCCCTTGCCGAAATGCTGCGAGCGCGCCGTCGCGAGGACGGACGCGTCGGACTGGCGGTCCAGGGCGTGCTCGTCGGCGTGGAAGTACACGGTCAGCGACACGGTTCCGGCGGGCATGTACTGCCCGCGGCGCAGGAACACGCGCGGGTAGAACACATCGGACAGCGCGGTCAGCGCTGCGAAATCCAGCGGTCGCGGGGGAGTGTCCCGCACCCACAGCGTCGTCGTCGAATCCGGGTGCTCGCCGGTCTCCGGGCCGGGCACGGCGCCCTCGACGAAACGCATCTCGTAGTTGCGTGCCCAGGCGATGAATTCCGGCAGCGACTGCTCGGAGACGTCCTCCGCCGGGGGCGCGTCGGGTGCGACGGCCTCGGTCGACGACCAGGTCTCGCGTCGGGTGCCGAACACCGCGGTCGCGGTGGTCGTGACCGCCCCGTCCTGCGACAGTTCGATCGACCAGTGCTGGGTGGAGCGGTTGGTGCGCACCGGACGAGCGACGATCTCGAATTCGCCGTCCGCCAGCGCACCGCAGTAGTTGACGGTGAGCGAGAGGGGAACGCCGAGAACCTCGGGATGCTGCTGGACCGCGCGCAGCAGCGTCGCGGCCGTGATGCCGCCGAACGGCCCGACCATGTTCGCGTACGCCGGGTGCGTGCGGCCCGTGTAGCGGTGCGCGTCGGCGGCGACGAGGGCGACGGCGTCGTCGAAGACGTGGGTGCCGGTTCCGCAGACGTCGGTGTCGCGGGTGGTGTCGAGTTCGGTCACGGTGGACTCCTGACGTCCTGGAACTGGGCTTCTAAGTATGACAACATACATAATGCGAGAGGGCAATCCCCATCGGATCGAGGAGGGCGTCATGGCACGGCGACAGGACGGGGGACCACGCGCGGCGATGACGGCCAGCGCCGTGGCCCTGATGCGGGAACGTGGGGTGGCCGCGACCTCGTTCGCCGATGTCCTGGCCCACAGCGGCGCCCCCCGAGGATCGATCTACCACCACTTTCCCGGCGGCAAGAGCCAGTTGATCGAGGAAGCCACGCGCTCGGCCGCGGACCAGCTGACCGACAGAATCCAGCGGATCCTGGACTCCGGCGACACCGTCACCGCGGTCCGGTCCATCGTCGACCTGTGGCGACGCGGGCTCGAGGGCACCGACTACGTCGCGGGCTGCCCGATCGTGGCGGCAGCGCTGGGTACCGAAGCGTCGGCCCGTGACCTCGCCGGGATCTCCTTTGCGCGCTGGACCGAGATGATCGGCGCGCGGCTCGTCGGCGACGGAGTCGATCCGGCCCGCGCCGCGACCCTCGCGACGATGGTCGTCAGCGCGCTCGAAGGCGGATTGATCCTGGCGCAGGCGCAACGCAGTGCGGCACCGCTCGACGCGGTCGTCGACGAACTGGAAATGCTCTGCGCGCTGCGGAGCGGTGACGCCGGTTGAGGGGTGGCCCGTCAGCCCGCGATGCGTGCCCGGATCGACTCCGCCAGTGCCGCCGGTTCCTCCTCGGGAATCCAATGGCTCACGTCGTCCAACACGACGAAGTCGTAGTCCGCTTCGGTGAACTCGCCGCACCGTTCGGCGCCGGCCCGGCCGACCGCGACGTCGGCGGTGCTCCACACGTAGGTGGTGGGCACCTTCACCGACGGAATGCTGCGGAAGTCCCTGGTCAACGCGCGGTACCAGTTCAGGGCGGCGGTCATCGCGCCGGGCGCGGTGAGCACCCGCACGTACTCGTCCACGGCAGCGCGATCGGGCATCGGGTTGTACATCGCGCGCAGCCGCCGGGCGCCGTTGTCGAGCAGCGCCGACTCGGCCGTGCCCTCCATCCGGAACAGCTTGATGTACGCGGAGCGGGACTTCTGGTCGGCATCGTGCTGCAGCGCCCAGCTGTAGGCGCCGGGGTGCGGCACCGACACCGCGGTGAGTGTGCGAACGCGATCGGGATGATGTGCAGCGAGATGCCAGCCGACGACCGCGCCGAAGTCGTGCCCGGCCACGTGCGCCGCCTCGATACCGAAACTGTCGAGCAGGCCGAGGACGTCGCCGACCAGTTCACCGACCGCGTACGCGGACACCTCGGTGGGCCGGGCGCCGGGGGAGTAGCCGCGCTGGTCGGGGACGATCACCCGCAGGCCCGCGTCGGCGAGCAACCGGCCCGCCGGTTCCCAGCTGCGCCCGGTTTCGGGGAAGCCGTGCAGCAGCACGAGCGGAGGGCCGTCTTCGGGCCCGGCGACGCGGACGTCGAATGTGAGGTCTCCGAGCGCGACGCGGCTGATCTCGAACATGGCGCCACCGTACGGTGTAGCGGTCACTCGTGGGCCGGTTTCCAGGCCCCCATGCCGAGAATGATCAGGCGCATCTGCTTCTCACCGCGTGCGATCACCGCGGCCTCGTCCGGTCCGCCCGTTTCGACGGCGAGCAGGTCGACGGCCACCTCGAGCAGGGCGACGACGAGCAGGGCGGCGGCCATCTCCAGGTCGTCGTCGCTCCAGTCGCCGAGCCCCGCCATGCTGCCGAGGTCGACAGCGAGTTCCACTGTGAGCAAATGCAATTCGTCGTTGACGGCGCGGGACACCTCGGGCAGCCCGCCGTGCCGTTCGCGCGCGAGGAAGCGGAACGAGGCCTCGTGGGCGCGGATCTGTTCGACGAGGACGGCCAGCGACGCACGGGCGTTGTCGCCGGCGTTGCGGGCGCGGCGCGCATCGCGCAGCACCTGCCGGAGCACGCGCATCGTATCGGCGGCCAGGGTGACGCCGAGTTCGTCCATCGAGGCGAAATGCCGGTAGAACGCGGTGGGGACGATCCCCGCCCGACGGGCGACCTCTCGCAGGCTCACCGTGGAGAAACTCCGATCCGCCGACAATTCGAGTGCGGCGTCGAGCAGTGCGCGGCGCGTGCGTTCCTTGCGGGCGGCCCGGCTGGCGGGTTCGGGGACGGGAACTACGGACACGGGTCCGAGTCTATGCAGAGCGGCCTCCGCGAATCGAAAATCGGTGTAACGGAGGTCACTCACGTGTTGACAGGGGGCGGGTGAGTGCTGCAACACTAATTCAGTGTACAAGTGTGCACTAGAAATCCGATCGGTCGGGAGGTCCCGCCATGGTCGCTTCACCCGTCACTCGCACCACCGCTGCCCGCCGCGCCACGAAGGCGGTCACCGGCGCACTGCGGCTGATGTCCTGGCCGCACCACCCGGATCGCTACCTCGAGCTGCTGAATCCGCTGCTCGCCACACAGGCCACGCGGGCGCGGATCGTCGACATCGACCGCACCGTGCCCGAGATGACCACGCTCACGCTGCGTCCGGCCCGCCGCTGCCGATTCGAGGCCGGTCAGCACATCCGGCTCGGCGTCGTCGTCGACGGGGTCCGGCACACCCGCTGCTACTCGCCCTCGACCTCGCAGTACGACGACCGAATCGTCCTCACCGTGCGGGCCCACCCGGACGGTCTGGTGTCCCGCTACCTGCACGACTGCGCCCGGCCGGGTGACGTCGTCGACCTCGGGGCAGCCGACGGCGACTTCGTTCTCCCGCCGGTTCGTCCGGACCGGTTGCTGCTGGTCAGCGGCGGTAGCGGCATCACGCCGGTGCTGTCGATGCTGCACACCCTCGCCAACGAGGGGCACACCGGCGCGATCACCTTCCTGCACTACGCACGCACCCCGGCAGACGTGCCGCAACGTGCGCGACTCGACGAACTCGCCGCACGCGCCAACGTCGAGGTCGTCCTGGCCTACACCCGCGGGGACGGTGGCCACCTGCGCGGTCGTTTCCGCCGCGAACACCTCGACGCCGTCGTCCCCTGGTTCGCCGGTACCCCCACCTATACGTGCGGACCGGCGGGTCTGACCGCACGCGTCCGCGAGGTCTACCGCGAGGTCGGCGCCGAACATCGTTTGCGCACCGAAGAATTCACCCTTCCTGTCCTCGACACGAGCGACGCCACCGGCGAGGTCAGGTTCACCGCGTCCGGCGTGGTCGCGGACAACACCGGCGCCACCCTGCTGGAACAGGCCGAAGCCTCCGGTCTGAGACCCGATCACGGATGCCGCATGGGCATCTGCCACACCTGCACCTCGATCCGCCGATCCGGTTGCACCCGCGACGTCCGCACCGGTGAACTCGACGCCGAACCCGACACGCGCATCCGGATCTGCGTCAACGCCCCGGTCGGTGACGTCGCGGTCGAACTGTAGCCGCGGCCGATATCGATCGGCCCGAAACCATTGGAGGACACCATGTTCGGATTGTCCCTACCCGCGATACCCTTCCTGCCGTTCCTGTCCGGAAACCGTGACCCCGACCCGGATCCGGTGATCCTGAGCCGCGATCAGGTCGACGAGATCGGCCGGGAGCTCGACACCCTGCGGGAGAGCACCGTCGCCTCCCTCGGCTCCGAGGACCGCGACTACATCTACCGGGTCATCAAGGCGCAGAGGGGATTCGAGGTGGCCGGCCGCGGCCTGCTGTTCCTCGGATTCCTGCCCCCTGCGTGGATCGCCGGTACCGCCGCGCTGAGCGTGTCGAAGATTCTCGACAACATGGAGATCGGGCACAACGTGATGCACGGCCAGTACGACTGGATGCGCGAGCCCGCACTGAATTCTCGTGTCTTCGAATGGGATACGGTGTGCCCCTCGGATCAGTGGCGGCACTCGCACAATTTCGTGCACCACACCTACACCAACATCCTCGACATGGACCGCGACATCGGGTACGGCATCCTGCGCATGGACCCGGCGCAACCGTGGAAGCCCTATTACCTGGGCAATCCGCTCTATGCGGCAGTCCTGATGCTGGTGTTCGAGTGGGGCGTGATGCTGCACGACGCCGAGGCCGACCGCGTGCTGGCAGGCAAACGCGACATCCGCGAACTCGGGCCGCTCGCGCGCGGGTGGTGGCACAAGGCCGGCCGGCAGGTGCTCAAGGACTACGTCGTGTTCCCGCTGCTCAGCGGCCCGCTGTTCGTTCCGACCCTGCTCGGCAACGCCACCGCGAACTTGGTGCGCAACGTGTGGGCGTTCTCCGTCATCTTCTGCGGGCACTTCCCGTCCGGCGTCCAGTCGTTCACTCAGGAGGAAACCGCCGACGAATCCCGTGGCGAGTGGTACGTGCGCCAGTTGCTCGGCAGCGCGAACATCAGCGGGTCGTCGCTGATGCACCTGATGACCGGCAACCTGTCCCACCAGATCGAACACCACCTGTTCCCGGATCTGCCGGCCCGCCGCTACCCGCAGATCGCACCGCAGGTGAGGGCTCTGTGCGAGAAGCACGGCCTGCCCTACAACACCGGGGGACTGCTCCGGCAGGTCGCGTCGGTGTGGGGCAAGATCTTCCGGCTGGCGCTGCCGCCCTCCTGGGTGTCCGACCAGCGTGAGACCGCGGTCGTGATCGAGCGCCGCCCACGTCCCGAACCGGCGGTTGTCGAGCCCGAGCCCGGCGCGGAGTTCGAGGAAGCGCGAGGGACCCGTGCTGCGCGTACGCTCGTCCACGACACCGTCTGAGGGGGAGAGCGCATGGTTGGACGCTTCGAACGCAACAAGGACACGGTCCAGGAATTGACGGAATCCGCCGCGACCCACGTCGGGAACATCGCCGGCATCATCGCCGGTGCCGTGCGGGACGTCACCCGCGAGATCGGCAACTGGATCTCCGACGGTATCGAGATGCGCGAGGCTGCGCGCAAGGCGCAACTCGACCACGACGACACCACTGGCTGACCTGCACCGACACGAAAGGCCCGCTCGAACGAGCGGGCCTTTCGTGTGGATCGGGGTGGATCAGATGACACCCAGTGCGAACATCGCGTCGGCGACCTTCACGAAGCCGGCGATGTTGGCGCCGTGGATGTAGTCACCCGGCTTGCCGTACTCGGCGGCCGTCTCGACACACGTGCTGTGGATGTCGCGCATGATGCCGGCCAGACGCTCGTCGGTGTAGTCGAAGTGCCACGAATCGCGCGAGGCGTTCTGCTGCATTTCCAGCGCGGAGGTGGCCACACCACCGGCGTTCGCGGCCTTGCCCGGCGCGAACGCGACACCGGCGTCACGGAAGACCGCGATGCCACCCGGCGTGGTCGGCATGTTCGCGCCCTCGGCGACGACCTTGACACCGTTGTTGACGAGCACCTTCGCGGACGCCTCGTCGAGCTCGTTCTGGGTGGCACACGGCAGCGCGATGTCGCACGGCACGTTCCAGATGTTGCCGCCCGAGTAGAACTCGGCGTCGCCGCGCTCGTCGACGTACTCGGAGATGCGGCCCCGTCGGACCTCCTTGATCTCCTTGAGCAGGTCCAGGTCGATGCCGGCCTTGTCGAGGACGTATCCCGACGAGTCCGAGCACGCGACGACCTTGCCGCCGAGCTGGTGGATCTTCTCGATGGCGTAGATCGCGACGTTGCCGGAGCCGGAGACGACAGCGGTACGACCCTCGAGGGTGCTGCCGGCCGCCTTGGCCATCTCGTTGACGAAGTACGCCGCGCCGTAACCGGTGGCTTCCTTGCGGACCTGCGAGCCGCCCCAGGTGAGGCCCTTGCCGGTGAGGACACCGGACTCGTAGGAGTTGGTGAGGCGCTTGTACTGGCCGAACAGGTAGCCGATCTCGCGGCCGCCGACGCCGATGTCACCTGCGGGAACGTCGGTGTACTCACCGATGTGGCGGTGCAGCTCGGTCATGAAGGACTGGCAGAAGCGCATGATCTCCTGCTCGGAGCGACCCTTCGGGTCGAAGTCCGAGCCGCCCTTGCCGCCGCCGATCGGCAGGCCGGTCAGTGCGTTCTTGAAGATCTGCTCGAAGCCGAGGAACTTGACGATGCCGAGGTTGACGCTCGGGTGGAAGCGCAGGCCGCCCTTGTAGGGGCCGAGCACGCTGTTGTACTGCACGCGGAAACCGCGGTTGACGTGCACGTTGCCCTGGTCGTCGATCCACGGCACGCGGAAGATGATCTGCCGCTCGGGCTCGCAGAGCCGCTCGATGAGTCCGGATTCGAAGTAACGGGGATGCCGGTCGAGCACGACGTGCAGAGATTCGAACACCTCGGCCGCCGCCTGATGGAACTCCGGTTCACCTGCGTTGCGAGCCTTGACCTGCTGGTAGATCTCTTCGATGCGGTCCGAGGTCGACACGCCCACCTGCCTGACTGTGAGAACACTGTTACATGACATTTACCTAACTCACTATAAGCCGTAACAACGGCAGATCCTTCATCAGGTTGCCCAGGTGGGAGAAAAGACACAGTGCCCACGACCCCGGAGGATCGCCGCAGGTGAGAGCCTCGAATCGGATTTTCGGCGCATTTTCCCGCCGCGGTTCGCTCGTCCGGGGTGAAGATTCGGATGGCGGCAACCACGGCGATCTGTTAGTGCAGCGGAACCGCATCGGACCCGGGCGCCAGCTCCCGGCGGCCTCGAACCGTGTGCCCTTCTGGCGGTCCCAACCGCCACAACGGCACACCGGCGCGAAGCGCCTCAGCCCTGCCGTCCGGCCAGGAGTGCGGCGAGTTCCGCCCGGCTGCCCGCGCCGGTCTTCGCGTACACCGACTTGAGGTGATCCTGAACGGTATTGGCACTGATACCCCGGCGACGTGCGATCTCGGCCGTCGACAAACCCGCCAGCACGTCGGTGCACACGTCCCGTTCGCGCGTGGTGAGCGCGTATGCCGCGAACAGGAGATGGGTGAACTCGTCCGCCGGGGCCGGTTCGAGGGTGACCACCGTGCGGCTGTCGTCGCCGTCGGAGTCGAGCGCGGTGGCGCGCACCAGGACCCAGTACCCGTGCCCGTCGCTGATATGCGTGCGGAAGACGCCGGAAGGGCTCGATCGTGCCCCGAACGTGGCGGCGCGCAACAGCACCGCCAGCCGCACCGGGCCGGTCAGCCGGTCCTGCCAGAGACGGGCCGCCGCGGTGAGCCCGACGGGGTCGCCGGACGGGTCGGTCAGCACCACCGCGGGACCCGGATCGTCCCCGGGGTGCGGCCGCAGCGTGTGCACGGCGGCGGCGCGCGTCGCCGTAGCCAGGGCCGGGGACACCATCGTCAGGAACTCGACCTCGCGGTCGCTGAAGTCCGATCCGGAACGAACGAATCCTGCTGCACCCCAGCAGTATCCGTCGACAATGAATGCGACCCGCAGCTCGCGGTCGAGTCCGAGCGGCTTCCACACCTCGCCGTGCCGGAGACTGCGCGCGACGGCGGTGGCCGGTAGATCGGACGCCCGGACGACCGTCCGCCCGCTGCGGGCGACCTCGGCGAACGTCGCGGGATCGTGCCCGCCGCATTCGGATTCGGCGAGCAGCGGTTCGTACTCGCTGGGGATGCGGACGCGTCCGCTGGTCATCGAACCGAACGTCAGCGTCCGCGGATCCATCAGTGCCCAGCACGTCAGGTCGCTGCGCACGGTGCGATCGACCAGTTCGATGGCTCGTTCGTGTAGTTCGGCTACGCCCGCAGCGGTGCCCGCCAACGCGAGGATGTCCCGGCGCAGTCGCTCCGCCCGCACTTCGAGCATGAGCCCAGTATGCGCCGGTCCCTGCTGCCGTCGACATCCCCGATTCCTGGGATGTCCCGGTCGGTTTCGCCGGATCTAACGTCACGGTATGTCAGGGTTTCATCTCGAACGGTCCGGTTCGGGCACGCGGCTGTCGCTCCCGGACGCCGATGTCACGGTCCTCTCGTCCCACGAGCACACCGGCGGCGCATACGAACTCATGCTGGTCGAGGCGCCACGTCTCGGCGAACCGCCCCCGCTGCACGCGGAGTCCTGGGCCAAGACCTACCACCTGCTGCGCGGCCGGATCCGGGTCCACGTCGACGGCGCGAGCTGCGATCTCGCGCCGGGTGATTCCCTCGACATCGCCGCGGGGACGATGAACACCTTTTCGGTGCTCACCGCGGACGCGGTGTTCCTTCTCGTCAGTGCCGGTACGGCGATGAGCGGCTTCTTCTCCGACCTTGCCGGTGTGTTGCGCGAACAGCATGCCCAGGCCGAGCTGCCACCCTTGCTGGCCGCGCTCGCCGGCCGGCACGACATCCGGTTCGGTGAAGGGAGTGGGTCGTCATGATCGTCGTCGCCCAGGTCGCCGCACTCGTCGCCGCCGCGGTGCATCTGCTGGCATTCGCGTGGGAGTCGGTCCTGTTCCTCCGGCCCGGCATCCACCGGGACCTGTTCCGCGTGCCCACCGCCGACGTCCCTCCGGTTCGGATGTGGGCCTTCAACGTGGGCTTCTACAACCTGTTTCTCGGATCGGGCACGATCGTCGGTGTCGCCCTGTGGTGGGCCGGCCAGGACACCCCGGGTCGCACCCTCGTGATCTACACGTGCGCGTTCATGTTCCTGGCCGGGATCGCACTGTTCGCTTCGGACCGGATGGCGATGAGCCGACCCCGCGGGTCGGGTGTGGTCGGTTCGTTGTGCCAGTCCGTGCCGTCCCTGATCGCGCTGGTGGCGTTGCTCGTCGCGTAGGCGCACGATCAAACCCGCACGCGGATCGTCTCCACGAGCGTGACGAGCCGATCGTGGTGCGAGCCCGCCCAGAACACCCGGCCGCAGCCGACGCAGCGCCGGAAGTCGTCGTAGTACCGGCGGGTCAGCGGCTCGAGCTGATCGAGAACCTCCGACTTGGGCACCTCCACGAGCAGGTCGTTGCAGCGCATGCAGCGGGTGAAGGGCGCGAGCCGGGGCGTCAGGTCGAGTCGCCGGACGACCTCGACGACCTGCTCGACCGGATCGACCGCGTGCACGAAGAGACCGTGGGTGATCACCTTGCGGGCGAGCAGGCCGCGGTCCCGGGTCAGGAGAATGCGCTGGTCGTCGGTGCTGACCCGGGCGAGCGTCTCGTCGGCCGCGGTGGGCGACCATTGCACGTCGAACCCGAGGAGCCGCAGGTATCGGGCCAGCTTGCCGACGTTGACGTCGGCGACGAACCGCGGGTCGCGCAGCGGCGCCGGCCGCAGCCGTTCGATCGGTTCGATGCCCAGCGCCTCGAAGACCGGATACACCGCGATGCGGGCGCCGGTGCGCGGCCGGTATCCGAAATCGACGGGCTCGCCGTCGACGACGATCAGGTCGATCTCCGTGTGCGGGATGCCCCTCGCCTCGGCGACGTCCTTGACGGTCTGGTGGGGCCGGAACGGCCGGCGCGAGGCGACGCCCCGGCATTCGGCGGCGACGAACGCGTTGAGTTCGGCGTACGGGCGGACCTCCACGAAACCGGTCACAGCTGTCATCGTCCGGCCGTGTCGTGCACCCGCGCAACCCGTGGTGGGTGCACTCGACGCACCCCCACCTGTGAGGGGTACCGACGGCGAAGTCGACCTGCGCATACTGAGGGCATGGCCGACAAGCGGGGTGTGGCCGCGAATCGGACGGTCGGGTCGCTGCGCTCGTCCATCCGAGATGCCGCGCTCGCCACCGACAGCCCGTCCGACTTCGCGCAGGCCGCGCTGAGCGTGATCCGCAGACGGATCCCGTTCGATCGGGGCATGGTGGGCACGACCGATCCCGGGACGCTGATGATCACGTCGGCGACGATGGTCGACGTGACGGACCCGACCGGCCGCGCGGTCGAGATCGTCGCCGAACTGGAGTACGGCACTTCGCCCTACGCCAACACCTACGGCAGGCTCGCCCGGAAACCGGAGGGAGCCCAGACGATCCGCGACGCCATCGACGGTGATGTCCGGGATGCCTTGCCGTATCAGCAGATACTCGAACCGCTCGGGATGGACGACGAGGTCCGTCTGGTGTTCCGTGGGCGCGACAACCGGGTGTGGGGCGGCGGGACGCTCATGCGCGGACCCGGCCACCGGTTCGGCGATGCGGACGTGAAAGCGCTCGCCGAGATCGCCCGCGAGATCGGCGAAGGCCTGCGCCTGTCGCTGATCCGGCAGGCGCCACAGGTGGTGGCGGAGGTGTCCGACGGCCCCGCCGTGGTGATCGTCGGCGAGGACGACGAGGTGGAGTCGGCGACCCCGCGCGCATTGGAATTTCTCGATCGGATGGGCGGCGACTCGCAGATCCGGATGATGCCCGCGGTCGCGGCGGCCGTGCGTTTCCGGAATTCGGGCGACGCGGTGGTCACCCGGATGCGCACCGCCGACGGCGAATGGCTGGTGCTGCGCGCAGGGCGGCTCGACGGCCGGGGAGCGGCAGGTCGGGTCGTCGTCACGCTGGAACCGGCCCATCCCACGCAGATCGTCGCGCTGGTGACCGACCTGTACCGACTCACCGCGCGGGAGGCGGAGGTGCTCGGACATGTCCTCGCCTGCGAGACGCGGGCGGAGATCGGGCAACGAATGTTCATCAGCCCCTACACCGTCCAGGACCACCTGAAGAGCATCTACGCCAAGCTCGGCGTCAACAGCCGTCAGGAACTCGTCGCACACCTGTTCTTCGCCCACCATCTGCCGCACTTCGGTGCGCCGGTCGGACCGGACGGCTCGTTCGTCGGGGCGGCACGAAGCGAACAGAACCCGTAGCTACCGGTCGGGGCGTCCTGGAGAGGGAGGAAACGTCGTGTCCGACATCCTGATCGTGACGTTCGAAGCCGGCGGCAATGTGCCGCCGGCGCTGGGTATCGGCAGGGAACTGCATCGCCGCGGTCACCGCGTCCGGGTTCTCGGGCACGCGATGCAGCAGTCGCAGATCGAATCGGCCGGGCTCGAATTCCGCGCCTACCGGAACTCCCCGCCGTGGCGCCCCCACGACCAGTTGAGCACGTGGACGGTCCTGACAATGGGGATCACGATGGTCACCGAACCGGGAGTCGGGCAGGATCTCCGGGACGAGGTGCGCGCCGATCCGGCCGATCTGGTGGTCGTCGACTGCATGCTGTTCAACGCGCTCGATGCGGCCGCCCGTGAGGGACTGCGACACGTCGCGCTGTTCCACACCTTCTACGCGATGTTCTACGGATCGTTCCGGCGCGGCCCGTTCGGTATCGTCGCCCGAACGAAAGGGCTCGGTCCCCGGCGTGTGTGGCACAACTCCGATCTCGAACTGGTGTGCTCGGACCCCGAGTTCGATCCCGCAGCTCGCGACGGAGCCGGGCGGACGAACGGGCACGTGGTGTGGACCGGGGCCGTGCACGATGTCCGGGAGGCGGCGGTGGGGCGGACCCCACCACGGGTGCTCGCCAGTCTCAGCACGGCCGGATTCGCGGGCCAGCGCAGGACCCTGCAGAACATCCTCGACGCCGTCGAGGGCACCGACGTCGAGCTGGTCGTCACGACCGGACCCTCGGTCGACCCCGCGGGATTCCGTGTACCGGCGAATGCGACGGTCCACCGGTACGTTCCGCACACCGAGTTGATGCCGGAATGCTCCGCGGTGATCGGGCACGGAGGGCACGCCACCACGTTCCGGGCTCTTGCCCATGGTCTTCCGATGCTGATCATGCCCATGTCGCCGCTCACCGACCAGCCGGCGATCGGAAAGGCGGTGGCTTCCGCCGGCGCCGGGAAGGTGCTCCGCAGGACGGCGAGCCCCGACAAGATCCGCGACGCGATCGACGATCTGGTGCATTCGGAGCGCTATCGGACCGCGGCGGCCGCGCTCGGCACCCGGATCAGGGCCACCGACGGCGCTGCGGCCGCCGCTGATCGGCTTCTCGCGCTGGACGACTCACCGTGATAGGTATGTCCCTCACGGACCCGCTCGGCCGTCAGTCATCCGCTCCGACGATCGTCAGAGCGGATGATTGAGCGCGCCGCGGATAGGTGCCACGGGTCTCAGGACCCGGTGCGGTACACCATCTCGGACAGGGTGATCTCGAACTCCTGTGTGCTGTCGTCGAATCGGACGGTGTAGACGGTGGGGTAGTACGCGGACTTCTGGTAGGCCTGAGGTTGTTTGATGCTCTCCTTCAAGGTCGGCTCGGTGAGCAGCCATGCGCGGGTGATCATCGGTTCCATGAACGTGAAGGTGCCGTCCCAGGATCCGTTGATGAACGTCTCGGTGAAGTCGTAGACGCCCGGGATCATGCCTTCGGTCGCGTCGACCCAGTGCGTCCCCATGAACGGCACCGCCAGTTCGGACGCCAGCGCGCCGGGCGGGGAGACGTAGTCGCGCGGCATGTACCGGGCGTCGGGAAAGTGGGCGGCCTGCGTGCCGAACTCGGGTGCCGCCGGATCGATCCGCATGATCGACGCCATGTCGGTCATGTAGAAGTGGAAGTCGAAATGAGGCTTACGGAAAAGGATTTCGGGTTCGTGTCCGTGTGGGTTCCAGTTGAGCATCAGGTGGTCGAAGGCAGTCGCGGACGCCTCTGCCGGGAAATCGAGCATGAGCATGGCCGGTTCGGTGGGAAGGCCGTCGAGTGCGGCAGCCGAAACCCGGACGCCGACCGCGGCCGGTTCACCGCCGGGGTCCACGGAGGCGAAGGTTCGAACCACTCCGTTGCCGAGGTTCCCCGAGGATCCGAAGGAGGTGCGGCTCCCGTCCGGAGCCGCTGTCGCGCTGTACCAGGACAACCCTCCCGCAACCAGGAACGCTGCAATCGCCAGTCCTGCGGATCGGAACAGCCGGTGATGCCGCATCGTCCGACCTCCTCGTCGAGATACGTTCTTCTACTACAGGATTCGCGCTCGATCGAGGTTCTTTCCTGTGCTCTCAGTATCGGACGACGCCGTGCCGCCGGACCATCCCTCGGACGGGGGGGTGTTGCGGCCGTGCGCGCGTGGACCCTGTCCCGGTCACCGGAACGCGAGATTGACACCTTCGGCTCCGCGCAGTTCGAATCCGGCGACCGTGTCCCGACACCGCAGGAGCCCGCATGACCGACGTCATCAGCCTCTACATCAACGACGGCCTGTCCGAAGACGAGGTCGCGCACCAGGCGGCGCTCTACGGGCCGCTGGTCGAGGACATCCGCGCGCTCATTCCGCTCGGTATCTCCACCCAGGCCGACGACGACGAGATCCGCCGGGCTCGCGAACACCTCGCGGCGGCCGCGGCGATCCTCGGGAGGCGACGCGACCCCGGACCGTACGGGACACGGTTCAACGACGCCGGCCAATTCCGTTCCTGGGGCAACGCTGCATTAGGGCTGCGCAACGCGGTGGCTCCGCCGCTCGAGATGAACACCGACCCGGACGGCCGGGTCTGGACGGACTTCCACCTGCACATCGGCTACGAGGGGCCGGCCGGCCACACCCACGGGGGCGTTTCGGCGCTCGTTCTCGACCAGGTCCTCGGCGACGCCGCTCGTGTCGGGGGCTCACCCGGCATGACCGGCACCCTCACCCTCCGCTACCGCAGGCCCACCCCGCTCGGCGACCTGCACGCCGAGGCGAAGCTCGACCGCCGCGAGGGTCGCAAGGCGTTCGTCACCGGCCACATAGCCGGGCCCGACGGGATCTGCGTGGAAGCGGAAGGCATCTTCATCTCCCCACCGTGGATCGAGGACGCGCGGGCCAAGATCGACGCGCAGGACTGAATCCGGGGGAGTCAGTCGTCGAGTCGCTCGGCCTTCGCAATCGCCGCCTGCAACTGTTCGAGCAGTGTCCGGGCCTGCGCGAGGTCGAGCGCGACGCCGAGGCCGTCGAGAAGATCGAGTACGACGGTCGGTCCGTTCGCGCGTGCAGTGACAGGGTGTTCGCCGGTCGTCTCGGTCACGAGCGGCTCCTCTCGTCAGGCGGAGTGCGGCTACCGGTCCAGTGTGCCGCGAAGAACTGGTGCCGGGAGGCGAGACGAAAGAGTGGTGATGGTGCGCCTCCATGAATCCATCTCAAGCCAACGCACCCCGTTTCGGCATCTTGTCGAGAGTGTTGGGGACGCACTGCGGGCGGACCAGGGTGCGGTGGACGTGGCACTGGAGCAACGCACGTCGGTGGCGCGACCACGAGCCAATCGCAAACTGGAGCCCGCCGAGGTTGAAGCGCTGGTCTGGCGCTATCGGGAGGGCGCCACGGTCTACGAGCTGGCCGAGGAGTTCGGCATGCACCGCCAGACGGTCAGCGCCCACCTGCACCGCGAAGGCGTCGCCTTGCGGTCGCGGGTGCGGATGACGCCACGACTGCTCGCCCGCGCGACCGAACTGTACGAAGCCGGCTGGTCGACGGTGCGGATCGGCAAGGAGTTGGGACTGGGGACGAGCACGGTCGGCAAGGCGTTGAAGCGATCAGGGGTGGCGATGAGACCTCCGGCAGCGGAGCGGTGGAAATAGACCAACTCAAGCAACCCTGCTGAGCATTTAACAACGCATAGGTTGGGGCACAGTTAGAACACACCCCTACCGGATACATTCAGAAAGAGCCCGGACGGAACTGGCCTGAGATTTCTCATCAATCCGGTTGACTCCCGCGCGCAAGTTGTTGATATTGAAAGGCGGGAGACGGGCGCGCCATCTTCCTAAGGATCATAATAACGAGAGGAGGTCCCACAATGGACGTCAAACAATTTATAACACAAACACTAATGCAGACCGCCAGCTCCGTGTCGGAGAGCGAAACAGATGACATCAAGTTCTTCCTTGATGAGTCGACCGGCATTGAGTTCGATCTGGCAGTCACCGTAAGCCGCGACGCATCAAGCAAGACTTCCAAGGAAGCCAAAGCAAGTGTCACGGTCCTTTCAGGTGACTACGCCACAGAAAACTCTACAAGCGATGTCCACCATTCTGTCTCCAGGGTGAAGTTCACCGTTCTTCCTCGTAAGCAGCACCAGGACTCGCCTACGTTCTCCACAGGAGGTGAGACATTGTTTAGCGCAAATGAAGTGTTCTAGCGATCCTGGGCAAGCGATCGTCGCTACGATCCGCCACCCCACCCCTGAGAAGCGCGCACCAGTACCGCGCAGCAGGCGCATTCCAAGCGATTGGAAAATGGCCCGGTTTGCCTAGAGGGCCGATCTTTCTGTCGTACCCTAGAATGAACCACATTGCCTCGCGATTGGACAGTGGTATGGGCTGCTACCTCTGTGCTTACCTGCATTCCGAGTCCCCCAACCAGCCCCGTTCCCTGCCCGCAAATAGCCAGGCTGATGCAGATGAACCACTCGCCACCTGTTCAATCTGTTCTGTATGGGTCTGTTCCTCGCACGGCAGCCGCTACCAGGGCTTCGAATGCGCCATCTGCGTGCCGGCACTGGCTGTCATCCAAGCCGTCCTACCCGGCGCAGGTCCTACTCCTGCAACAACAAAGGCCCAGCAGGCGGGGAGTCAACTGACAGAACGCGTCCAGAATCGCGCCAGGGCCGCCTTGCAACGCATCCTGACGGATGGCCGCCACACTTATGACTACTCCTATGGGCCCCCTACCTTCGGCGCGAACGAGCCCAACCTAGTAACTGATCTCGCCGCGGTCGTCCGGCAACAGGTCCCAGAAATCGACACTCAGTTGAGGTTCGACGTAGGCAATTACAACTTCGGGCTGTCGATCGATGAAATTAGTGCCACGGTCCGCGCCAGGTTCGATGGTCGGGAATTTAGCTCTGAGGTGAGCGAACCGGCAGTGGTGACGGTTGCGGGAGCGCTTCTCCTGGCGTATCGTACGGCCGACCAACGACCCCAGGACCGCGACCAGATGGCTGCCGAACAGGCACTGATCGAGCCGCCCGTGGCGCCATGGCACGTCTCACATCCTGCACTACTTGACCCGATCATGTGGATGGTCGGCACGGCGTACGCGATCCAATGATAATTACTAACAAGCCCCAACCAGTACCCGCTGTCCATCAGGCTCGCAGCGGTGTGAGTACCGGACGGGTGTTTATCGCCGAGCGTAGCCCTGAGGGCCGTACCATATCGGTGGTCGCGGACGACCGGAAGGTGGTCCTGGAGAATCAGCGGGATGCTCCCCTGGAACTAAGAACGATTTCGACGGGACCGCAGGTGACCGCTTCCGGGACGTACCTCGCGCCGGATGATTTTGCCAAGTTCACGTCCCGATCGGCGGCAATTAACGTGCGTGCGTACACCTGGCGCGATACGGCCCGCAAGGTCAATAGTCGCGCAGGGATCTATACGCTCTGGCCTACCATCATGGCGATCGTCGGGGCCCTTGGAAGTCTGGGCTTCCTTCTGTTCGTTGTCGCGAGCCCGACGGCCACAGTTAGTACTGAGACGGTAGAAGCCCTCGTGGCGTGGGTGCAGCAGCCGGCCGAGCAGGCGACAGCCAACCCCGCCTCTAACCTAGATGTGGAGCAGCGCGCCGAACTGGCCGCCCAATGTCTCGCGTCACTTCGGGGCGAGCCGGCACCCAGGGTAGAAATACCTGGCATCCAGTGCGCAGCCAATCTAACCCCCTTGTGGCGCACTCCACTCGCGGCAGGAACTTTTGCCGCACTGCTCGCCGGTGTTGGTGGGGCCATCGCAGGTCTGCTGCTGTTGAAGAAATCTTTCGGCTTTCAGAAGAGTCCAGAGTAACGACCTGCAGCCAGCTGACTGAAGGTGTCATGAGCGGGCGAATGCAGGCGGAGGTTGGACTGTGGACGTGCGGCTGATTGTCGCGGAGCGCCCGCGAGCTGGGGATCACGACTGACCTGAGGAATGCTCGCAAGATCGCGTCTCATCGACCATTCGGTGTCTCCTTAATGGTTATCTGCGGACTGGGACCAATGATCGTTACACTCTTTCGTGCCCGGCTGAGCGCAACATAGAGATTGCATGCGTCGCTGATGTCTGCAGCGTTCGCGATGATGACATGGTCATACTCAAGGCCCTTAATGAGCACGGTCCGAGAGACCACACGCGACTGGCTTTGCCGCCCGCCGTAGCGCACCCGCTCGCGGACGCGCACAAGTTCGATAGACATGTCTCGCTCGGGATCAATTGCACAAGCCTCGATGACTTTGGTCATGTCACGCCATGCTTCGCGGGAGTGCAGCTGAGCCTCTCTTGCAAGACGGATCGCATCCATAGACTCGGCAAGCACACGAAGATCCGGTGACGACTGGACCCGGTCGATTGCGGCGAGCGTCTTCTCAAGACCCGGACGCTTGAGCGTCGCCGCCGGTTTGCCCTTGGCAAGTCGACCCATAACACCGCTATCGAGTTTGCCGTAGCCAGTGAAACAGTCTTTTGCGGTAGATGCCAGCCATGTGGCGTAGTTGCTTGGTTCGAGGCCCGCAAGAGATCCGAGCAACTTCGCCATGAAGCTGCCGCCCATCTCCTCCATAGCAACGTATCCGTACCCTGACAGACGTGAGGCAACCGCTCGCGCGGCGTGCAAATGCGGTGCGGCGATAACGACAACAGTCTCGCCATCTCCCCGGCGCTGTCGGGCTGCATTGACCAGTTCAAAGCCGGCAGCAGTCTTAGAGAGGAAGGTCACGCCGTTCGGGAGACCGCTTCTGAGATCAAGCACATTGCCGGCGGTCAGTTGACGACGAACGGAGAGGAGCCAAGCGCCGAGATCTTCGTTGTGACCTTGCCAGCGACGCGGGACATGGTTCATCGGGAAATCCGGGAATTCTGGCAGGACATCCACGTCCCAATCGACAATCGGATCGGCAAAACCAAAAATGCCCTGTAAACGATCACCGAAGACTATGGCCTGAGGGATCGCAGTTTTCAGTGCACGCACAAGGGCATGTTGGTTGGTTGAGCAGTCTTGATATTCGTCGACAAGCAAGTGAGTGTAGCTCAGGCCGAAGACGTCTCGAATGTGCTGCCGCTGAAGCACTGCGATGGCGCCTTGAATGTATTCCTCGGAGCGACTGAGATCGACGGCCTCGGGGACATCGAATCCAGCGTGGGATGAGTACGCGCTGACGAGCTCGACCGCAAGGCTCGTCAGCGTTGCGACGTGGTACGCATCAGGATCGACATCCAACTCGCCGAGTTTGGAGCTCATTGCGTGAACACCGGCGACGGTGTGGGTAAGCACGAGTGCTCGACCGCCGTCACCAGCGACACTGCGCACGTTGTCTGCCAGAGTCCAAGTCTTGCCGCTCCCGGCTGCGAGCTCGACTGAGGCTGGCAGGTGGTCAAGTAGACGCGGAGTATTCACGATGCAATCTCGTCTTTCGACGCCTTCTCCTCCCCGGAAGCATTCTGTCGTGGATCGAAGATTGCTGCCCGAAGCGCGTTCACCTTGGCAAGTTCGTCAGAATCTTGGAGGTGTCGGGCGGCCATAAGCTGCGATGCGAGAGCGCGCCCCCGATGTACCTGTTTGAACCAGCTCTTCTTGCTGGCGACTTTGGCAATGAGTTCACGCGCTTTGCTAAGCGAATAGCCCGAACTAACCCAATCTCCCACATTCAGGGAGGTCTGGTCGCGCGGCAGTCCGGCGTTCCCAAGGTGAGTTAAGAAGTTGGCTGCTCCGTCGTCGGGATGTTCAGACAGTGTGATACCCAATTGGATGAGTGCGGTTAGGCCGTCGGCATCGAGAACCTCACA
Organism: Rhodococcus sp. NPDC003382; assembly: GCF_053589135.1. Taxonomy (NCBI): domain Bacteria; kingdom Bacillati; phylum Actinomycetota; class Actinomycetes; order Mycobacteriales; family Nocardiaceae; genus Rhodococcus; species Rhodococcus sp. NPDC003382. The sequence goes on from NZ_JBSFRH010000022.1 coordinate 74,020, forward strand.
AACGGCACGCTCCACGTTGAAGCCGTCACGCCATCGAACTGCTTCGGCCCCGGGGCGGGCAGCGAAGGCGTCGGCTTTGACGTTGACATCGTTGACGTCGCTGTCCATTAGCAGGGTGACTTCATATCCGAGGTCATCCAAGATCTCTCCGCGTGTGACCGTGTCCGAGCCACTGCCTTCGACGGCGACGACACCGAGCGCAGCACTGACTGGGGTCCCATTTGCGGCAGCTTCGGCGTCCCACTGGTCCAATAAGCCCAGCAACAGGCCGTATTCGGTCTTCCCCTCACCAATTGCGATTCGGCGCGCAAGGAATGCTTCCGGAGATGCCCGGAGCAGCTTCTGAATCTCCTCGTCGCCCGCCGCAAGGCACTTCACCTCGACCCGACCGTCAGCGAGCGACCGAACTACAGCGAGATCCTCGGCGTCAAGGTGCCTTAGAACGATTGGCGAGTGAGTGGTGACGAACACCTGGCCCGGAATGTCTGTGCGCCTGAGTTGTGCTAGCAAGTTGACCAATCGGTGCGGCTCAAGTCCGTACTCGATCTCATCGACAAGGAGGAACGCCTTGCCGTCGTGTGCAAGCTGCTGCGCTGCGATGCCTGCGAGACGCCGGCTACCGAGTCCGTAATTGGTCAGCGGGACCGTGCCTTCGTATAGCGCAAGGTTCCCCGATGAATTTGAAAGCGACTGATCGAGACCGGGCTGTAAAGACTCAAATACGCCGCTCCCCAGGTCATGCATCTTCTCCTGGATGGACTTGGCCAGCTGTCCAAGGTCCTCTGGGATTGAGCCCGCGACGGCTGCACGGGCGGTTCGATTGGCCTCCACGAGAAGCTTCGTGGCTCCGTGTTTGGTTTGGGTAAGTCGGCCAAGAGCAGATGTCTTGGTCCACCGCAGGTGCGCATCGATGCGCTCGTCCACCTTGTAGGTACCGATCAAGCGCCGAGCGGCCGAGCTAACTGCTGCCTCGTCCGTGCCCTTACCTGGTCGGAAGACTGTCCACTTAGGCTCGAGTTCACTGTCGACCGTCAAACAAATAGTGACGCAGACTTCATGGTCGTCTTCGGGGTCCTTATGAAGCTCACCGGCGGCATCCAGACCACTTAGATGCAGACCGAGCACGTGATGCTGGCGAAGTTCGGGAGGCAATCCCGTGAGCGTCACTCGAATTGAGATCGGGTTATTCACGTCTGCTTGATAGAAGTCTGTGTCTGTGAACGACAAGTTCCATCTGTCGCTAAGCGCCATGTCGATAGCAGACAAGATACTCGACTTGGTGCTGTCGCCCGGCCCGATAAGTGCCAGAAAGCGGCGGCCTGCTGGGATGTTCCATGTAAGGGACTTGATTCCCCGAAAGTTCTGAATGTCGATGCGTCGGATCTCCATCAACTACTCGCCCTTCCATTGCTCGTCGGAAAGTGGAGACCTATTGAGCTGCTCTCGCCGACTGCGCCAATCCGGCAGGTACTGATCCATCAGGCTCGTAAACCTTTCGCCGTGGTTGCGTTCGAAGTAGTGCGTCATCTCGTGGACGATGATGTACTCCAGGCAGTCGGGGTGCTTCTTGGCGAGTTCGGCGTTGACCCACAAGTGCCGGGTTTCGCGGTTGCACGAGCCCCACTTGGTCTTCATGCGGCGGATAGTCCACTTCGGCACGCTCACGTCGAGCGCCTGCTCCCACTTGGAGATAAGTTCGGGAAGCGCCTGGCGAAGCTGGTCGCGGTACCACTTGTCGAGGTAGTCACGGCGCTTCTCAATCGAGGTGTCGGCAGGTACGTAAAGTACCAGCCGCTCGCCGTCAATCTCGAAGTGCGCCCGGCCTGCTCGCTCGACTACCTTGAGCCGGCGACGGACACCCCAGACGTAGTGGGATTCGCCGGTCACCATCTCGCGCTCAGACTGCCGCTCGGCGGAGCGCAACTTGTCACGCTGCCGCTTGATCCACGGCAGACGCTGAATCACGGCCAGGCGCACCTGGTCGTCGTCGAGCCGTGTCGGGGCGGCTACGCGCACGCGGCCCATCGGCGGGTAGACCCCGATGTGGAGATTCTTGATGTCCTTGTAGATGACGTCAATGTCAATGCCACGGACAGTGAGGTAGGCATTAGCGGTACTCATCGCGCGCCTTTACCAGTTCAAATAATTCGTCGAGTCGGTCGAAGCCGTCCGGCAGCGTACGGCGGATCGCTCGCTTGACGACCTTCTCCTTCATCGAGTTACCCACCCAGTCGTGCGGCTTGCTCGTCAGAATCGCAGTGTCGACCTGGATCGGCAGCGTCTGGTCAGGCCATCCGAAGTCGATCAAGGCGCGTCGTGCGCCGTTGTCCGCCCAGTCGGGATACTTTACGTCCGACTCTTTGGCTCCGAGCTTCTTCGCGGCGTCAAGCAGCTTCGCCAGATATTCCTGGTAGTCGATAGCCTGCTGGCGGCGCTGTTCGATGATGGCGTCGAGCAGTTCGCTCATCTTGTCGTAGTACTTCGGGTTCATGGCGTGCTCGTCGACGATTACCTTGCGCATGTTGTTGGTGATCGTCTCGGCAACGGCCTCGGGGTCCTTCTTGATCCCGGCAGGCAGTTTGTCGACCGCACCGGCACCGAGCTTGACGATCAGATCGATCAGGCCGGTGTCTTCGAAGTTGGAGACGACGTCAGATGCGCCGGCCTGGATGTAAGTGTCGAGCAGGAACCGCATACCGGCTTCGTATTGCTTGAAGTCGACATCTTCGCCAGCACCCAGCTTCACCTCGGCGCGTACGTCGACGTAGTGGGCGATCTCCGCCTTGATTGCCTCAGCCTCGGCCGCGCTATAGCCAGCGGAGGTCATGTCGTTGGCCAGATTGGCGTAGGCACGGGTGACGGCGGCAACTGCCTTGTACAACTCGACGCGCTTCGGCTCGTTGGCCTTGAGCTGTTCGACGTTACCCTGCTCCACTGCGCAGAAGTACTGCTGGTACTGAAGCGTATTCTTCGGGAGCGCAACGGGTTCGACGAGGGCGCGGATCCGTTCGAGGGCCTCGTCGAGGTTCTCGCGGGCCTTCTCGATACGGTCGGTCAGGAGGCCCTCGATGTCCTTCTTCTCGTACCCGTCGAGCGCGCCGGAGGTGTAGTCGCCGACGGCGTCTTCGATGGAGTTGAACAGGTCCTGATAGTCGACGATGTAGCCGTAGTCCTTGTCGTCGCCGTCGAGGCGGTTGACCCGGCAGATAGCCTGGAACAGCCCATGGTCGCGCATCTTCTTATCGATGTAGAGGTAGGTCGCGCTCGGCGCATCGAAGCCGGTCAGCAACTTGTCGACCACGATCAGCAGCCGCATCTGGCCAGGGTTCTCGATGAACTGCCGCTTGACGGCCTGCTCGAACTCCTCGACCTTGTTCACGGCCGCGTCTTCGGGTTCGTCGAAGTAGTCGGCCAGCATCTTGCGGTAGATGTCGTACTGGCGGATCTTCTCGGTCTTGCCGGCGCCGGAGTCTTCCTTAGCGATGTCGCTGGCATTCGGGGTGTAGCTGGTAACGATGGCACATTTGCCCTTGAAGCCGGCCGCGACGAACATCTCGTAAAACTTGCAGGCCTGGTAGATGCTTGAGCCGACGAGCATGGCGTTGCCGCGCCCATCCATCAGGCGGGGCTTGGTCTCCATGTCGAGCAGGATGTCGTTGACGATCTGCTTGGCGCGCGGCTCGCTTGAGACGACCTTCTGCATGGTGCCCCAGCGCTTCTTGAGTTCAGCCTTGGACAGGTCGGTCATGCCCCTGGTCTTGACCTCGAACCACTTGTCGACCTGCTCGGGGCTGGTCAGTTCCTGATCGATGTTGCGGGCTTCGTAACGCAAGTCGAGGACGACACCGTCGGCGACAGCTTCGTCGAACTTGTAAGTGTGGATGAAGCTGCCGAAGGTCTCGATACTGGTGGCCTTGTCGGCCTTCAGCAGCGGGGTACCGGTGAAGCCGATAAACATCGCCTCGGGCAGCAGCGCCTTCATAGCGGTGTGCATCTTGCCGGACTGGGTGCGGTGGGCCTCGTCGACGAAGACGAAGATGTTGCCCTTGGCCTTGAAGTCCTTCGGGACGCGGGCGTGCAGCTCCTTGATGAATTCGGCGGTCGCCTCATCGTCCTCGGAGTCGCTGTCAGCGGCACGGAACTTGTGCACCAACGAACAGATCAGCCATTCCTCGCTGGCGTGGAGCGTGCTAATCAGGTCGGCGCCGCTCTTGGTGCGGTAGATCTGCTCGTTGACACCGTTGAAGACCTTCTCGATCTGTTCGTCGAGTTCGGTGCGGTCGGTGATCAGCAGGACGCGGGCGTCAGGCTGGTTCTCGCGAATCCACTTCGCCAGCCACACCATCGTCAGGGACTTGCCCGAGCCTTGGGTGTGCCAGATGATGCCGCCCTCGCGCTTGGCGATGCGGTCCTGGGCGGCTTTGATGCCGAAGTACTGGTTGTGGCGCGGCCCCTTCTTGACGCCCGCGTCGAAGACGACGAAGTCGTGGATCAGTTCAAGCAGCCGCGGCTTGCTGCACAGCTGCAGTAGGGCCCGGTCGAGCGGGTCAGCGACGTTGGACGACTCTTTCCACTCCAGCCAGTACTTCTCCGGGGTGTCGATGACGCCGTAGCGCAGCCCCTCGACGTCGTTGCCGGCGAAGACGAACTGCACGGTCGAGAAGAACGAGCGAATGAACTCCGGCCTCTGGTTGCCGATGGTCTGCCGGATGCCTTCGGAGACGGCAACTTTGGAGCGCTTGAGTTCGAGCGTGGCGAGCGCCAGCCCATTGACGTAGAGCACTACGTCGGGGCGCTTGGTGTGCTGCCCGGCGACGGTGACTTCTTCGACGACGACGAAGTGGTTCGCCTCCGGGTTCTTCCAGTCGATCAGCCAGACGGTCTCGGTCTGCTTGCCGACACCGGGCTTGACCTTCACGCCGTAGCGCAGCAGCCCGTAAACGTCCCTGTTCGCCTCGTAGAGGTCGTGACCGGCACCAACCGAGGCAGCCTTGCCGAGTTGGTCGAGCGCGCGGTTGATGAGGCTGTCGTCGTAGCCGCGTGCCTTGAGGTTCTGGACGAGCAGCTCGATCTCGACGTTCGAGTTGCCGTCACGGTACTCCCAGTTACCCAGATACTCGTAGCTGAGCTGGTCGCGAAACAGCGCCACCACGCGGTCCTGCGCTTTGCGTTCAATTTGTCCAACATCACTCATGAAGCAGCCTCCACGTCGGACTCATCAACCCAGCGGGCCAGAACACTGAGGGCAGCCAGGTACTCCAGCGCCTCCTGCTCTGACAGTTCCTGGTCGACCTCATGGCTCAGCGGATTGCGGATGCCCGCAAAGACCCCTTCGGCGAAGGTCATCACGCCACGCTGCACCGACTTGTAAGTATCGCTGCCGTCGTCCTTCATGCGTCGCAGCCGTGACTTGCCAGGTTTCGGCTCATCCGTCGAAAACACCTGCTTGAACAGGTCGGTTTCGCTTACGTCGCGACGACCCACCTTGTTCTGTGTTTCGGCATTGAGCTTTCGAATCGCGCCGCCGACTGCTTCGCGGTAGTGGCCGGACTGCCAGAGCGACTTGGCACCCTCCCAGATCCACGGATGAAGTTCGGCAGCAGAGAGTTCCGGAGCGTTCTCACCGAGGTTCTCCCGAACTTCCTCGGCGCGAACGAGCGCCTCACGGGCTCGAATCGATGCTTCGTAGTGGACTGACCACTTCTGTCGGTCCTTTTTCTGCACGTCCGTTCGCCAAGTCGGAACGATTCGATCAAGGATCTGTTCTACGACTTGAGCACGTTTGACAATCTCATCCTCGGGAATCGCTGTCTTGTAGCTATGGAATCCAGCAGAGCCTGGCGGAGAAGGGACATAGGTCACCGTGGTGGCCTTGATAAAATCGTCAAGTTGCTCGATCGCCCACTCGGTATTCATGACGCAGCCTCCACAGGCAAACGCGTACGGCCAGTCAGGAGCTGCTGCATCATGCCGGTCTTGGTGTCGCGAGCCTTGCGAAGGCGTTCGTGCAGCAGGTTAATCTCAGCATCTGCATCCGCGAGGGTGTCCGCGATGGCCATTTGCTCAGTGAGACCAGGTATGATTGTAGTGAATCCTTCGACGTCTCCTGGTCGCAAATTATTGATACTTGACCCCGACAGGATCACATCAAGCCATCCCCTAAAAGCATGCGTTTCGAGAATCTCGGCAACGAATCTAGAGCTTGCAATGGACTTGTCGGTGCGGAACGCGCCCATGAAAGCGCCAAATGTGTAGCGCGGTTCACCCACTGCTGGCTCAAAGCGCGCAGCTTTCCCAACTAGCGCACGGCTACCGTTAGCCATGCAGATAACGATGTCGCCGTACTCAAGAACCTGAGACGGCGCAACACGGCGCTCGTGAACAAACTGCAGACCATCACGGTCGATCCGACTGCGCTGCACGTTATTCGAGCGAAGCAGTCGGATGGTATGTGGCCGATCGCTAGACGAAAGATCTTGGCCAGGGTCGTACCCCACTCCACGGATGCACTTTCCTAGGGTGCCAAGCCTGGTTTCGGTCCACGGATCGGCGAACCCTGGCAGACGCGTGCGGCCCGTTACGAGCTGTTGCATCATTCCCTGCTTGATCGCCTGCTTCTTGGCGAGGAGGCGTTCGAGGGTGGAAACCAGATTGTCGATGCTGCCAAGCGTCGCGACGATCTGTGCCTGCTCGGCTGCGCTTGGCAACGCGACAGTAAAGCTATTAAGGCTACCGTTTGTAATCTGATTGATAGTGGCGCCCAAATGTTCATCAATTTGGATCTTGAAGTCATCGGACTGAAAAAAATACTGAAGAAATGGGTTTGCATCGGATCTATAGACTGCCATGAAAGCGCCGAAAGTCTGACCTACCGCCCTATGGTCGAGCAATACACTCTTACCAATGAGCCGACGGCTGCCGTTTCGGACGCAAATCAGGATGTCGTTTTCGCGCACTCGAATCTTTTCGGGGATAATCGAGTCGACATAGACATTGTCGTCAAAAGACAGACTTCCATTCTGGATATTAGACGAACGTAACACCAGAGTCCCGGAGCGCTTCACGTTACTAGGGCTATACGTAAGTCCGATCAAACTCTGCCCAATTTCACCCAGTCGTACGCGTGGCCAACCTGCTGCGGCAGTCATGAACGAACCCCCATCGCGTCGAGGTGACCCGCAACCTTGGCTTCGATTTCTTCCAGCTCAGCGTCGAGTTCACTAACTGTCTCGGCATATCGTTTACCGAGCTGCTGAATGCGCGCAACCAGGTCGAGCGTCAATGCTTCAACTTCACCGGCCACGCGGCGCACAACCGTTGCGTACCATTTGTCGTCAAGCACCAGTGTCTTGATGTCATCCTCGGTCAGGTCGCCGTACTTCTTGAGTGTTGCGAGGTCAAGCTCGCCCTTGGCATCTTTGAGGGCCTTCTTTGCGGCGGCTTCAGTGTTGTACAGCTTGGTAGCGTGTTGCAGCGCTTTGATTTCGTCGGGGTCGCCGCCAGCCTTGATCGCTTTCAGGCGCGTGGCCACGAGCGCCTTGGAAATCTTGTCGTCGTCCACAGCATCAGCCAGTAGCCCGTCTTCGACAGCGTGTTCTTCGATGTACTCTTCGACGGCACGCGTAGCTTCCTCGGCTGCGGCTGCCAGTTCGTCGATCTCGGCCTGCTCGTCGGCGAAGAACCGCGCCACGATCAGTGTCGGCGGGATGAGATCCATCTTGTACTTCTGTGCGTTGCGTCCGCTGCCGATGACGAGGTCGGGGCTCTCGGCCAGCTTGCGGTCCTTGTCCTCGATCGTCTTGCGTGGCTTGGCCGCGCCGAGCCAGCCGTCGTTCATGATCAGGAAAACGTCGTCGTGCATGGTGTCATGCCAGTAGGTCATGAGCTGCTCGTAGACGTCGTACTCGTCGAGCAGGGGCACGGGCTTGAAGCGCACGAGCAGGTCGTCGCTGATCGTGGCGATCAGGTCGATGGGCTTGGTCTTCTCGTCGATGGCCGCGAGCGCGTCGCGATGGGCGGCAAACCAGTCGGTCATGAGAGCCCTCGCCTCATCGGCAGACTTCTGGAACTCGGTCGAGTCCAGGATCGCCTGCTGAACTTCGCTGACGTCGATGGTGAGGTCGCTGTAGCCGGGCCGATTCGGCTTGAAGAGCTGGCCACGGAGTTGCGGGAAGGCGTCCCAATAGGGTGCGAGTGCATCGAGGTCGGCGTTAGGGATGCCGCCATACAGGTGGGCACTGAGGTCCTGCAGGTCTTCGGGTTCGGAGGAGTCGATGTAGCGCGGGATGTTGAGGTTGTAGTCGTTCTTCGGGTCGGCAATCTCGCCCATCGGCACCATGCGCGAGTAGCGGTCGATCTCGACCTGCCTGGTGAACGTGTCGACGATCTTGTGGATGTCTTGGCTGCGCAGGCGGTTCTTGTTGCCGTCCTTCATGAAACCCTTGGAAGCGTCGATCATGAACACGCCAGTGCGGGCCTGGGCGTTCTCCTTGTCGAGAATCACGATGCAAGCGGGGATGCCGGTGCCATAGAACAGGTTTGCAGGCAGGCCGATGACGCCCTTGATAAAGCCTTGCTTGAGCAAGCGGGTGCGGATAGTAGCTTCGGCGTTGCCGCGGAACAGCACGCCGTGCGGCAGGATGATCGCGGCCTTGCCGGTGCTCCTAAGCGAGGTGAGCGCGTGGAGCAGGAAGGCGTAGTCGCCATTCTTCTCCGGAGGGCGGCCGTACTCGAAGCGGCCGTAGTCTTTTTCGAGGCCGTTATTCCAGGATTTCACCGAGAACGGCGGGTTCATGACGATGTAGTCGAAGGTCCGCAGGCGGTCGCCCTTGGTGAACTGCGGGTTGGTAATGGTGTCGCCCTTCTCGATCGTGGCGATCTCATTGCCGTGCAGGATCATGTTCATCTTCGACAGCGCCCAGGTGGCGTTGTCTTTCTCCTGGCCATAGATCGTCATGCCGCGCGGCGCCTCGGCGGCAGCCTTGAGCAGCAGCGAACCGGAACCACAGGCCGGGTCATAAACGGTCTGGTCCTGGCGGGTCTGTGGCCCGATGCCGACGACCTTAGCGAGGATGCGGGAGACTTCGGCCGGCGTGTAGAACTGGCCCTTGCTTTTGCCTGACTCGGTGGCAAAGTGGCGCATCAGGTACTCGTAGGCATCGCCGAGCAGGTCGTCACCCTCGGCGCGCGAGCCGCGGAAGTCGAGGTCGTTGAAGATGGTGACTAGCTTGGAGAGGCGGTCCTGCATCTCCTTGCCCTTGCCGAGCTTCTCCTCGTCGTTGAAGTCGGCCTGGTCGATGACATTGCGCAGGTCGTTGGCTTCGGCAAGCCTGGCAATGATCTTGTTGAAACGGTCGCCAATCTCCTTGTCGCCCTTGGCGGCAAGCATGTCGTCGAACGAGCCGCCGTTGGGCACCTCGATTAGGCCGTCGCGGCCGGTCTTTGCCTTGTCGGAGACGTACTTCACGAACAGAAGCGTCAGGATGTAGTCCTTGTACTGGCTGGCGTCCATGCCGCCGCGAAGCTGGTCACAACTTGCCCACAGTGATGAGTAGAGGTCTGACTTCTTAAGCGCCACAGCTGGTCTTCCTGTTGTGTCCGTAGGCATACGTGATGCCATTTTACCATTTATTCGAACAAATGTGCGAAGATTCTTGACTCTCCGTTTGGTCGCGTCTCAGCATGCCAGAAGGCACCGACAACGCGACGGATGCACAGGTTTCCGATCAGCGAGGCCGACATGATGCGCAAGCCCTCGCAACGGTCGGTGGCGGCGATGCCGATTTGATCTCATTAGTCACGACGTTGAATCTCAGGCGCAGGTGCCCCCGCTCGCACCACAATCGACAGCACGATCCCCGCAGGGTAGCGGTCCGGAAAGTACTCCCAGCCGTCAGCGTCCTTCATCTTCCAATGCGCTTGAGACGATCCCTCCAATGCCTGGGCCTGCACCGGCACCACGAGATCGACCTCTTCGCCCGGCTGCGTGTCGGGGATGGGTACTCGGTAAGGAGATCGTGGCACGCCGTAGCCACCCGGCACCCCCTCCCGTACCAACCACCGACCGATCCACGGCACGGTCCCGCTGTTCCGTACTCGCCAGACCTTCTGAAAGATGAAGAATGGCGGCATGATCGTGCCGTCTGGCACCGTTATGTCGGCGACGAACGTCGAGCCATCGCCGGGTATCGGGTAGCGCGGACGTGAGGCAATTGGTTGACGCTGTCGTGGTCGCCAAGACGTGACGCTTTCGACGTACAGTCCGAAGGCTTGTCCATCGCCGTTGAAGCGCTCCTCGTAGAAGGCCACGATTGCCAGTCCGGGACGGTCTCGCCCTCGCTCGATGTTGCTGAGGTGTCCCTTGGTGGCGCGCAGCTGTCGGGCTGCTTCGACCAGGGTCATACCGGCTGACTGGCGCAGGTATCGCAGTTGGTGTCCCAGTGCGGTCAGTGCCGCTCCACTGCCCATACCACCAGCATGGTTTGGAGTTCGCCCAACGCCAAGTACCCGGCCTATGTTCGCAATCAGTCGAAGTATTGGGTCGGAGTCACTGACTTACCTCGATGATCCGACCGACCTCAAACGCGAAGGCAATCCAATGTCCACCATCGTCTCCCGCCCCAACAGCAGCCTTGTCGCCGCCCAAACACCCGACACCTTCACCCGCACCGAAGGCAGAGATCTCGCTCGTCTGCAAAACCGCGAGGTTGCCCGTGGCCTCATCGCCAGTACCCGCGTGCAGGCCGCTGGCATGGTCGCGGCAACTGGCCTGCAGATTACTGGCATGCTCAGCCGCGAGGCAGCATTTCAGAGCAATGGCGACCCCAATGTGGCTGCGCGCCTCGATCACATCGTCGATTGCTTTGCTGAGTACGTCGGTGCCGAAGTCGCTCGATTCCGCTTCTGAGCGGGAGGAAGTTCACCATGTCATCGACAGCCCGACTCCCTGGTGTCGCGAGCTCGATTGCGCGTGACGTGCGGGACTGGATAGGAGAGTGGTCGTCGTGACCACCGTTGGCCTCGTGATTGAGTTCTGCGTCCTGTGGCTCGCCGCGTCGGCGATCTGTATTGGGCTCGCCAAGGCGTTCATCGTGCTGATCGTCGACCCGATCGAACAATATGCAGATCGCCGTCAACAAGTGCGCGATCAGAAAGCCCAGACGGCCGCTGCAATTGAACGCATCACGACGGAAGCGGATCGATCGGTCGAGCGCCTCGAAGCTGCCTATGTGCAGGCCCGAGCGGATATGCGCCGCAACACCCGCACACCACGACGCCAGACATGAGCGACTCCGCCCCGAAGTCGTGGATCGACCAGCTGGTCGGCGCCTGCGTCAGCCTGCTGGTCGGCGCCGTCGCCCTCTACTGCGCCGTGCAGGTGCTGCGGGCCGTGCTGCCGTTCGTGGTGACGGCGCTCGGCGTGCTCGCCCTCGGAATGGTCATCGTTGCGGCCGTGCGCCGGTACCGCGGACGCTGGTAATTCCGACCTGAAAATGGCGGACTTTCATCTCCGAAAATGCCGTTCCTATCGCTGTTGTGAAATGCACGCAAATGGTTGACCGTTCAACGAATTGAACGCACACTAGGAACAGAACGATCAACGAATTGAACGCTCTTGGCGGCAATTAACCAAAAAGGAGGTGTACCCATGTCACGAACACGACGAAATGCAAACAATGAAAAAATCCGCCGCGAGCGCCGTATTTCGATCCGCGCCATACGGCGACAGCCACCCGACCTGCGCAAGCTGAGCCGCGCCGTCATTGCCCAGACCCTGGCAGAGGCCGAAGCCGAGGCAGCCGCCCAGGGCGCAGCCCCTGCCGAACGCCCGCCGGAGGCAGGCACGCCTGCCCGCGAGGTCCGCGATGACGGGTGAGCGATCGGTGTGGCAGGAAGTCATCTGGCCGCCGGTCCTGACCGAAGAGGCTGCCTTCGCGCTCCTGCGCCGACTGGCTGCCGATCGCGCCGCCCCGCCGATCGTGCTGGAGGCCCGTACCGACCACCGAGGCGTGCGCTACCTAGTGGCTGCACCCGAGAGCTACCGCGCGGTCCTGCGCCGTCATATCGAGCAGTTAGTGCCTGGCGCCCTGGTCATCGACTGGGATGACGCGCGAGCAGCAGTCCAGACCGTCCGCCAGATTCGCCTGACGGATCGCGACCGGGCCGTGCAGCCCGCCGACGCGACCGCCACGACCCGCGCCGTCCTCAGCGCCCTGACCGGAGTCCGAGCTGGCGAGCAGCTCGTCATTCAGGCCGTGCTCGGCCCGCGCAAGTTCCCGCAGGCCGTGCCGACCGCGCGGCTCGCCGCTCGTCAGACCTGGACCGACAAGTTGCGCTTCGGCCTGCTTCCCGAGCGCGATGCCGACCGGCGCGCCGCGATCAAGGCCAAGCGGGGCCAGCACGGATTCGCCCTGACCTTCCGCCTGGGCGCCGCAGCCGTCACCGCCGATCGTCGGCACACGCTGCTGCTCGAACTGCTCGGAGCGCTGGGGACGGCGGAGAGTCCGGGCGTGCAGGTTGCCATCACCGCCGAACATCCGCGCGGCCTGAACGATGCCCGCGCCCCCTGGCGCTGGCCGCTGCACCTCAACGTCCAGGAGGTCGGAGGGCTGCTCGGCTGGCCGATCAGCGACGACGACCGCGAACTGCCAGGCCTGCCTCCCCGCCACCCTCGTCCTGTCCGTCCCCGGCTGCTCGCCGACCCTCATGCCCGGATCGTCGCCCAGGCCACCGCTCCCGGCGTCAGCGGCCAGTTGGGCTACGGCGTTACCGATGCGCTGCGGCACACCTGGGTGCTCGGTCCCAACGGCACCGGCAAGTCGACCCTGCTGCTCAACCTGATCGTCAGCGACATGCAAGCCGGCCGGTCTGTGGTCGTCATCGAGCCGAAGGATCTGGTCCGCGACGTACTGGCCCGCATTCCGGCCGCGCGCCGCGACGACATCGTGGTGTTCGATCCGCTCGATCAGGCCCCGGTCGGCATCAATCCGCTAATGCGTACGGAGGGCCGGCGGGCCGAGCTGGGCGCCGACGCAGTGTTCGGCGTCCTCCATGCCCTCCACGGTGACGCCCTTGGACCGCGCAGTGCCGACATCCTGCAAAACGCCTTGGCGGTGCTGGCGCGCCGGGATGACGCCAGCCTGGTGATGCTGCCCCTGCTGCTCACCCATCACGGCTTCCGGCGCGCGGCCACGGCCCACGCCTTGCGCGACGATCCGATTGCGGCCGGTCCGTTCTGGCAGTGGTTCGAGGGGCTGTCCGACGAGGCGCGCAGCCAGATCGTGGCACCACTCCAGAACAAGCTGCGCCCGCTGCTGCAGCCGGGACTGCGCGCCACGTTGGGGCAGCGCCGTCCGCGCTTCAATCTGCGTCAGGTTCTCGCCGAGGGCAAGGTCCTGCTGGTCCCGCTTCAGAAGGGCGTCCTCGGTCCGGAGGCAGCGCAGCTGCTGAGCGCCCTGATCTTGGCCGAACTGTGGCAGGCGATTCGTGAGCGGGCTGCTGTGCCCGCCCACCAGCGGCCGCCGGTGATGGTCTACATCGATGAGGTCCAGGACTACCTGCACCTGCCGACCGACCTGTCGGACGCCCTAGCGACGTCGCGCAGTCTCGGTGCGGGCTTCCATCTGGCGCATCAATACCGCGACCAGTTGTCCCCGGCGATGCGGGCAGCTTTCGAGGCCAATGCCCGGTCGCGGATCTGCTTCCAGTTGAGCCCCGCCGACGCCAAGGCGATGTGCGCCGGGCAGGCCGTGCTCAGCCCGGAGGACTTCACGGCCCTGCCGGCCTACCACGTCTACGCCAGCCTGTTGCGGGATAACGCCGCCCAGCCGTGGGCCTCGGGCGTGACGCTGCCGCCACCGCCGCCAAGCAGCGACCCCGGGGATATCCGCGCCCGTTCCCGGGCTCGCTTCGGGCAACCGCGCGCCGCCATTGAAGCCGGCTTCGCCGAATTGCTCCACCCCGACGTGCCACTGGACGAAGCGGCCTTGGGGCGACGCCGCCGGGGGACGTCATGACGGGCCGACGCTCCCCAGGCGACGGCGTACCGGCCGGCTACCCGGTCGTGTGGTCGACGGGGCAGATCTCTTCGCAGGTGGGGGCGAAATCGGGCGTGTCAGGGGTGACGACTCGTGACGATTCGTCTCGTCTCTCCTTACTAACCGGGCGTCGGGTCGGGCGGCGCCGGCTGGCGGTGATTCGCGACGGGCTGTCGGAGCGGGACTGGGCCATTCTCGACACCGTGGCTGCCCACCGCTTCCTGACTACCAGGCAGGTCCAGGCCCTTCATTTCACTGACCACGCCAGCGATGTGTCCGCCGCCCGCGTCTGCCGGCGCGTATTGGAGCGGCTGCGCCGTGATCGCCTGCTCGGCACCCTCCAGCGCCGGGTCGGGGGAGTCCGTGCCGGCTCAGCCTCCTTCGTCTGGTACCTCGACGCGGCCGGCGACCGACTGCTTCGGGAAAAGTCCAGCGCCGGTCCTCGACGGCGCAGCTTCGAGCCGTCACTGCATTTCCTGCAGCACACCCTGGCCGTGGCTGACCTGCACCTGCGGCTGCGGCAGACCGCCTCCACCGGGGCAATCGAACTGCTGCGGGTCGAGACCGAACCGGCTTGCCATCGCCGCTATCCCCACCTCGGCGGCGGCTTGAGCACCCTGAAGCCGGACCTGTACGCCGTCACAGCCGCAGGTGACTTCGAGGACAGCTGGTTCTTCGAACTCGATCTCGGCACCGAAAGCCTGCCGCGGCTGTTGGGCAAGTGCGCTGAGTACGAGGCCTACCGCCGCAGCGGCCTTGAGCAGCAGGCCAGTGGGGTCTTTCCGCTCGTGGTTTGGCTGATCACTGAGGCGCGCCGGCGTGATGCCCTAGGTGCTGCCATCGCCAAGGACCCGGGACTGCCGGACGAGCTGTTCCGAATCCTCGACCCTCACGACCTGCCCGCCCTCGTGGCCGGAGACGCCCCGTGAGCGGCCTGCCCCGTAACCAGGTACTGGTCGGAGACGCTCTCACCCGCCTGCGCGTCCTGCCGGGCGGCAGCGTCGACATGGTCCTTACCAGCCCGCCGTACTTTCGGCTGCGCGACTATGGCGCCGCCGGGCAACTCGGCCTCGAACCGCATGTCGATGACTGGGTAGCCGCCCTGACGGCAGTGGCCCGCGAACTCCGGCGCGTCTTAGTGCCGACCGGCACCGTCTGGCTGAATGTAGGCGACAGCTACCTCACGCACGCCAGTCAAGGCGCGCCCGCCAAGAGCTTGGCCTTAGCGCCGGAACGGCTGGTACTGGCCCTGCAGGCTGAGGGCTGGATCGTGCGCAACAAGGTCGTCTGGGCCAAGACCAACCCGATGCCCACCAGCGTCCGTGACCGGCTGTCCTGCACCTACGAGGTCATCTACGTCCTAGCCCGGGCGCCGCGCTACTTCTTCGACCTCGATGCCGTCCGCGTACCGCACCGCTCCCAACCGGCCAGCCGGTTACGTGCGGCGAAGCGGCGGCCGCGTGAGCCCTGGCGCGGTCCCAACGGGGACGACGCCGCCGGCCTCGCCAGGATGAAGGCCGCCGGACGGGTCGGGCACCCGCTCGGCAAGAACCCCGGCGACGTCTGGCATCTGGCCACCAGCAGTTCCCGCAGCGACCACCACGCCACCTACCCGGTTGCGCTGGCGGCCCGCGCCATCCAAGCCGGATGCCCGGAAGCCCGCTGCGTGCGCTGCCGCGCCCCGTGGCACCGCCGGACCATCCGGGCCCTCGGCGGCACCGCCACACGGGCAGCCTTGGGACCGACCTGCGCCTGCCGCGCCGAGCGGGAGCCGGGCCTGGTCCTCGACCCCTTCCTCGGCAGCGGCAGCACCGCGGTAGCCGCCGAACAGCTCCGGCGCGACTGGCTCGGCATCGAACTGAGCGGGGACTTCGCCGCCCTGGCTGAGGCCAGGATCTGCGACGCCCGGGCCGGACCCCGGTGCGCGACCGGATAGTCCGGCGGCCTCGTCGGTGCCCTGCGGCTGCAGTGACCGTCATCCCGACGTTCACCGGCCGCACCAACACCGAGGAGGTAGCCATGTCCATTCCGGACGAACCGACCAGCAAGAGTGGCGGCGTCAAGACGCTGGCCATCCGGCTGGAACCGGAAATGCACGCCCAGCTGAGCCTGATCGCCCAGCTGCGCGGCAGCACTATCACCGACGAATTCCGGGCCGCCCTGGTCGCCCACATCGAGGCGGCCAAGTCCGCTCCGGAGCTCGCCAGTAAGGCCGACACGGCGCTAGCCGACATCGAACGCGAGGCCGCCTTGCGCCGCGAGGCCATCGCCGCCCTGTTCGCGGCCGGCGCGGCGCCCAAGAGCCCGCCGCGGGGGAGTCGCAAGACAAGCGGCGACGGCGTCGGCTGAGTCCTGACCCTCAAGGCGAGAGGTCAGCTCGGTGTTCCCCTCCAATCAGGGGAACGGGCGGCGGGAGTGGCAGTTCGAGGTTCGCCTCACTGCCTGCTCCCGCCGCCCACTCATCAACTGCACACGAAAGGAGGTGACGATGTCCCATGAACAACCTTCAACCCACGGCGAGGACGAAGCCAGCTCGGAGCGTCGCTCGACGCCCGGCCCACGCATCTACGTGGCGTCACTGGCCGACTACAACGCCGGCCGCCTGCACGGCGCCTGGTTGGATGCCGGCCGCGATCCCGCCGATCTCCAGGCCGACATCCGGGCCATGCTGGCGGCCGCGCCCGAACCCGGTGCCGAGGAGTACGCCATCCATGACTACGAAGGCTTCGGCGAGGCGCGCATCTACGAACACGACTCACTGGAACTGGTCAGTCGCATCGCCCGCGGCATTGCGGCGCACGGCTTGGCGTTCGCCGCCTGGGCAGACATCCAACCTGACTTGCACAGGTTTAGTGCCCCGGTCCGCGGACCTGTAGCCCCAGGGCTGTGAGGATGCGGGTCGCGTCGGGATCGAGCGGGTCGGTTGCCGTGTGCGGGTGGCCGGCGATCGTGATGGCGATTTCCTGCAGGGGACGCAGAGTCCGGACCAGAGAGCGGATCGAGGTCCCGGTCTCGGCCTGCAGGTAGCGGGCGACGGCAAGTGCAGTGAAGACGACCGTGAGATGGGCTTCGATCGCGTCGCGGGTGTGGTGGAACATCGGCCGGGCCCGCAGGTCGGTCTTCGACATCCGGAACGACTGCTCGACATGCCACAGGTCGTGGTACTTGCCGATGACCTCGCCCGGTGCCATCAAGGTCGCGGGCAGGTTGGTGACATAACCTTTCAACCCGATCAGGGATCGGGCCCGCTCGAGGCCCACTTCGTCGACGGTGCGGCCGCTGGTGGTGGCCTTGACGAATCGCGTCGCTTTCGGTGCCTTGCCGCCGTCGACGACCGCCCGTGCACGGGCTTCCTGAGCGTTCAGCGTCTGGTTGTCGCGCACCGCTCGACGGGTCGAGTACTGCCAGATCGCCCGCCAGGACTGGGGATGCCCGGCCGCGTCCCAGACGGGTTCGGTCCGCTTCCTGACGTTGTTGACGTTGCTCTTCGCATGTCGGGGCGTGACGGTGTCGATGATCTGACCGTCGACGAAAACGTCTCCGTTCCAATGGAAATGATTTGCCAGATCGGCCGGCGCCTTGGTGATCCGGGAGCCGACGATGAACTTCAGACCGGCGGCGTCGAGGTCTGCGAGGTTGCCAGCGGAGAGCATGCCGGCGTCGGCCGCGACGACCATCTCGACACCGGTGATGTCGTGTCGGGCCTGGAACTGCCGGATCATCGGGACGATGGTGTGGGTTTCGGCCTTGTTGCCTTCGAAGCAACCGATCTCCAGCGGAAAGCCGGTCCGGTCGACGAGCAGGCCGACGACGATCTGCGGGTCGACCCGTCGTTCCTTCGAGTACCCGACCTTGCGCAGACCGTCTTCCTTCTCGGCCTCGAAATACAAGGTGGTCACGTCGTAGAGCACCAGCGACAGGCCACCGGTTGCGGCGGCGTGCTCGAAGCATCGCGTCGCGACCCGATCCCGGTAATCACGGGTGGCGCAGCGCTTCAAGGCGTTCGCGTAGGTGTTGCGGTGGACCGGGTCCAGGCCGATCTCGCCGACGACCCTGGCCGTGTCGCTCATCGAGGTCGGCTCCACGAGTCGAGCGAGGACCAATTGAAAGAAGGCCTCGTCGTCAACAACGTCGAAACCCATCCGATGCCAGGCGGTCTCGATCATCTCGATCAGCCAACGCGAGCGCTTCGCGGTGATCACCGACGGCCCCTTCCTGGAGTCGTCGGGCACATCCAGTCCCAGGTCGAGTTCTTCCTGGCCGGCGTGGAGTTTGCTGCGGGCCAGCTGCATCAACGCAGCCAATTCGCTGTCGGTGTGGGCCGAGCCGACATGCTCGACGATCGTCCGGCGACCACCCTGCTTGACCGCGATCTGCACCGCCGTCGCCCCCGACGCGGTCCGGACCTTGCGAATGTACGCCGCCACCCGCCAGATCCTACCGACTGTTTAGTGCCCCGAATCGGCAGCACGCGATCCCGCTACCAGCGGAAACATCGGCAGACCCCCGAGATCTCCGTCAACTTGTGCAAGTCAGGCGGTGCCGAGGAGTACGCCATCCATGACTACGAAGGCTTCGGCGAGGCGCGCATCTACGAACACGACTCACTGGAACTGGTCAGTCGCATCGCCCGCGGCATTGCGGCGCACGGCTTGGCGTTCGCCGCCTGGGCAGACATCCAAGACGGCGACGAGACGGCGCTCGACCGTTTCGAGGCGGCCTACCTCGGCCACTATGAATCCGAACAGGCGTACGCCGAGCAGCTCATCGACGACCTCGGCTACCAGCAGCTCCTCGACAACTCCGTCCCCGACTCGCTGCGCCCCTACGCCCGCATCGACACCGAGGCGCTGGCCCGGGACATGCAGCTGGACGGCGACCTGCACTTCTATCCTGCCGATGACGGCGGCATCTGGGTATTTGACGGGCGGGCATAGCCCCATCTGCCGGGGATAAGCGGTACGCCTCCAAAATAATCAGAAATTATCAAGGAAATCCTCGCCTACTAGTCGCTTTCGCCGTTGTGGAAATGTCGAAAATCGTTGAATGAATTGAACGGGAGAAATATAATAAGAATAGTAATTGGAGAGGAAAAATATGAACCCCGAACAAGCAGGTAAATTGGCGCAAACCATCCGCACGCGACGCGGCGAGCTCGGCTTATCAGCCAGCGAAGTCGCCCGCCGCGCCCAGGTCGCCAAGGCGACTGTCACCCGGCTCGAACTCGGCGACATTCCCCAGCCCCGGCCTGACAACCTGCGCGCTATCGCCGCAGCGCTGGAACTGCCGGTCGCCGACCTGTTTGCCGCCGCCGACTGGATTCCAGAAGGCGAACTGCCCACCCTGACCCCGTACCTGCGCACCAAGTACAAAGCCATGCCCGCCGACGCCGTCCGTGAGATCGAGCAGCATTTCGCCGCCGTCGCCCAGCGCCACGGCCTGACGCTCGACCACACCGCCGGTCCCGCACCTGGGCAAGACGAATAACAACGATTCACCGTGAAAGGAGACGCCATGACCCACCGCATCACTAACCACTACGAGAACCGCAGCGTCCTGGCCTCCTTGCGCACGGTGATCCCCGCCCGCGACCGCATCACCTTCGCCGAAGCCCTTCGCGTCGCCGAACTGCATGCCAACCGCCTGCTGGAACTGCACCGCATCAACGACGGGCCAACCCCGAGCGATCTGATCGCTGAGCTGCCGAAGCTCCAAATCGAATACGTCGAGGCGCCAGTGTCCGGCGCCAGCTTCTGGAACGGCCACGCCTGGATCATCCAGCTCAACCGCGCCGAAAGCTTTACCCGCCAACGCTTCACGCTGGCCCACGAGTACAAGCACATCATCGACCACGGTGCCGCCAGCCGGCTCTACGCCGGTTCCGCCACCACGTCCGCTGCCGATCAAGCTGAACAGGCCGCAGACTACTTCGCAGGCTGCCTGCTGGTGCCGCGCCGCCTCCTCAAGCGTGCCTGGGGCAATGGCCTGCAGCGTCCGCGCGACCTCGCCCGCCACTTCCAGGTATCCGAGCAAGCCATTGCCGTCCGCCTGGCGCAGACCGGCCTGGTCGAGCGCACGGCGCGCTGCCGTCCGCCTCGCCGTTCCTCCGCTGCCGCCACGATCCGCTACTACCGGGCCGCTCCGGCCCTGCAAGGAGCCTGACATGAACCCGTCGCAACGCACCGACCCAGCCGAACCGGCGGTAGCGGTGTCCTATATCCGGGTGTCGACCAAGGAGCAGGCCGAGCGGGACGGCGATCCGGAGGGCTACTCGATTCCGGCGCAGCGCGAAGCTAACCGCCGCAAGGCCACGGCCATCGGCGCTGTGGTGGTGGAAGAGTTTGTCGACCGGGGCGAATCAGCCCGCTCGGCCGACCGCCCGGAACTGCAGAAACTGCTCCGTTTCATCGCGGACCACCCGGTCGACTACGTCCTGGTACACAAGGTAGATCGCCTGGCGCGCAACCGCGTCGACGACGTCGAAATCAACCTGGCGATTCGCAAGAGTGGTGCCACGCTGGTCTCGGCCACCGAGAACATCGACGAGACCGCCTCGGGCATGCTGCTGCACGGCATCATGAGCTCGATCGCCGAGTTCTACTCGCGCAACTTGGCCACCGAGGTACTCAAGGGGATGGAACAGAAGGTCAAGACCGGTGGCACGCCCGGCAAAGCGCCGCTTGGCTACCGCAACGTCGCCGCCTTGAACGCCGAGGGGCGCGAGGTTCGCACCGTCGCCATCGATCCGGACCGCGCGCCGCTGATTACCTGGGCGTTCCAGGCCTACGCGACGGGGGACTGGACACTGCGCCGTCTCGCCGTCGCCTTGGAAGAGCGCGGCCTGACCTCACGCCCAACTACCCGGTCACCGGGCCGCTCGCTGGCAATCAATTCAGTGCACAAGATCCTGCGGACGCCGTACTACAAGGGCGAGGTGACCTACCGCGGCGTCCAGTACCCGGGCCGGCATCAGCCGCTGATCGACGAAGCCACCTGGGCGCGCGTACAGGAGGTGCTCGACGCTCGGGCTACCGGCGAGCGCTCCCGTGAGCACCCGCACTACCTCAAGTCGAGCGTCTTCTGCGGCGGCTGCGGCAGCCGCCTGATCGTGACGATGTCCAAGAACCGCTACGGCACGGTCTACCCCTACTTCATCTGCTTGGGGCGCCACAGCAAAGGCAACGGCTGCACCCGCAAAGCCGTGCTCATCTCGGTAGTCGAGGAGTTGGTCGAGGACGCCTATCGGACGATCCAACTCGATCCCGAGGTGCGGCGTCAGATCGAAGCTCGGCTGCGGGCCGAGATTGCGGCCACGCGTGCGGGCATCGACGCCGAAGTGCGGGACCTTTCGAATCAGAAGGAGCGGCTCCTTACCGAGCGCACCCGGCTGCTCCAGGCCCATTACGCCGGGGCCGTGCCGCTTGACCTCCTCAAGAGCGAGCAGGACCGCATCGCGCGACAACTGGGCGCAGTCGAAGAGCGGCTGTCAGCGGCCAACGTGGCGATCGACGACGTCGAAGCCAACCTGCAACGGGCGCTGGACTATGCCACCAACTGCTACCGCGGCTACTTGGCAGCCGGGCCGCACGTACGTCGGCTTTACAACCAGGCGTTCTTCGAGAAGATCTACGTCGAGGACGACGACGTGCGCGTCACGCTGCACGAGCCGTTCAAGACGCTCACCGGAAACGCGGCAACCGGTGATGCGGGGGAGCGTGCGACGGGGCCTGACGAGTCGGCTATGCCGTCGTTAACGGAGGTAATTAGCAGAAACAACAAACCTTCGTCCTGGGACGAAGGTTTGAATGAAACAATTCTGGTGCCCCCGGCAGGATTCGAACCTGCGACCTAGAGATTAGAAGGCTCTTGCTCTATCCACCTGAGCTACGGAGGCGCGAGGAGCATCGTATCTGCTCTGCCCGTGATCGGGAATTTCGGGCAGGCGGTGAGTTGTCGATCCGGTCGGAATCGCCCGATTCTCCTGCAGGATCCTGCCGCGACGATACACTGCGCATGTAACCGGATGTGAGGTGTTTCACATGCAGGTACCAGGGCCATTCGAGTACGAACGCGCGACCGGCGTCGACCACGCGATCGCGCTGCTGGACAAGCTGGGGGACGAGGCGAGGGTCATCGCCGGCGGTCACAGCCTCCTGCCGATGATGAAGTTGCGGCTGGCGAACCCCGAGTTCTTGATAGACATCAACGACCTCGCCGGCGAGCTGGGCTACATCGACGTCGGTGACGACGTCGTGCGGATCGGCGCGATGGTGCGCCACCGCGAACTGCTCGAGTCCGACGAACTCGCGGCGGTGTTCCCGATCTTCCGGGACGCGGAGAAAGTGATCGCCGACCCGGTCGTCCGCAACCGCGGCACCCTCGGCGGGTCCTTGTGCCAGGCCGATCCTGCCGAGGATCTGTCGACGGTGTGCACCGCGCTCGACGCCACGTGCGTGCTGCGCGGACCGTCCGGAACCCGGGAGCTTGCGCTCGCCGACTTCGAGCTCGGTCCCTACGAGACTGCCGCCGCGAGCAACGAACTGCTCGTCGAGGTGCGCCTGCCGCGCCACGGCAACGGATCCAGCGCATACGCGAAGGTCGAACGGCGTGCGGGGGACTGGGCCATCGCTGCCGCCGGGGCGGCAGTGTGGATGAACGGGAAGACGATCGAGCAGGCGCGGGTCGCGCTCACCGCGGTGCGTCCCGATCCCGACGCGCTCGCCGAACTCGGCGAATTCCTGCGCGGCGCCGAACCTTCCGAAGAACTGTTCCGCGAGGCCGGCGCGCGAGCCGCGGCCGCGTGCAACCCTGACGCCGATCAGCGCGGAACAGCCGACTACAAGCGTCATCTCGCGTCGGAACTGACCGTACGCACGCTGCGCCGCTCCGTCGAACGGCTCGCAGTTTCCGAAAGGGGCTGAACTCATGCAGGTTTCGATGACGGTGAACGGGGAGCCTGTTACCGCGGAGATCGAACCTCGGACGCTTCTCGTGCACTTCCTGCGAGACCACCTGGGGCTCACCGGAACCCACTGGGGATGCGACACCAGCAACTGCGGCACCTGCGTCGTCGCCGTCGACGGTGAACCCGTCAAGTCGTGCACGACGCTCGCCGCGATGGCAGGCGGGCACGACGTCCTCACCGTCGAAGGGCTCGAGAAGGACGGCGTGCTGGACCCGGTCCAGGAAGGGTTCATGCGGTGTCACGGCCTGCAGTGCGGGTTCTGCACGCCGGGCATGATGATCACCGCGCGCGCCCTGCTCGACCGCAATCCCGACCCCGACGAAGCCACCATCCGCGAGGCGATCTCCGGCCAGATCTGCCGCTGCACCGGCTACACGACCATCGTGCGTTCGGTGCGCTGGGCCGCCGAACACGCCCCCGCCGAACAGCTCACCGAATCCGAGGGAGCAGTGTCATGACCGCCGTCGAACCCGACCGGCAGGATCCCGAGACCGTAGACAACGACCGCACACCGTGCGGGCACGGCCGGATGCTCCGCAAGGAGGATCCCCGCTTCATCCGGGGGCGCGGCAACTACGTCGACGACGTCCAGTTGCCCGGGATGCTGCACCTGGCGATCCTGCGCGCCCCCGTCGCACACGCGAAACTCGTCAGCATCGACACCACCGCCGCGCAGGCGCATCCCAAGGTCAAAGCCGTTGTCACCGGCGCCGACCTCGCCGCCAAGGGCCTGGCGTGGATGCCGACCCTGTCCAACGACGTGCAGGCTGTCCTCGTCACCGACAAGGTGCGGTTCTTCGGGCAGGAGGTCGCGTTCGTCGTCGCCGAGGACCGCTACTCCGCGCGCGACGCGCTCGAGCTCATCGACGTCGAATACGAGCAGCTCGACCCGGTGATCGATGTCCGCCGGGCACTCGCGGAGGACGCGCCGGTGATCCGCGACGACCTCGACGGCAAGACCGACAACCACTGCTTCGACTGGGAGACCGGCGATGCCGCCGCCACCGACGCCGCGTTCGCGAAGGCCGACGTGGTGAGCCGCCAGGAGATCGTCTACCCGCGCGTGCACCCGGCACCGATGGAGACCTGCGGGGCCGTCGCCGACCTGGACCGCGTCACCGGCAAGCTGACCTTGTGGTCCACTAGCCAGGCCCCACACGCGCACCGCACCCTGTATGCGCTGGTCGCAGGTCTGCCCGAGCACAAGATCCGGGTGATCTCCCCGGACATCGGCGGCGGTTTCGGCAACAAGGTTCCGATCTACCCGGGCTACGTGTGCGCGATCGTGGCGTCGCTGCTGACCGGCAAACCGGTCAAGTGGATGGAGGACCGCAGCGAGAACCTGGTCAGCACCGGATTCGCCCGCGACTACGTGATGGTCGGGGAGATCGCGGCCACCAAGGACGGCAAGATCCTGGCGATCCGCTCGCAGGTCCTCGCCGACCACGGCGCCTTCAACGGCACCGCGGCCCCGGTGAAGTACCCGGCCGGATTCTTCGGCGTGTTCACCGGCAGCTACGACATCGAAGCCGCCTACTGCCACATGACCGCCGTCTACACCAACAAGGCGCCCGGCGGCGTCGCGTACGCGTGCTCGTTCCGCATCACCGAGGCCGTGTACTTCGTCGAACGGCTCGTGGACTGCCTCGCCTACGACCTCGACATGGACCCGGCGCAGCTGCGGCTGAAGAACCTGCTGCGCCCGGACCAGTTCCCGTACATGAGCAAGACCGGGTGGAAGTACGACTCCGGCGACTACGCGACGACGATGCGCAAGGCCATGGACATGATCGGCTACGACGAGCTGCGCCGCGAACAGGCGGAGCGGCGCGAGCGCGGCGAACTCATGGGCATCGGCATGTCGTTCTTCACCGAGGCCGTCGGGGCCGGGCCCCGCAAGGACATGGACATCCTCGGCCTGGGCATGGCCGACGGCTGCGAGCTGCGCGTGCACCCGACCGGCAAGGCCGTCGTGCGGCTGTCGGTGCAGACGCAGGGGCAGGGCCACGAGACGACGTTCGCGCAGATCGTCGCCGAGGAACTGGGCATTCCACCCCAGGACATCGACGTCGTGCACGGCGACACCGACAACACCCCGTTCGGGCTCGGCACCTACGGCAGCCGCTCGACCCCGGTCTCGGGCGCCGCGGCCGCGCTGGTCGCCCGGAAGGTCCGCGACAAGGCGAAGATCATCGCATCCGGGATGCTCGAGGTGTCCGTCGCCGACCTGGAATGGGAGAAGGGACGCTTCCACGTCGCGGGCGACCCCGACGCGGCCGTCACGATCCAGGACATCGCCATGCGCTCGTACGGCGCCGGCGACCTGCCGGAGGGGATCGAGGGCGGGCTCGAAGCCCAGATCTGTTACAACCCCGAGAATCTCACCTACCCGTACGGCGCGTACTTCTGTGTCGTCGACATCGACCCGGGTACCGCGCAGGTGAAGGTGCGGCGGTTCCTCGCCGTCGACGACTGCGGCACCCGCATCAACCCGATGATCATCGAGGGCCAGGTGCACGGCGGCATCGTCGACGGCATCGGGATGGCGCTGATGGAGATGATCGAATTCGACGAGAACGGAACGTGTCTCAGCGGTTCCTTCATGGACTACCTGATCCCGACTGCGCTCGAGGTGCCGCACCTCGAGACCGGATTCACCGTCACCCCGTCGCCGCACCACCCGATCGGCGCGAAGGGTATCGGCGAGTCCGCGACCGTCGGGTCCCCGCCTGCCGTCGTCAACGCCGTCGTCGACGCACTGAAACCGTTCGGGGTGCGGCACGCCGACATGCCGCTGACGCCGTCGCGGGTGTGGGAGGCGATGCAGGGCCGGGCGACACCACCGATCTGACGGGAGGGTGAAGAGAACCATGGACCTCACCGCGCGGGCCGCGCAGCTTTCCGCCGACCGCCGGCCGTTCGTCCGCGCCACCGTGGTGCGGGCACAGAAGCCGACGTCCGCGAGATCCGGGGACTGCGCGCTCGTGCTCGGCGACGGCACCATCGAGGGCTTCGTCGGTGGGCAGTGCACCGAGAATTCCGTGCGCGTCGCCGCTCGCGAGGCGCTCGATACCGGTGAGAGTGTGCTGCTGCGGGTGCTGCCGGGGGACGCGGGCGACTTTCCCGAGGCGCCCGGCGCGACCGTCGCGGTCAATCCCTGCCAATCCGGAGGCGCCATGGAGATCTTCCTGGAACCGCAACTGCCGGCGCCGATCCTCGCGATCTTCGGGACGTCACCGATCGCCGAGGCGGTCGCGGCGTTCGGGGAGCTCCTCGACCTCGCCGTGGTCCGGCTGCCCGGCACCGACGTGCCGGACGGGGCGACCGCCGTGATCGTCGCGAGCCTCGGCGGGGAGGAGGCCGCGGTGATCCGCTCCGGCCTCGACGCCGGTGCCGCGTACATCGGCCTGGTCGCGAGCCGCAAGCGCGGGCCCGCGGTCCTCGAGCAGTTCGACGCCACCGCCGCCGAACTCGCCCGCATCCACACCCCGGCCGGCCTGGACATCGGAGCCCGCACCGCCGCGGAGATCGGCCTGTCCATCGTCGCGGACGTGGTGCGCACGATCCGCAGCGGCGAGGTGGCACCGACCGTGTCCGCGCCGCAGCCGATCACCGCCGTCGACCCGGTGTGCGGCATGACCGTGACTGTCACCGACTCCACCCCGCACCTGAACCGCGACGGCACCGATGTGTGGTTCTGCTGCCCCGGCTGCCGCCGCGCCTACGAGAAGGAGCACGCGGCGTGACGGTGCCCGGCCCGGCCCCGACGTTCACCGACGTCGACGATGTGATCCGCCGGTTCGACGCGCACGACTACCTGCTCGATGAGGGAACCGCCACGGCGTTGTTCCTCGCCGTCGAACTCGGCCGGCCGCTGCTGCTCGAAGGCGAACCGGGAGTGGGGAAGACCACCGCGGCCAAGGCACTCGCCCTGGCACTCGGCGCGCCGCTCATCCGGCTGCAGTGCTACGAGGGGCTCACCGCTAGCGAAGCCCTCTACGACTGGAACCATCAGCGGCAGCTGCTCGCCATCCGCCTCGCCGAGTCTCGCGGCGACACCCTGCACGAGGCCGACCTGTACTCGGAGGAATTCCTCCTCGAACGGCCCGTCCTGCAGTGCGTGCGACACCGCGGCCCCACCGCACCGGTGCTGCTCGTCGACGAAATCGACCGTGCCGACGACGAATTCGAGGCGCTGTTGCTCGAATTCCTCGGCGAGTTCGCCGTCACCGTGCCGGAACTGGGCACCCTCGCCGCGACCCGGCGGCCGGTGGTGGTGCTCACCTCCAACCGCAGTCGCGATCTGCACGACGCACTGCGCCGCCGCTGCCTGTACCACTGGATCGACTATCCCGACCGGGAACGAGCGGTCGCGATCCTGCGCCGCACCGTGCCCGTCGCGAACGCGGCGCTGATCGCCCGCGCCGCGGAGTTCGTCGCGACCGTGCGCACCCTCGACCTGGACAAGGCTCCGGGGATCGCCGAGACCATCGACTGGGTGTCCGCGCTCGCCGCGCTCGGCGTCTCCGATCTCGTGCGGTCCGACGCGACCGGGTTGGCCGCCCTCGCCAAGACCCCCGACGACCTCGACACGATCCGCGGCGCCTACGGGGAGTTCGCGGGAACCCCGTGATGCCGCAGGAACCCGACGACGGAGGCGTGCTGCGCGGTGTCGACCGCGCCGCATTCGCGGTCGCGCTCGTCGACCGGTTGCGTGCCGGGGGTGTCGCGGTGCCCGCCGACGCGTCCGCGACCCTCAGCCGCGCGCTGCACCTGCACCCGCCGCGCACCCGCAGCCGCCTGTACTGGGTTGCGCGGCTGTCGCTCGTCGACCGCTACGACAACCTCGCCGGATTCGACGACGCGTTCACCGCCGTGTTCGATCACGCCGCGCTGCAACTGGATCCGCACGCGCGGCGCACCGGGCCCGACGACAGCGCCCGGCACGGCGCCGATCCGATCGGGAAGCCGAACGCCGCGGACGCCCGTGCCTCCACCTCCCACGCCGCGGCCTCCGTTCCGTGGATCACCCGTTCCGCGGTGGTGGATACCCGCGACGGCACCAGGCCGGGGGAGCAGCTGGCCTCCGCGCTGGCGGGGTCCGCGGACCAGAGGTTCGGGGACATGGATCCGGCGGCGCTGCGCGATCTCGGCGCCGCGCTGGAGCAACTCGCGGTGCGGTGGCCGACCCGCCGGTCACGCCGTCGGGAACAGCGCACCAGCGGACGCATCGACCTGCGCGCGAGCATCGCGAGGTCCCGGCACACCGGCTACGAACTCGTCCGGCTGGTGCATTCGCAGCCCCGCAGGCGCCGCCGCCGGATCGTGGTGCTGTGCGACGTGAGCCGGTCCATGCGCGGCTACGCCGAGATCTACCTGCACCTGATGCGGGCGGCGGTCCGGTCCGGTGATGCGGAGGTCTTCGCATTCGCGACCGCGCCGACCCGTCTGACCGCGACCCTTGCCCACCGTTCCGTGGAGCGGGCCGTCGACGAGGCGAACGCGAAGGTCGCCGACCGGTTCGGCGGCACCCGCATCGCGGGCAGTCTCGCCGAGATCCTCGGATCGCACCGCGGGCACCTGTTGCGCGGCGCGATCGTCGTGATCGCCTCGGACGGCTGGGACAGCGACGAACCGGCCGCGTTGGCGCGGACGATGGCGCGGATCCGCCGTCGCGCGCACCGCGTCGTGTGGCTCAATCCCCGCGCCGGAAGCCCGGGCTTCACGCCGAGTACCGGGGCGATGGCCGCGGCGCTGCCGTACTGCGATGCGCTGCTGCCCGCGGACACGTTCGGCGCCTTGCACGACGTGCTCGAAACCGTCGTCGCGGCGCGATGATCCGGTGCTGGAGGTGATCTCCGTGTCGAACGCGAACCCCGACACATCGAACCGGGTCCGGATCGAGCGTGCCGGTCCGGCGGACCTCACCGTGCTCGCGACCGATCGTGGACCGGTACCGATGAACATCGGTGCGATCCTCGAGTTCGACGCAGCGCCCGGGCCCGATCTGTCGACGCTGAGAACGCACCTTGCAGAGCGGATTCCCTCGATTCCGCGGCTGCGACAGCGACTGCAGCGAGTGCCGTTCGGCTGTGGCCGTCCGGTGTGGGTCGACGACCCGGGTTTCACCCTCGAACAGCATCTGGCCGAACAGGATTGGCCCGTACCGGCAGACGAACGCCGACTCTTCGACCTCGCAGCCGAATTCGTCTGCACCCCCCTTCCTCACGACCGTCCGTTGTGGCAGGCGCGACTGGTGACGGACCGATCGGGCGGACGAAGTGCCCTGATCGTGGTCCTGCACCATGTGCTCGCCGACGGCCTCGGCGGCTTGGCGGTGCTGGCGGCGCTGACCGACGGCGGACCGCTGGTCGCCGGCCCGGTCTTCCCGCAGCCACCGCCGAGCCGGAAGACGTTGGCGGCCGATGCCGCGCGAGCGAAGCTCGCCGCCGTGCGAGCGCTCCCGGTCGCGATGCGCCGAGGATTCGCGGGGTTGCGCGAACTCGGTTTCGGCCGAAGGTGGCCTCGCCTCGTCGAGCCGACCTCGCTGAACCGGCCGACGTCGAGCCGACGGCGTCTCACACGGATCACCGTTCCGCTGGCCGACGTCACATCCCTGGCGCACCGCCACCACGGCACCGTCAACGATGTCGTCGTGACGGCAGTGACCGGGGCCATGCTGGCTGTCCTGCGAGCTCGCGGGGAGCATCCCGACCGGTTGGTGGTGTCGGTGCCGATCTCGGGGCGCCGCAGCACGACCGCGGACCGTCTCGGCAACGCCACCGGTGTCCGCCCCGTCTCGGTACCGGCGATCGCGGACGACGAGACCCGGCTCGCGCGGATCGTCGCGGCGACGAGCGCTGCCCGCGAACATCTTCCGGATCGTGCGTCGTCCGGCGGGCCGCTCGGATCGGCGTTCCGGGCGCTCAGCCGGCTCGGATTGTTCCGGTTGTTCATCGATCACCAGCGGATGGTGCACACGTTCGTGACCAATCTGCGCGGCCCGGCCGAGCCCGTGGAACTGGCCGGGTTCCGGGTGCGGTCGCTGGTGCCGCTGGTGGTCACCCCCGGCAACGCGGGTGTGACCTTCGCGGTGCTGTCGTACGCGGGCGAGCTGGGGATCACCCTGGTGGCCGATCCCGCGATCGTCCCCGAGCAGGTCGAGCTGGCAAATCACCTGGCCGACATACTCGCCCGGCTGCAGCGCTGACCCCTGCGGTGTGGGGGTGGGGGGGGGGCAGGACCCCCCCCCCACGAACCCCCGCTTCGCCCCCCCCCCCCACACCGTCGGGCCGCCGTACACCGTGAGACG